>JBCDFM010000132.1:0-10765 GCA_039178015.1 Pseudomonadota bacterium
CTGCCCATTGCCGTCCTGCGGCTGAGGGAGAAGGTGGGTAATCAACCGACTACGGTTCTGTGTGATGCGAAACTGAGCTATGCCCTGCAGGACCTGGGCCGTTGGGCAGAAAAATATCAGGTGCCCATTACTCCCAATCCACACCTTAAGACCATTGATGTCACGCCGCTGTTACTCGGTGCCATTGCGGCCGATGACGCGGGACTTGCTGAGACCTATATCGAGGCCGTGTTTAAAGCGTACTGGGTTGACCAGGCAGCGTTTGCGGATTTGGCTGAGCTGCAATCCATACTCGAGAACGCGGGAATAACGGATGCGCGAAAACTCCTCGAGCTCAGCTCAGGGCTGGAAGATAGACTGGACGCGAATATCGCATCGGCTGTTGCTGACGGTGTGTTTGGCGTCCCTAGTTTTGTTTGTGATGCAGGACTCTTCTTTGGTAATGATCGGCTCGAGTTTCTTGAGCAGGGGCTGGCTGCATGAGCGCCGAGGGAAAAGTGTGTTTACTGACCGGGGTCGGCCCGGGCACGGGTGCTGCGCTGGCTAAACGCTTCGCCGCGGGTGGTTTTAAGGTGGCCATGCTGGCCAGGGATAGCGATCGTTTAGACAGCTTGGCTGCCGACATCGCCAACACCTATTCGTTTCCTTGCGATGTCTCACAGGAAGATGAGCTGGAGCGCGTGGTGGCCGATATCACCGATAAACTCGGTAGTGTCCATACGCTGATACACAACGCCGTTAGCGCTAATCTCACCGATTTCATGGATCTAAAGGCTGAGGACCTGCGTCATAACTTTGAGGTGAACACCGTATCTTTGCTGCGCCTAGCACAACTCACCGCACCCGAAATGATGAAAAAAGGTGAGGGCTTCATTCTGGCCACGGGCAATACGTCGGCCTATCGAGGCAAGGCAGGCTTTGCCGGATTCGCGCCCACCAAAGCCGCTCAGCGCATCCTACTTGAAAGCATCGCGCGCGCTGCTGGTCCCAAGGGCGTTCACGCGGTGTATGTCGCGATTGATGCGGTAATCGACGTGCCCTGGACGCGAGAGGCCTTCAAGGGCAAACTAGATGAATTCTTCTGTAAGCCCGATGATATCGCTGAGGAGTGTTTCAATATCGCCCATCAGCGTAAGTCCACCTGGTCTTCGGATGTGGTGATCAGACCTTATTGTGAGCCATGGTAAGGATGCTTGGTTTCATTTAGTTAGACCTTAGTGATTTGCGAAGGCCTGTTAAAGCGCTCTCGCATAAGACTAGTCAGAGCGACAATCAAGCGTCCTTTTCATCCAGCATGTTTACTTCTGGGTGCTGAAACAGCACAGCCATGAATAGCAGTGCGAGCAAGCCGCATAGGATTCCAAGATTAACGGCATGCGCAAGTCAATCGCCATGAGTGACCCGCTTACCGCCGGAACGCGTCACATTTCGCGTGACGAAAGCGACTTTTAGGGAAACATCGAGTGGATCAGGTACGTTCATATTGGCACTCGCGCGAGTTTTCAAGTCTAGTTCTGGCAAATGCAAAGTCGATATGGCGAACCTCGATTATGCTGCGGTCCAGGCTTTTAATAGATGGTGGCTGGGCAATCTTTTGCTCCTAGACCATGAGTTGTGACAGCTAGGAATCTCTTTGCTAGTCACACTTGGCTTTGTTGAAATCGATTCGGCAGTTGCGTCCGCAGATAACATTGCCGAAGACGTCCGCGACACAGTTCTCGCGCCGATTGCTGGCACACTTCACGGTGTTTCCCGATTTTGCGCAGCCGTAGCCGCAGGCGATGGAGCCAAAATCGGTGGCCATACAGTGTTGATCGGGGGTGGGCGCACACTGAACACTGGCGATCGCCTCAACACAGTTGTAGCCGCAGATCTCTTTACCGAAAGAATTGTAACAGCGGTATCCTCTGTTACGACCTGCGGTTGACGACGCATTTTCAAGGCCGAATTTGTAGCCATCGCGATAAGCCGAATTGAGGGCAGTGTGTAGATCGGGACAGCTAAATCGGCTGCTATAGTTGGGAATCATATCGCTGCCCTGTTTTCCGGCATTCACACCGGCGGCGTATGCGGCGTCTGTATTACAGTTACGGGCGACACTGTCGGCATGCATCGCCTCGCATCCGACAAGAGCGACCAAAAGTATCAAGATCGCTAACGGTCTGGCGCGCCAGCATGGGGTACAGGGTATATGGTTTGGCATGGCTCTAACTCCCTGTCGTCGGATCAGCATCCCTGCTGCCCCGTTCTAATTATTGGCTCGTAAAGAGTCTACTATGAAAGGGCATGAGATATTAAGGTTGACGCAGAAGGGTGACAAGAATCGCAGGGCATCCGATCACAACACCTGCGACCATGGCCAGTACCGCTTGATTAACCCTTGTCAGAGACAGCAGCGTTTCTCTTGTGTACTTGATCAATCTGCTGCCTTAGCGGCGGCATTTTTTCGTTATCCGTTGCGACAAGAAGTCCTCCGGTGCGCATCCGCGGGCAAGTACCGCTCCCTGCATCGTATTCAGTGCGTCAACTTTGCCTTAAAGCGTTTCGTTAACGGGCTGAATGGCTTATGCACCTCGCGTTCGCCAACGAGGTTGCGGGCAAGACCTGCTTGGCCAGCTCGAATGGCCGATTCGAGCAGCGTCTGCGATAGGATATCGCGCTGTGCGTTGCTGCCGCCGAAGCGGGCAGCATAGCCTCTGATGGGCAACAGTGCATCGACTGCGTCGGCATAGCGCTGCTCAGCAAAGGCGATCATCCCGCAGGCAGCTGGGATGCCAACATGCTCCGCCATCATTCCGGCCAGTCTGGGGTTGGAATCAACCGCCAGGCGCAAATCCTCTAACACAGCGCGCGCCGCCGGCAATCGATTTGCACCGACCAGCGCAATAATCGCGTGCAGATCGTTGAATGCGTAGTAGCCGTTTTCGCCAGGAGTCTTGTTCTCCCAAAGTTCTGCAATCTTGTTCCAGCGCTCGCCGACGTCCACATCCTGCAGTTGTAGCCGCCAAAGCAGCGCTGCTGCATCGCACATTTCCAATGAGACGTCGGTATCACCCGGTAGAATCTGCTCGTCGTACAGTTTGATTGCAGTCGCAAAGTCCTCCTGCTCCATATAAAACAGTGCAAGATGCCACCAATTGTGAAACGCGAAGCCGCTATCGGGCGCCCAGTCATCGACTCGATGGCGTAGAAAGCGCTGGCCTTCTTCGTAGCGGTTTTGCATTTCCATCACATGCGCGACCGCGTGCACACTCCAGCCATCGCGTGGATTGATTGAGAGTGCCTTCATAGCTGTTTGTTCGGCGCGATCAAACTGGTTGCACTCCTCAAGGCCAAAAGCCTGCATGCCAAGGATAAAGGAGTAGCCCGGTGTCGATTCATCCCAACTGCTGATAACGCGGCCCACGCGGTCTCGCAGGTTAGTGGCGTCGCCGAGATAAAAGTCGGTCAAATGACCGAGCTGGATTGCTATGGCATCCCGCGGGTACTGGCCCAGCACCTGGTCCCAGATTACGCAAGCCTGATCCCAGCGGCCTTCCAGCCAGTGACGGGCGGCGGCAGTGAGCGCTTTTTCGCGATCGTTTGATTTGTGCGCAAGCGCTTCTGCCGCTTCGATGCTCTCGCGCACCATGGGCAGATACTGTCGCTCGGATGTCATCAACATCGCACTGGCGTTGAAGATATGGCCCATCACGAATTCAGGCTCGCGCTCCAGTGCTCTGGCAAGTGTTTCTGTGGGGTCACCGAAGTAACTCTGAAACTGGTAAAGCGCAGTCTCAAAATCGTCCAGTGTTTCGGGCAGACACGCCGACATGGGATTCCCGCGGGCGTCCTCTTGTATAGCTTTATTTATCATGGTGTTTCTCCTGTTATCTCGGAGGATATAGAGCGATCTGACTTTGTCAGAACGGGCCTCGATCCAGTGCCGAGAGTCTAGGGGCAGAGCTCATCAAATGCAGTGGACCGGCAGTGTTGAAATGCCGAATATATTTTGTTGTTTATTATCAACCAGTTGGCGAGTAATATCAGGGAGTGACGGCCAGCTTGGTCTGTTCAGTGAAGACAACACTGCACCGCTGGTATAGCTAACGAGTGTGATATGGCCACGACCCGATCCAATAGCAGCCGCGAACGTATCCTGGAATGCGCCGAAGCCGTGATCCTGAATAAAGGCTTCACGGGCACGTCTATTGACGACATTATCGACAAGGCATCGATTACAAAAGGCGGCTTCTTCTATCACTTTGATGGCAAAACAGGCCTGGCGGAGGCGTTGGTAGAGCGCTTCCTGGTGCAAGATACCCAGATCTTTCTTGATCTATTTGAAGAGGCGGAAGACCTAACTGAAGACCCCCTGCATCGACTGCTGATCTTTTTGAAGTTGCTCGCGCAAAAGTTTGGCAACATGCCCGAGACGCACCCCGGCTGCCTAGTAGCCAGTTTCACTTATGACAGCATTCACTTTAACGAGCGGGTGCGCGAGTTGATTAGTATTGGCATCTACAATTGGCGCGAGTTGATCATGCAGCGGCTGCAAAAAATCGATGAGCAGTACACGATGACTGCCAATATCTCGCACGAAACCCTCGCCGATATGTTCACCGTGGTCATTGAGGGCGGCATCGTGCTGGCGCGCAACCTCGATCAAAACCAGCTGCTGGCCGACCAGATTCTGGCCTATCGCTCCTACGTGCGCATGCTATACGGCGCCAGTTGATGTTGTATCGCGCCATTTGATCTGAGGCGTTTCAGCCTCGCAACGTTTTAGTCATTCGCCGTCCTTCAATCTGACCTGGTGTTGCAACTGACATAGTCTGCGTTTCTCATCGCTTTGCCCAAAACAGATAGAGTGCCAATCAAGGCGATTCTTCGTCACACCAGGGAAATGTCCCTGCGTAGATTGACGGGAGCCAACACGGCATACCGGCCATGTAAATCGTTGGAATAGTCATTAAAAATACTGTAAAATATCGAAAAATACTTTAAAGGCGGCTGTCGAACAATGAAAACTGAGAAAGACGTGAGCCCTGAGCTCACGCTTTTTACCGCGACAGAAGTGGCCGGCATCCTGAAGATGAATGTTCAAGTGGTTGCCAGAAAGCTGAGCTCGGGTGAGCTTGAGGGCTACAAGCTAGGTAAAGAGTGGCGGGTCTCGGAACCGCAATTGCTTGGCTATCTGGAAAAGCATAAAAACAGCAAGGTCGGGCAGTCCAAGGCTGAAAAGACCGTGGCGACATTTTTTGAGGGTGGAAAACTGAAGGAGATACCGGCTGCACGTAGCAAACGAATTCATATTCTGCGTCATCTGGTGTCTCAACTAGACGAAACGACTATATACACAGAAAAAGAAATTAATGCGTTCATCCGCAAATACCACGGTGATGTTTGCACAATCAGGCGGGAGTTCATTGGCCATAAGCTAATGGTGAGAAAGGATGGAAAGTATAAAAGAGTCTCTTGGAACAACTGAGGGCGGACTGTCGCGGGGCTCTTGTCTATGTGGTGCAATTCGCTTTGTTGTAAACAGTACGCTGGAAAGTGCGACCGCCTGCCATTGTCGGCAGTGCCGAAAACACTCGGGTCACTTTGAGGCATCCGCTGAGATTCCAAGAACCGCACTTAAGATTTCAGGCATGGAGAAACTCAGCTGGTTCAACTCTCAGAAGGCGCGAAGAGGGTTTTGCTCAGTATGTGGCTCCTCGCTGTTTTGGGACCCGCTGGATCGGGCCAAACATGATTGGACTGCGGTTGCGCTGGGTGCTTTCGACACCCCTACCAATACAACGCTTGAAAAACATATCTACGTCGCTGAAAAAGGTGATTACTACGACATTGCAGATGGCCTACCTCAATACGATGACTAGTCCTGACTTCCACAAGGATTATTCACTATCGCATAGCGCTTTCCCTGAGTATGTATTGCGAGCGCGAGCCAGTAGCCTGCTATGGGTCGAGCACTATGAAGCGCCCAATCTGCTGCGATCTCTGCACTGCCATCTTTGAAGGCCAGATCGATTCGCGGTGGGTCTGAAACGATTTCAAGACTGAAGGTGTCCATGCCTCCGCTAATGCCATCTCCGCGCGCCTTCAAGAACGCTTCTTTCAAGGTCCAGTATTTAAAGAAGCGGGACTGCAGATCAGCATCGGGTGTTTGTGTTAGGGCTTTGTACTCGTTTTTTGCAAACTGTCGTCTGGCAATCGCCAAGGGGTTGGCTAGCGGACGTTCACATTCTATATCTACGCCGACCTGCGCGTCCCAGCATAGGGCGAAAGCGGCGTAGTCGCCGCTGTGGCTGTAGTTAAAAAACAGGTCGCCGGCCGCCAGCAGGGGTTTGCCACGCTCGCCCTCGATGAGCTCCAGCGCTTCCGGGGGACGCTGCAGCACGCCAGCGAGTAGTCGGCGTAGTGTTCCTCGGCAAACTAGATCGCATCGCCTCATTCTTTCATTGGCGTAACGCTGATTGCGCTGCAATTCATGGTCACTGAGTGTGCGTCGAAGCTGTCGCAGTTTTGTATCGGGCACCGCGTCATGGCGGAGCACGTAGAGGGATACTTCGTTTTTTCCAAGCGCATGAGCTTTGGGCAAGGGCATAGGCAGGTGTGGCTAAGCAGTTTGTGTGTTAACGCTAGCGGACTTTGACTCTATCACAGAGGCCCGAGTCAGGCGTATCTGCGATTCCACCAACCCGTGTCTGTGGGTAGTGAAGCGCGACGTCCACGATTGAACTTGTTTGTAGAGTGGCGCACAAAACGCAACGACTGAATTGCTAAGTTACGAAGAAATAGATGGTTGTATCCACGTGGTTGAAGTGGTGCTTCCATTCGCTCGAAGACAAGGTGCTTGCCTTGATCCGCGCTGTCATCGCGGTAAAACCGCGATTAACTCCGTCTCACACAGCAGCTCAGGCCGACAGACTGGTGCCTCCACTAACACGTGCGGGAAGTTCTCGTAACCGGCATCGCGCAACTTGTTTAGCACGAGCTCCGCATCCTCTGGTCGCTTCACATAGGTCATGGCGGACACGACATCGCTAAAATTTGCACTCTGCCCCTCAAGCAAGGCGGCCACATTGAGTAGCATGCGGTCAACCTGGGCGTTGATATCATTCACATGTACTGTGGCTCCGGATTCATCAAGACTTGCAGTGCCCGAAACGAAAAGCGACGTCTTGTTCGACTCTTCGACGCGCATGCCTCGCGAAAAGTCCGAGCCGTAATCGGGGGCCTCGTTGAGAGTGGGTGTTGTCATTACGGTGCGTACGCGCTCGCGTTGTGCGTGTAGCGCATAGATACCCAGGCAGAGGTCCGCATGTGCTGGAGCAAGTAGGGCGCCAATACCGGTGCTTGCAGGAATAGGATCAATCTTCCTGGTGTGAAAAAATTCGCGTCTGGCTTTATTGAACTCGGTGTAGTCTCGCTCCATGTCGCTCAAATAAATCCAAGTGCGCATTACGTCGCTGAATGTCATATCAGCCTGTTGAAGCAGATGCTCCGCTGCCTCAAACATGCCGTGGGTTTGCACATATGCATTGCCCGAAGGGCCATAAATACCGCCGGCGTAGAATCGATCCTCCGCTTCAAAGCTGACTTTCATGCCATGTGGAGAGAACAGCGTGTTGCGAGAGTCGTTCGCAGATGGATTCACTCGGGTGAACACAGTCGCTGTGCTTGTTGGCATCACGGCATGAGCAAGAACCTCCAGGCAGGCCGTGGACCCAAGGGGGGCCTGCTCTACCTCTGTGCTGGCGACGCCGGCATTTTTGTCTGAATCGACAGCATGCAGCGCCTGGATTTTTCCCTGATGCACCCTCGCGATATTGGACTTGATGTCCTTGACGAACAGTGTTTCCGAAACCAGTGAGCCAAAGTCGCCACCTTCCTTGTGTAGCGTTTCGATAATCGCATGATAGGCAGACTCAGCCTGCTCCTCTGGACTCCTCAGCTGGGAGTTTGGCTGGCAGCTAAAAAACAGCTCCAGTGCGTCTGGTCCAGCAACACGTCGTAGCACAACGGTGCAGTTATGGCGCTCGACGATTTCAACGGGAGAGAGAGTAGTTAACACGGTAGTTCTAACCGACAATGCATAAAAAAAACCCCTGGCCGCCAGTGCGACCAGGGGATTATGTCACAGTGAAGCTGTTACTAGCAGCCGTCCGTCGGCAGTTCGCCGTCCGGCTCAGAGGAGACAAAGGTAAATTCATCTGGCGGCCGGTTGTTGCGCTTGAAGCAGTTTCCTGTCGAACCATCACCAAAATCAAAGTAGGTGAAATCCCCCGCAAGGAATTCCAATCCAGGCGTGGATGGTGCCAGTGCGTTATCGTAAACCTCGTTGGCAGCGATTAAATTATTATTGGCAGCAGGGTCAGTCACGGGGGGGTCGTTCTCACAGTTACGGCTGGGATCACCCGTGGCAACAGCAGTACACCAGCCAAGGATACCAATGCCGACAAAGTCATTACCGCGCACTACGTTTTTGGAAACAGTATGGTCTGATACACCCAGCAGCAGAATGCCGACCCCTGCAGGCAGTCCTTCCTGGAAGGTGCCAGGCGGTGCTGGGGTGGGTGAGCCATTATTCGCGTAAACGGTATTTTGCTGAATCACCCAGTCTGCCATCTCGGGCAGCGGTGGATTGCCAGCCCCATTGGGATGGAACAGACCTATGCCCACCGTGTTGCCATAAATTTCGTTAAATCTCACCGTGACATCGTTTGACACGGTAATCTCGAAGCCAATAACGCTGTCCCGTAGCACGTTACCGAACACGCGCACGTTCTCTGAACCCGCCACCCACATAGCTGTGTCCAGTGAGCCGTAGGATACGTTGTTTCGAACCAGGCCATTGGCAGACAACGTCGGGTAGATGCCGTTGTTCAGGTTGTTGGCTGATTCATTGTTTGAAAATTCAAAACCGTCCACCCATCGGGTTTGGATGCCGTTGACGGGAAACCCATCGACCACAAAACCGCGAATATAAAACTGCTGCAGATCAGTGAGCGTGCCACCCATTGCTTCCGCGCACTCCTCCCGATTCATGTCGTACTCACAGCCCGAAGGCGCAGCGAGAATACCCGTTTCTTGATCGCCCGTGGCGATAATTCGAACCCGCTCCATTGTGCCATCATCCGCGGGCCTACTTTTGCCCACCAGGCGCAGATTATCAGTTGCGATGCGCAGGCCATATCGGCTGGAAGGGTCTTCCTGATAATCACCTGGCTCAACCAGAATGGTATCGCCCGGCCGGGCAACGTCGATGGCATCCTGAATGGACTCGCCAGGGAATACGCGATGTACCGCCGCATTTGCCGCGGAAGCAGCCGCAAATAGGGCAGCAGCCGCCAAAATCGAGAGGGGGTGGTTGCGCATTAGTTGTTCTCCGAACTCAAACTGAGCTTTTTTATTTAACTTTTTCTAATTGTTAAGGCTACAGCTTGATGTTTTTGTCTATCGCTGTAAACCGTTGTGACCGCGGTGTTGCAAGAGATATCGCAAACGCTCAACGCGAGTTTATAGCTAGATTGCATGCTGTTGTCAAACTGGTGACACTGATGCTGTCAGGATGCAGCCAATGGGCTGAGAATCGATGCCTGGTGAGGGCCAGATTGACTTCCCTGTTTTGATCACACACACTCCGCGGGCCTATATAATCAGGGGTTCCAAGCGGAGGTTTCATATTATTTTGGTCGAAAGAGAGCGCTTTCTTGCCGTAATGGGTGTCGTTAAAACGGGCGCCGGCAAAAAGATTGAGTGGCCTGGCCCCAGAGCCCTATCGCAGCTGCGCTATCTGCTGTTGGGTCTGATCCTGTGGCTGGCGGGCTGCGAAGCACAGATCAGTCAGGCACCATTAGAATTTCCCGCTAATGCATCTGGCCAGATAAGCGTCGCCTATCCGCTGGATAAGACCTTGTTTCCTCCCGATATTGCCCCGCCGACCGTGATCTGGGCCGATGAAACTGAGGGCGTCGTGCAGTGGCAGATTATGCTGCAATTCCCAGACGGGCTGGAAAAGTCATACACCGCGGTTACGGAGCCACAGTGGCAACCATCAATTCCCGAGTGGGACCTGATCAAGCAGCGCTCGATGGCAGTGGACGCGCAATTGGCCGTGCTGGGGCTCGATCAGGCCGGCCGATCACTGTCTTCTGCTATTGTCGATATCAGCACCTCCACCGATCCAGTCGTAGATTCGATTTTTTACCGTGAAGTCCCGCTGCCCTTTATTTCTGCAGTGCAAGACCCCTCGCGTATCCGCTGGCGCTTTGGGTCGGTGGACTCCATAGAGCAGCCGCCGATCGTGCTGGAGGACTTACCCGTCTGCGGCAACTGCCACTCATTTTCAGGTGATGGTTCGGTACTGGGGCTGGATGTGGACTATGGCAATGATAAAGGTGGCTACGCCATTTTGCCGGTGTCTGAGCAAATGGTGCTGAATGACGAAAAGATCATCACCTGGAGTGACTATGAAAAGGATGATGGTGAGGCCACTTTTGGATTGCTGTCACAGGTGTCCCCGGATGGTCGTTATGTGATCAGCACGGTAAAGGACAGGGCGGTATTTGTGGCAACGCCGGGCATTGAGTTTTCTCAGCTGTTCTTTCCTATAAAAGGCATACTCGTCGTTTACGACACTCAAACCGGCACCTATGCACCCCTTCCCGGCGCCGATGACCCGGCATACGTGCAGAGCAATCCTACCTGGAGCCCCGACGGCAAATGGGTGGTTTTTGCGCGCACCAAAGCCTATGAAAAGGCGTCCATAGCCAAC
>JBCDFM010000133.1:0-10714 GCA_039178015.1 Pseudomonadota bacterium
GATCTTGCTGACGGTAAAACCTGGTCTATCGAGCTCAAGCAGCGTGTTAAATTTGCCTTGGGACAACACTGGCGAAGTAAGCACCACCCGATCGGCATGCTCGGGCCCTACGTGGAAGATATTTTTCTCACCCCCGAGATCTGTCACGAGAGACATCACGATAGTCTCCCTCAATGGATCAATGGGAGGGTTGGTCACCTGCGCAAACTTCTGTCGGAAATAGTCGTACAGCGAGCGCTCCATTCTCGACAAGACGGCCATGGGCGTATCATCGCCCATGGAACCGACACCTTCATTTCCCGTCTCCGCTAACGGCCTTAAAACCTGATCTCGCTCTTCAAAGCTGACCTGAAACATCTTCATGTACTGGTCGAGTCGCGAGGCATCGATGCCCGTAGCGAGTTCCCCAGCGAACGTGCCTTCGATGCGCTGAGATTTTTCACGCAGCCATTGTTTATAGGGATGCTGGAGCTTCAGGCGATTATCAATTTCATCATTCTCAAGCAGCTCACCCGTCGCAGTATCAACCATCAGAATCTGACCAGGACCCACACGCCCTTTCGCGATAACGTCTTCGTTCCTATATCCGTGAGTACCGACTTCGGATGCCAGTGTGATGAAACCGTCTTTGGTGGTTACCCAGCGCGCAGGTCGAAGGCCGTTTCGATCGAGCAGACACACCGCATAGCGACCGTCGGTTAGCACTACCCCTGCTGGACCGTCCCAAGGCTCCATGTGCATCGAGTGGTACTCGTAAAATGCTTTCAGGTCCGGGTCCATGGACTCGATGTTTTGCCAGGCCGGTGGGATGAGCATGCGCAGTGCACGTGCCATATCAACACCGCCAGTCAACAGAACGTCGAGCATGTTATCGAGGCTTGAAGAGTCTGACCCGTTACGATTGACCAGGGGTGCAACAGATTGAATGTTTGGCAAGCGATCACTACAAAACCTAGCGGTGCGAGCATCGGCCCAGTTACGGTTACCCTCGATGGTATTGATCTCTCCATTGTGGGCGAGCAATCTGAAGGGCTGAGCCAGCGGCCAGCGGGGCATGGTGTTGGTGGAAAAACGTTGGTGAAACACACAGATAGCGGTTTCGAGTCGTTCATCGTCCAAATCGAGATAAAATCGCGCAAGGTCTACCGGCATAACCAGGCCCTTGTATGCGATCACACGCCCGGAGAGGCTGCAGATATAAAATTCCTCATCCCCCGTGATCGCAAGCTCGATGTTGCGCCTTGCAACAAACAGCCGAGTACTCAGATCCTCCGGCGTCACGCCACCCGCTTCAACAAACACTTGCTCGATGACCGGCATGGTCGATAGTGCAATGCTACCGCACACTGCGCTGTCCGTGGGCACAACACGCCAGCCCAATACGCGCAGGCCCTGATTAGTAAGTGCTTGCTCAACCTCAGCCCTTGCTGTGGCGGCCAGGCTCGCATCATTGCTCAGGAAAATTTGACCGACCGCGTAGTTATCACCCAGGGTAAATTGAAAGTGCTCTTTCGCCAGTGTTCGCATGAACTGATCAGGCATCTGCAACAATAAGCCGCAGCCATCGCCGGTCTTTCCATCTGCAGCGATACCACCTCGGTGAGTCATGCAGGTAAGTGATTCAATAGCAGTGAGCAGCAGGCGATGGCTGGCCTCGCCGGCAGTATGCGCGATCAGGCCAAAGCCACAATTATCACGACACTCATCAGGTCTATACAGGCCTGCGCTCATAAACAGTCCAAATTAGCTATTAAAATCAAAAAGTTAACGCGGAGCACCAGACGCCAAAACAGGGGCCAGACGTGCAGGCGGCCGATCATTTTACACAGATGGATCGCACCGGACAAACGGCGCTAGGAGAGGAAAATCAGCAGTTTAAGTCTACCCGTTCAATAACTGAATCAGCTCGCTGTCAGTGACATCGTCCACCACGCAGGCCCGACCAATCTCGCGCGGCAGTACGAGGCGCAAACGACCGTCGATCACTTTTTTATCTCTGGCCATCAACTCAAGAAAACGTTCAGCTGCCATATCGGCAGGTGGCTTGACAGGCAGTTGCACCTGCTCCAACAAGCGGCACAGTGCGTCAACCTCCTGGCTGTCAATCCAGGCACGTCGCGATGCCAGCTCCAACGCCAATACCATGCCGGCAGCAACAGCTTCTCCGTGAAGCCACTGGCTGTAACCTTTATCGGTTTCTATCGCATGCCCAAAAGTGTGCCCTAAATTCAGTATGGCTCGCAGACCAGACTCCCGTTCGTCTGCCGAAACTACGCGTGCTTTATTGCTGCAGCTGCGCTCTATGGCCTCAGCCAACACCGATTTTTCTCTCGCAATGAGCTGCGGCATATATTCGTGTAGCCATCGGTAGAATCGTTCATCGCAGATCAGACCATATTTGATCACCTCTGCCAGGCCAGCAGAGAATTCTCTGGCGGGTAGAGTTTGCAGTGTGGCCGTGTCGATAAAGACCGCCTCAGGCTGATGAAACGCTCCAATCATGTTTTTACCCAGCGGGTGATTTACCGCTGTCTTACCACCCACCGATGAATCTACCTGGGCAAGCAGCGTTGTCGGGAGCTGCACAAAACGAACGCCTCGCTGGTAGGTCGCCGCGGCGAAACCTGTGATATCGCCGACCACACCTCCGCCCAATGCCAAAAAAGTTGTGGTCCGATTGTGGCCAGCTGACATTACCTGATCGAAAATATCGCCCAGCGTCGCCAGCGTTTTGAACTGCTCTCCGTCTGGTAACAAAATCTGGGTGACCTGCTTACTGGATGCGAGACTAGAAGTGATCTTGTCGAGATAGAGTGGCGCGACGGTAACATTGCTGATCACCACCACCTGTGAGCTGTGGATATGGCTGACAAGTCGCTCCGGATCACTCAGTAGATCATGACCAATATAAATGGGATAGCTGCGCTCCCCTAGTTCCACGCGCAAGGTACGCATCACAACCGACACTCGTTTTCTTCAAGAAATTACGAAGACCGGATGATACAGCAAGCAGCGCGGTAGAACACGGCGCTAGCGGCACAGCAACAGCGCTATTGAAGCTCTTTCACCAGGCGTTGCGCAACTGTCCGGGGGCTGCAGCCGTCAGTTTCGATAATATGATCTGCGATCTCTTTGTAGAGCGGGTCTCTGACTTCCATAAGGGTGCGAAGCACTTGCTCGGGATCGCCGCGCTGCAGTAAAGGTCTGCGGCGATCACGACGGGTACGCCTGACTTGTTCATCAACCGTTGCATAGAGGTAAACCACGAAGCCACGCGCCGCCAGAGCGTTGCGATTTTCAGAACGCATCACGACGCCGCCACCGGTTGCAAGTACCACCTTATCCCACTGTGTCATTTCCTGTACGACCTGCTGTTCACGCTCACGAAACCCCTCTTCGCCCTCCACATCGAATATCCAGGGGATATCAGCACCCGTGCGTGACTCTATCTCGGAATCGGTGTCCGCAAAGCGCAGTTTCAGCTGCTGGGCCAGGTATTTGCCAATGGTAGACTTGCCGGCCCCCATGGGGCCGACCAGAAATATCCTCTGAAGGTGGGGCACTTAGTCGAGCAGAGTTTCCGCCAAAATGCGTGGCGTGATGAAGATAAGCGTTTCAGTCTTGGTGTTATCCGTTGTTGTGTTTCTGAAGAAAGCGCCGATGTATGGCAGATCGCCAAAGAATGGAACCTTGTTTACCGACTCAATGTCTTCCGTTCGGAACACACCACCCAAAACTACCGTCTCGCCGTTACCCACAAGTACCTGCGTATTCAACTCAGTGGTATCGATGGATGGAATGAAACCGCCCTGACCGCTGGGTACGAGCTCGCCAACCGAGTCCTGATTGATCTTCAAATTCAGCATGATTCTGTCATCGGGCGTGATATTAGGGGTCACATCAAGCGACAGAACGGCGTCCTTAAAGGTCACCGTGGTCTCACCACTGGCCGACGACTCCTGATAGGGGATTTCCGTACCTGATTTTATCGATGCCTCCTGCTTATCGCCAGTGATCACCTTTGGCTGCGAGACTACCTCCCCCTGGCCCGCGGCTTCCAGTGCGGATAATTCTGCAGTCAAGAACAGGTCGCCACTGGCAAAGCCCACGGCAAAGCCACTATTTCGATTCACACCCAGGTCAACGAGCAAGGCGCCTGGATAGCTCAGCGTTGGCTGTGTGCCATTGATGGCGGACTCGTTCAGGTTGACCACATTGCTAGTGTCGCCAGAAACCGAGTAGATATCTCCGTCGTCATTATTGAGATAACCACCACCCCACTCGATACCAAGGTTCAATGTCGCATCTGACTGTGCGATCACGATACGGGCCTCGATCATCACCTGTCGGATCGGTATATCGACCAACTCTATCAGGGAGCGAATCTCTGCGAGCTTTGGTGCTGTCTCAGTGATAATCAGGGAATTCGTGCGGGGCTCGACCACAACGGAGCCGCGAGTCGAAATCAGACTACCCCCCTCTTCTGAGCCGGCACTGAATAACTCAACAATATTTGCCGCGCTGGCATAGCGGATACGGACAAACTCCGAAACCAGCGGCGCCAGTTCAGCGATTTGCTTGTTGGCTTCTATCTGCTGACGTTCGCGCTCTGCGATCTCGGCAGCAGGCGCAACCATCAGTACATTCCCTATCTGTCGCTTATCCAGTCCTTTGGTTTTCAGAACCAGCTCGAGAGCCTGATCCCATGGTACGTTTTGCAAACGTAGAGTGATACGACCGCGCACGGTATCACTCGCCACCAGGTTCAATTCAGTAAAATCGGCGATCAGCTGCAGGACAGCACGAATCTCGATATCTTGGAAGTTCAGCGAGATACGATCGCCCACGTAGCTGAACTCATTGCGACGCTCCTCAACTTCCTTCTTGGTGAGTGGCTTCACACTCAATACATATTGGTTGTCTGTCTGATATGCGAGATAGTCGAAATCTCCCGTATTTTTCAGAGTCAGTGTAGTACCACGCTCATTGGTGTTAACGTCGACACTGGTAACCGGCGTCGCAAAGTCGGTCACATCGTAACGACGCAGCAACCGCTCGGGTACGGTGGTATCCACAAACTGAACTTTGATATCGCCCGCTTCGCTGAACACGTTAACGTCCACGGAGGGATCCGTCAGCTCCAGAGTAAGGCGACCTTCGCCATCTCCAGTACGCTGAAACTGGAGATCAGTGATCTCCGAGGCTACCTCGTTCACCGGCACAATTGCGGTTGCAACCTCATAGGGATCTGTTATTGGTTTGATGTAATCGCCGGCGCTTTCCTGACCGACCACAACATACAGGCTGTTGCCGTCTACACGGGTTTCATAGGGGACAACTTTGACCAGATTAACCACCATGCGAGTACGATCACCCGACTCCAACACTATCACGCCTGTCGCATTGCCATAGGGAAGCGAGTAACGCTTGCGATCGAGGCCGCTCTTTGTGTTGGGGAAATCGATGGCGATGCGAGCCGGTTTTTCTATCGTGTATGACTTCGGATCCGGTGGCGGCTCATCAAAGTCCATACGGATTTCGAACTTGCTACCTGGTCTGGCGCTAAACTCAATATCTTCAATAGTGGCTGCGTTCAAGACCCCTGACATGCTCGTCATCACCAGGCCGCCAGCTGCGCACAGCAGACCTCTTCTGATGCTTTCTATTACTTTCCCCACGGCCTTCTTCCCCAGATATTGTTTTTTACTAGTTATGGCACTGCCTGTCGGTCGTTGCTTACACGCCAGTCAATTTGATTGTGCGCGGACGCTCCACCCAGCCGTCAGCAGTGCCATCGCTAACGATTTCTACGACGCCCACATAACTGTCGGTCATTTCGACAATCTTTCCATGGTGCCGGCCAAGATAATTGCCCAGTGTTACCCTGTGAACGCCCCCGTCCGGGTCACTGATCAATGTCCAATTAGTTCCGTCGCGCTCAAGCGTCCCCACCATGCGCAACGAATCAAATGTGTACTGTTCTAAAAACTCTTTTGCCCTGTCGTCATCTGGCTTTATCGCACTGATTGCCTGAAGCTGAGCGATTTCCCTCACTTCAACCGGACGGTCGAATGGGCTGCGCAACGTCGTTGCACTGTACGAAAATGCCTCATAGGCCTTAAACGTGGGAATTGGTGCGATCACACCTCCAGGCCTTTCCCGCTTGGAAGCCATGAACGCATCCAGGTCAGAAAAATTCTTGCTGCCGCATGCGCTCAACAATAGGGTAAGCGGCAATACAGTCGCTAAGGCTCGCGAGAAGGTGTTCATTATCAGGCTTCCCCGTCCTTGTAGCGGTAGGTTTTCGCGATGATATTCATGCCCAGGTTGTTGGCATCATTGCCGCGGGCCGTGATCGTGAAGTCATGCAAGGTTACAATGCGTGGCAAACCCGCCATACCGCTGATGAAGGCACCCAAATCGTGATACGAACCCGAGGCACTGATCGCTATCGGTAGCTCAACATAGAACTCTCTGGATGTCTCGTTTTGTAGATCAATGCTGGCGATATTCAGGCCGTTAAGCAGCCCCTTATTGGTAATATCCTCGAGCAGACCGGGGACCTCGGTATCGCTAGGAAGCTGACTCACCAGGGCTCCGAAAGACTCTTCCATCTCGACCATCTGTTGTCGGTAGGCTTCGAGGTTGGCAGCTTGAAAAGCCTTTTTCTCAAAATCTTTTTTGAGCTCAATTTCCTTAGCTTCGACCTTTGCAAGCTGATCTTGCAAGTCTTGAATGTGGTAGTAGTAGCCACCCGCCAACACCAGACAGATCAACAACACCCATATAAAAACCTTTACCGGAACGGGCCAGGATCCGACGTTGTCAAAGTCGAGGCTGTTGATGTCAAACTCGCGCAGTGAGCGCATGGAATCTTCAAACGCCATTGGTCAGCCCTCCTGCGACTCTTGCTCGGAATCCGGCGCTTGAATCTGCACCGTCAAATTAAATGTGTTGGCCTGGTCGCCATATTCTGGCGCTGCCCTTACTGCGTCCAGCGTGGGATTAGCCAACCAATCCGACGACTCAAGTCGACGCATTAGGCTGGAAACCCGATTATTAGACTCAGCGACACCGCGTATGGAAATGGTTTTATCCTTCGTTTGCAGCGATGTATAGAAGACGCCGTCCGGGACAGTGCGAACAAGCTGATCAAGCACCCTCACAATGATTGGACGGTTGCCCTGCAGTTCCTGGATAACGCGCATTCGATCCAGCAGCTGATTACGTTTTCGCTCAAGCTCTTTGATTTCCGCAACCTGCGCGTCAAGAATCTTAATCTCGTCCTGCAGGTATTTGTTGCGCGCATTCTGATTTTCTATCTGGCCGGATACCACTTGATCGGCGAGCAACACCAGGCCCACACCAAGAGCAAGCACCAGGCCGACCGTGACCAGAAAGTCTTTCTTCAGATCTTGTCGGCGCTCTTCGCGCCACGGCAGTAAGTTAATCTGCGCCATTAGCTAAAGCTCCGTAAGGCCAGCCCACAGGCGATCATCAGAGCCGGGGCGTCACTACTGAGTGCAACCGCATTTACCTTAGGCGAGATAGACATATTGGCAAACGGGTTCGCAACTGTCGCCGGTGTACCAAGTTTATCTTGCACCAATTCCGCCAAACCCTCCATGGAGGACACACCGCCAGCCAAAATAATATAGTCCACATCGTTGTATTGACTAGACGAGAAAAAGAACTGAAGAGAACGCGCTACTTGTTGCACTACGGCATCTTTAAACGGCTCTAGAACCTCAGGCTCGTAGTCGTCGGGTAGGCCACCCTGTTTTTTAGCCAGCCCGGCTTCCTCTAGCGGAAGCCCGTAGCGGCGCATGATTTCGTCCGTCAGTTGCTTGCCGCCAAACAATTGCTCGCGAGTGTATATCGTCTGGTTATTGCTCAGGACGCTTAGCGTGGTCATCGTGGCACCGATGTCGACAACCGCAACTGTGCTTTCCTGCTGTAGATCCAGCTGACTCTGGAGCAGGGAAAACGCACGCTCCATGGCGTAGGCTTCCACATCCATAATCTTGGGTGTGAGTTCGGAACCTTCTATGGCTTCAACACGGGTATCAATCGTTTCACGACGACAGGCTGCCAGCAGCACTTCGACCATGTTTTCCCGTTCAGGAGAACTACCCTGAACCTCAAAATCAATGGCGACCTCTTCGAGCGGGTACGGGATGTATTGGTCAGCCTCGAGAGTGAGCTGCGTCTCCATGTCGTCTTCCGTCAGTCCCTGAGGCATATCGATCATTTTGGTAATAACCGACGAACCTGCGACGGCTGCCGCTACAGTTTTGAGCTTGGTGCGAGACTGTGCGACGACGCTACGTATGGCATTGGCAACACCATCTACATCGTTGACATTTTTCTCAATCACCGCATCCTGCGGCAGAGAGCTGACCGCATAGCTCTCTACGCGGTAGCGATCACCCGTATAGCTCAGTTCAAGCAACTTGACGGTTGTTGAACTTACGTCCAGTCCTAAAACTGGCGTAACTTTCCTCTTCCCCATTCGCCCCAGCAAAATTTTTTCCCTATCAGTATCACTAACTTAGGATATTTTTATGCGTTGCAACGTTAATCGGTAGGTATAACACAGTCAAAAATATATCCAAACCGAAAAAAAGCATATAATTACCACTTGGCTGTTCAGTACCTCGCAACAGACTTAATACAAGCCTCTGTTTGTTAAGGCATAGATGATAATCCTACGCGCGCTCATACGCCTCTCATTATTTGGACTTTTTGCAGGTTTTTGGCTCATAGCGGGGGTCTACCTCTACCTGGCCCCCAATCTGCCCGATGTTGCCACCCTTAGAGATGTAAAACTACAAACGCCTATGCGGGTTTACACCCGCGACGGTGAGCTGATTGGTCAGTTTGGCGAGCAAAAACGGAGCCCGCTCACCTTCGAGGAGATTCCTAAGCCATTTATCGACGCACTACTGGCCGCCGAGGACGCGAGCTTCTTTAGCCACTCGGGAGTCGACTTAGGTGGGCTGATGAGAGCGGTGTCAGAGCTGGTGCTCACCGGAGAAAAAGGCTCGGGCGGCAGTACGCTGACGATGCAGGTAGCGAGAAACTATTTTCTCAGCCTGGAGCGGACCTTCATCAGAAAATTCAACGAAATACTATTGGCGATCGAGATTGAGCGCCGACTGAGCAAAAAAGAAATCTTTGAGCTATATGTCAATCGCGTATTTTTAGGGCATCGCGCTTATGGGTTTGGAGCAGCTGCCCAAGTCTATTACGGCAAACCTCTTGGGCAGTTGGATCTGGCACAGTACGCCATGCTGGCGGGCGTGCCCAAATCACCCTCTCGCAACAACCCTATCAGCGGCCCTGAGGCTGGCAAAGAGCGGCGCAATTGGATTTTAGGTCGCATGCTGAGCCTGGGCTATATCGACCAGAATACCTATCGTGACACCGTGGCCGCGCCGGTCACTGCCAGACATCATGGGCAACGGCTGAGCTTCGCCGCGCACTACGCGGCAGAAATGGTCCGACAAGAGATGCTCGATCGATACGGAACCGCCGCTTACAATGATGGTTACGAGGTTTACACCACTATTGACTCCACCTTGCAGCGCGTTGCGCGCTCTGCGTTGATCAACGGCCTGCTAACCTATGATGACCGCCATGGCTATAGAGGGCCGGAACGGCGTTTAGGCGTACCAAACCCAGAAGATGAAGCAGAGACCAGGCGCATATGGCTGGAGGAGCTGGACCAGACCGCCGTTATCGCCGGATTGTTGCCAGCTGTGGTCACCGAAGTAGGGGAAGATCAGGTTTCTATTGTTCTGGCAGACGGCAACGATGCTGTCATTCTGTGGGAAAACGGTATCAAGCAAGCGGCTCCCTACATCAATGAAAGTCGCGTTGCGCCCCGACCAGAGACCCCAGCCGATGTGCTCTCGCCCGGCGATTTGGTGCGCATCAAAACGAACGAAGAAGGGCAGTGGCAGTTATTACAAGTGCCTGCAGCACAGGCAGCGCTGGTTTCACTCAACCCGGAAAACGGCGCTCTAATCAGCATTGTCGGTGGTATGGGTTTTGAACTAAGCAAGTTCAACCGTGCTACCCAGGCCAAGCGCCAGCCGGGCTCGAGTTTCAAGCCCTTCCTCTACGGGGCGGCGCTGGAATCCGGATTTACGGCGGCTAGCATCATCAATGATGCACCGGTCGTTGTTGAAGATGTTTCCCTTGGAGAGGGGATGTGGCGGCCGGAAAATGACGAGGGAAAATTCTACGGCCCCACACGCTTGCGCTGGGCGCTCACTAAATCTCGAAATCTGGTATCAATCAGGTTGCTGCAACAGCTGGGGGTCGAGAATTTACTCGAATACGTCAGCCAATTTGGCATCGACACATCCGGCGTTCCCCGGGACCTGTCACTCGCGCTAGGCACTCATGTGATGAGCGTGATGGAGGTAGCGACCGCCTACGCCGTGATAGCCAACGGTGGTTTTTTAGTGGAGCCCTATTTGATTGATCGTATCGTTGATCTGGACGGCGAGGAGATTTATCAGGCCAGGCCATTGACGGTTTGCCAGTCATGTGAGGAGGATGGCGCTGTTATGCCTGAAGAGCTCAGTATGGAACAGATACTGGCGGGAGGGAGCCAGGTCGATCAGAGCTTACCCATAGCGCCACGAATTATGGATCCCCGCGCAGCTTTTGTAATCGATAGCATTCTTAAGGATGTCATCACCCA
>JBCDFM010000134.1:0-10685 GCA_039178015.1 Pseudomonadota bacterium
ATGGGCGAAGTATTTTCGGTATGAATGGCAGAGTTTGGCTCGCGAATGCCCCTGCCCTTTCCTCGGTATGGATGCTGGGCATTTCCTACAACGCACATTGGCCGTCAGACGATCAAATGCCGACGAGCCGACGCTGACATCTCACTGAAGCAGCATTGCCGATGGCGAAGCCGTCGCTCGAGTTGTTGATTGGCTAAATGGACCGCTCCCGTTTGCGTCCGTTACTTATCGGATATTACAGTTGGACGTGGACAGCGTAACCACGCTTGTGCGTTCCGACTAGTCTGCTGTAGTTACAACCCATTACTCGGGGAAACAGTTGATGCAACGCAGAAAAGTCATTTCTCTTATTGGAGGTGGGGTTGTCCTGGCTGCATCAGCTTCAGTTTTAGGCACCCGTGAGGGAGAGCCACTCGAAGCGAACTCGTCGCGCGACATTGCCGGAAACTATGATGAGGCACGCATGGCAGCCCTGAGTTGGGCCATTCTCGCGCCCAGCCCGCTTAACCTACAACCCTGGGTAGCACAGCTCCTGGATGACGATAAGCTTCTCATTTGGCGAGACAAGGACTTATGGTTGCCGGAGTCAGACCCTGATGGGCGCGTTATGACCATTAGCATGGGATGCTTTTTAGAGGTCTTTCGGCTTGCCGCCGCCGAGCAAGGACTGAACGCCCAGACCCAGCTTGTTCCCGGAGGTGAGGAAGGCCCCTTGGCGCAAATCACGTTGCGATCGGGCGCGCAGCCGGACCCATTGTTTCAACAGGTAAGCACCAGACATACCAACCGCCAGTCCTACGAAACGCGTCTACCTGACGATACCGCCTTAGAAACCCTCCACAATGAAGCAAGCTCGATCATCACGGATTCTGAGATAGTCGAGGCGCTGCGCGAACTGACCCTGAACGGAATGCTGACAGAAGTCTCGACGCCGCGCATTCGCCAAGAGCGTCTGAATTTGCTGCAGATGGGCGAGCGGGATGCAAACACAGTCGTAGATGGTGAGACAGCGCTTGCAAAGATGATCGGAATGCAACCGGGACTGAGCCTGTTTGCAAATGAACGACAAGACACACAGACCTTACAAGAGGCTCGTATGTCTCTGGCAACCGCAATGAGAGCAACGCCTGCTTACGCAACAGTCAAAACCGGCGGTAACTCCCGAATTGACCAAATCGAAGCTGGCAGACGTTGGCTGCGTTTCTGGTTGACCGCCACCGCTCAAGGTATTGCCGTCCAACCCGTTTGTCAGGTACTGCAAAGCTATCCCGAGCAGGCGGCTCATCGCGCGACGCTGTACGAGTTGGTCGCAGATCCGCAGGAAACAGTACAGATGCTTGGGCGTATAGGTTACGCACCACCAGGTAAGCCAAGTCCAAGGTGGCCGATAGAAACGCGAGTCCTGGCCTCATGACTTTTGATACGTTGTGTTACTTCAGCCTGTCAAACAGGAGCCATTTGTTCTCGCGAGCGATAGACGATCGCGCCAATCACCAATAGGCCACCCGCCATAGTCCAAGCATTGGGCGTTTCATCCGCAAAAATCCAGACCCACAGTACCGCGAACAGAACCTCAAGCAACGAAAGCAGCGTCAATTCAGACGTTTCTAGCAGTTTCGAACTCGCGGTATACAGATAAAATCCGACTCCAATCGCAACAAAACCCAGCATAAAGCACAGAATAAAGTCGTGTAGAGAAATAGCGAAGCCGTTTCCAGCGCTCATGATGCCACCAGCAACGATCAGTACAAATACAGCTGCATAGATCATCGAAGGCATCATGTCTTTCAACTTTCCCCACCGGATACACACCGAGAAGACAGCGTACCCCAGAGCGCAAGTCAGTCCCATAACGCTCCCAAACAAGGTACCCGCGCGCCATCCATGCAGAAACATCAATCCAACCCCGGCCATGGCCACAAGCGCCGCGATACTTGTGCGCCGAGTAATAATCTCGCCGAGACAGAGCGCTGCCAATACCGTGGCAAAAACAGGATAAACACTCATCAAAAAAAGCGCATTCGCCACCGTGCTATGCGTCATTGAGTAGATTAGTGCGACGAAACAGATACCCAGCGACATTCCGCCGATCAGCCCGGCACTCCCCGTTTCCATCATTTTCGCTAGGACATGTCGTCGGTCGGTGATCAGCAGCATGAACACCAAAAGACCCAGGCTTCGATAGAAAACAATCTGCCAGTTATTCGCCTCAGCAATGAAATGCAAGGTGATACCCGTTAGGCTCCAGAACAGCGTTGAGGCTACAACGAGAAACCGCGCGTGCCTGCGAGTTTGGGGCGAAAGCAACTCTATCAGAGTCATACTAAGCTGCGACGCCGTTCACCGGGAGCCTAACCGAAAGGAATTGCCCGCCCCGCAGACTCATAATCTGGCGGCGGTGCCGGCCGGAACTTGTCGCCGTCGAGGTCGCGCCATCCGAGCTCATCTTGAAAGAACGTCGCCAGACTTTCGAGAAAAATAGGCTGGTACCAGTAGTTTTCCAAGTCTTCCATTAGATGGAAGCTCGTAACGAGCACAGACTGTTCATAGACTCGCAGCACTGGGTGTAGAAAATTACTTTCGCTGGCTTTAGAAGGGTACTTACCCAGAGCAAACGGATCAGCATGATGTTGCTCGCCGTACTCCATGGTGATGGTCATAAACTTGTCGGATACGGAGAAGAGTTTGGCATCGAAGATATAGTCTAGGGGCATTCCAGAGAAGTAGTCGCAGCCCATTCCATCAGGTGCAAAATGCACCACGTCACATAGAAATTTAGGTTGTTGGAAGAGGTTGGCCGAAGTATGGATGCGTTCTAAAATTTTTGTCGGCAATCCCTCACCTTTACATTCGAACCGCGTTTTGGGCATCGCTACGTCATGATATTTCTGGCTCAGAATTCGGTCGAGCGACTCTATATTGTACCGATAGCCATGTACGAAGCCTGAAAAGGTCTTGCGATAATCGCGACCATGCATCAGCGGCCCGAGAAAGTAGAGCTTTCCAACGTTGCTACTTTCCCATTCACTGGTCAGATCCGGAAACTTGCCATTGTGACAAAGGTCAGGTCGACAGCTATCGTCAAAGATTGACGTATCCACCTTAAATCCTGTGCAGGTAATGATGATGTCGACAGGCAGCGTGACCCCGCTCACCATTGCATGAATATACTTAATCGTGGCAACGAGTTTGCCATCATGCTTTTCAACCTTTTCGATGTGCCCGTCGATCAGGGTGTTCTGCGCTTTCAGCTGGTAGGTATCCAGAATGCGGGAATTGACGGCACGCAGGTTCCCTACGTAATGACTCTGCCAGGCTAGCTTGACAGGGTCGGGACTGATTAGGTGCATTGATTGTGTGACATCATTGAGATGGTCGGCAGTCTCAAAGGCGGAGTTGCTCTTGCCGATGATAAGCACTTTTTTACCTCGGTAGTCTTCGATCTCTAGCGACATATCTCGATAGTCTACGGTGTGCTCTATTCCTGGGAAGCTGGGAATATGACTTTTGGCGAAACCGGTGGCAACCACAAGATAGTCGCAGGTCAGTCTCTTATCGTTAGATAACATCAAATGAAAAACACCATCGCTTGCACGCGATACTGAATGCACCTCTGCATCAAATTGCACAGGGAGATTTTGCGCATTCGCAAAGTCTTTCAAATAAGTCACATAGCTGGATGCTGCAGGGAAGTAGCGGAGGTCATACTCTTTGAAGGGCTTGTAGTCTTCGTATGTCAAAAGCGAGTTCCAATCCCATCGTAAATTCAGATTTCGGTCACTAAATCCGGTCTCAACCTTGTTAATTGAAATCAATTGCCCGTGCCTGGGAAACGCGCTGAAAAAGCTGCCAACCTCATCGTTTCGTTCCAGCACAACGTGGTCGCGGCCGCGTCGCTTGAGAAAGTAAGACATCTGCAAGCCTGCCGGGCCACTCCCAATGATGACATACTCATGGTGGGCGACTGAGTGATCATTCATATGCAACCTCCGCTATGTGTGGTCACTTCAATACACTTTGGTCAAACAGCCCTTAGAGCTGATTGACCAGCAGTATATGGCGAGGTGGTTGCTTATCTCTACTCCCATTGCTTTCCACTGGTCCGTGCCTGTCCACGTAGTGCTTGATAGTCATAGATGAGAACAAACCTCGACGTGACAACTTTACGAGAGCGGCTTGATTTTACAAAGCGCGAGTCTGCGCAGACGGCTTGTAATTTTCGCGAAACCGCACCCAGTCACCGCCTTGATTCATAATGCAGAAAAATACTCTCAGCGATCGCTGTTCCCAGCTCGCGAACGTCCTCATCAGTTACCCAGTAACCAAACGTACCTTTGGAATAAACCGCTTCGATCGTTAAGGCCAGCGACTGTTCGCCAACGTTGTACCACCACCAGGTTTCTGGAAATGGAGACTCCAAAAAGCCACTGCCCCCCTCCCAGGCTTCAATAAAATGGCCATCGTAGTTGGCAATAATATCGTTAATAAACAGGTCTTGCTTCTCAAACAAGGCAATCTCGTTGGGCGTGTACAGCGTAGGATCAAGGCCAAAGTGTGCATAGGCAAACGCGTCGGTATCGGGGTCGGAGTTGGTCGCATGCAAATTCAATGCGATACTGTTGGCAGATGATTGCGTGGTGACAATGTCCGCCATAAAGAAATTGAGATCGCGGTTCTCCTCAGCGGCATCACCGGTTAGGTAGAGAGGTTCGCTAGTGTCGATAAGCCACTCTATCTCGAGGTTCTGGCTGAAGGTATTGGTGCGGTAGTTACCCACCAGCACACCATCGATGTTGTGCATCGGATTGATATAGAACACCAGCTCATCAGCAATCTCTCGGCCGGCTCTAAAGTTCGCAAGCACCGCCTCAACAATGCCCTCAAGCATAAAAGACGCCGGAGTCTCACCGGGATGGCTTCTGGCGTGTATCCAGACGTAGTGCTTGTCCATCGTCGGGATGTCACTGTTTTCGATGGTGATAACTTGAATCGGTTCATCAAACTCAGGGCTGAATCCAACGGTGTCTAAAGAGACTAACTCGTCGCCTTCAATGCTAGCGATATACGTCTGGAGCTGGCTATAGGTGTATGGGTAAAAGCGGGCGACATATACGGTGGGTTCATCAAAAATCGCACTGATATTAAGGTAACAGCCTTCAATACCGTCGTTACAGGCTTCAGTAATGCTGACCTGAGACTCCTCAAAGTGCTGCCAGTCCTCGCCGTCATAGGAGTACACCGGCACGTAGTAGTACTGCCAGCCACGATTACGTAAAGAGATCTCCGTTATCTGGTTGCGATCAAGGTCGTCAAACCGGACATACCACCAGTTGCGATAGCTGTCTGGCAACGCGTCGTTGTCATTGTCGTCTGCGAGATACAGCTCCCAGGATTGTGCTCCTAGGTACTCAACCTCACCAATCGCACCTGATTCGAAATCGGACGTGACAGATGGCCCAGCGTCATCGTTGTTTGAAGAGCAGCCGAAGAGGACGGCGGACAACAAAACCAGTGCAAGACTCCACCCCTTGTCTCGAAGTGACTGTACCAATTTCCCTACCGAAAGAAGCTCAACGAAGCGGTGTCTCATATCAAATTCCGGGCAGCACATGCAGCATAATCTGTTAAAACGACTCGAATAGAAACACCATACTAACGCAGCGAGCGTATTAAGTTCAGTCGCTTACTGCTGGGCGGTTTCGGCAGGCTCAAACACGCCGGGCGTGCCGTTATAACCATCGCCGAGGCATGGCGTGTCTCCGCAGACATCGATAACGCGGCCACTACGCCAGTACTCGGCTTTCTGTTTCCAAGCCGCGGGCTGGCGTATGGGCATACCCAGGTGGGGGTCGTATCCATAGCCATTCGGAAAACCAAAGTTTCTTGGCAGATTATCGACGCGCTGCAAAGGCGTCCCGTCGTGGCCTGCAATCGGAAACGGCCCAGAATCAAAATACATCACTGCGCTGCCGAATCGAGGATAGGTACTCAAAGGCTCGATACCGAAGAAGGGGGTTGCGCTAATATGGCGGCCCTCTACGACACTCGGTATATGACGTTGCGCACCCAAGGATCGATGCATGTATTCACCTGCGGTCTCCGTCAGAATCTGATCACCTATGGCGTTGTGGTGCAGGGTGCTGGTCACTTTAGAGCCTATCAGCGGATTGCTAGTGATATGGTTCGCCAGCCCGTTGCTGTCGGCCCGGTCCCAAAGCATCTGCATCAGGGAAACGTTGAGGATGCGGATCAGACCATTTGTATAGCTGGGGTCGAATGCAATCGAGTAGGCTTCCCAAAGGTTTGCGCGACGGATGATCAAGGACCAGTTCATTCCCGAGATATCCATCGCCGCATAATCGAAATGAGGGCTAAGGGCGCTAAGGGTGCCGCCATAAATACTGCCCATGGAAACGCCGTAGTATTGCACGTCAGCTGACTGAAACAGTGGTATCCCATCGCCAGATTGAAATTCTGGCAGGGACGTGAAGCCTTCGCCATGGACCATCGCCTCTGAGAGAAAAATCATATTGAGAAAAGCCTGATGTAAGCGATCAGGCAGTTGCGCGAATAGACTAATATTACGCAACTGGGCAAAGGCTGCGGGTATGTCGGCTTCTGACATACCCCAGAAGTCCATGGCGCAAAACACGACGTTGGTGGCTTCCGCTACTGCGCCAAGCCCTACCGCGGAATAACGAGAACCAAACAAGCCGTGACCGACCACCACCGCCTGGGCATCACTGCTACCAGCGGCGGCTGCGGAGACGGCGACTTGGGGAATAGCGCAAACGAAGGGCACCGCCAGGGTGCCATCACCGTCAAATTGAACCGGCAGAGCGTCTGGGTCTGTACTGTTATAGTTTAAGTTAGAAGCAGGTGATGCCTCGGCATTGTCCATAAAGTTGGGCACCTCGATCGTACCCTCCACGATTCGACCAAGGCTGGCATCTTCTACAGGCGTATTGTCGACTACCGAGGTTATAGTGATGCTGGGCGAACCGCCCGAGAGGCCGGCGAGAGACATGTCACGCATGTGCAGTGCGCGCGCCGTAGTGTTTTCCGAGGAGATAGTGGTGAAATCCCAGGTCAGGTAAAGATCCTCCCTGGCGATGCCGAAGCTCTCTAATTCACCAAATAATGATTCAAATTCATCGCGACGGCGCTCCAGTTCAGACACTTCCGAAGGTATGCCATGCTGGTAGACTTTAAAAGCATCGCTAGGCTCTAACCTCTCACCCTGTGAATCAAGTAGATTTTGTAGCACAACAATGTAGCGTTGCCCGTTCTCGAGCGCTGCGCCCATACGAATCGCCAAAGCCCTGGGTTCTCCGGCTTCGGGGTATTGGTCTAACTCCGCCCATACCAGCTGTCTTTCACCCGTCTGCGCATGGATTAGTTGGATAGGCGCGTCGCCGTCTAGCGAGGGGCTCATATCTGTGATTTTGGCCGCTCCTGTGACTGCGAGATCCAACCCCTCAACATAAGCAAGCAGCGCCGTGCCAATAGAAAAGCCGTCATTGCGGTTGAACTCTGTAGGATCGATTACATTACCGTCGCTGTTAACAGGCATCGCACGTTCGTCGAAATTGACGCGTCTGCCCGTTGGTGTCCCACTATCCTGCCGAGTGAAATAGTCATTGGGAAATGGAAACAGACACATATCTGTCTGGGTGATATCGCAGTATTCGGCGGTCGTGACATTTATACTATCGGGGTCTACCTCCACTTGCGGATCGGAGTTGTTGTTTCCATCTGAGCAGGCAATGAGGACGAGGGCGAAGCTTATAGCGCCAACGGCTTTAAAATTCATAGTCTTTTCCAGCTTGACTTGTTACGTGCTTCCACACTTACCGGTACACCGTTGCCAGCAATGGCAACCAATCCTTGGAATCTCATTAGTCCTTCATGAAACTAAGGTGTGTCTGACCCCACAGTCGCAAGAGTCTGAGCACGCCCGGGAGCTTGCACGTGAGTAAGGCAGTCGGATATTTTAAGTCCCGACAGCGGAAGTAGCTCCGCCCTTTGCACGCCCTTTTGTTATTATCCGTGCTCGCCTGCAACCACCGCGGCGACTGTTGTCGCATTCCAATCGCGAAGCGATTCTCACGTCTGCTACCAGCAAACGCACGCGTCTTCAGGCGGTGCTGAGCAATCCTCGAAACCGGATGTGTGCAGGCAAGTGCCGGGAAGTCTATTTCAACGGGCAAACTAGCGCAAGAGGTTCCAATGCCGACCATCTCTACAAGAAGAATCGTTAATAAGAATAACCGTAGTGATGACGGATAGCGTCGTGTAGTATTGCTGCACTTAAGTGGCGGGTAGCACAGCCTTGTATCAAGTTGCCATCTTGCCACAGCTCGCTCAAAAGCACCTTGGGCTGAGCGCTGATTTCATCTATCTACATTCGTTATTCACCGGCAACACCATGATCTTGATAATTAGCCCGCGACAATGAAAATCGGCATCAATATTCGCGTTATGGGGCCGCAGTCCTCTCGGGAGATTATTCGCGAAGTGCTGATCAATGCTGAGCAAGCCGGTATCGAATCTGCGTGGGTAGTAGACCATATTGCGATACCACCTGATGACGCTGAAGGTTCGGATGGACGCTACCTTGACCCACTCACAACGCTGGCGTGGATGGCAGGGCAAACCCAAACCATAAAGATTGGCACCAGCGTTCTCATACTCCCCTACCGTCCGAAATTACCTACAGCTAAGGCCATAGCAACGCTGCAGGAGCTGTCTGCAGGACGCTTGCTGTTAGGTATCGGTGTAGGCTGGATGGGAGCGGAATTTAGAGCACTGGGAATCGATAGGCGCCAACGGGGTAAAATGACAGACAGCATGCTCTCTTTTCTTCATGACTGTTTTTCAAATGAGGTGATGATTGCGAACGAACAGCCGTTTCTATTCAAACCACAACCCGTCAGGCCGCCGATATACATTGGCGGCGATGCGCCCCATGCCATCGAACGTGCGTTGTCCTACGGCGACGGGTGGTTGCCGATGGGCAAAGTAAGTAAACTCGCGGCACAGATAGCCGACTACAAGTCCAGATCACTAGAGGAAAGGGAACAAGTGGGTGAGGTGGTGACCTTTATGGAAGCACCCAGTGATCTAGCCCAAGGCGAGGCACGATTGGCAGAATACGCGGCCGCCGGCATCGACCGCGTGATCGTTGGGCAAAAGTACACTTCGGCGAAACAATGGCTACCGACCCTCGACATCCTCAGTCAGCTAACACAATGAGCCGTAGTCAGCTTGGTATAGTTTTATTAAAAAGAAAGAGTAGCGAGAAGAATGGAACAACTTAGCCCACAAGACTCGCAGTTCCTCTACGTGGAGTCAGAGAACAATCTGACGCATGTCACCTTTATTTCCATTTTCGATCCATCGACAGTACCAGACGGAAAATCAGTGGGGTTTGATGATATCGTCAGACACATCGATGAACGGCTGGGCATGAACCCACTGCTAAAAAGACGCCTTGTGAGGGTACCGCTAGAGCTGGACTACCCCTATTGGGCTGAAGACCCTTACTTCGACCTGAAATATCATCTGCGCAATGAGCGTCTTCCCGAACCGGGCGATTGGCGGGAGTTCTGTGTTTATATGGCGCGCTATCACTCCCGCCCGTTGAATATGCACCGCCCTCTTTGGGAAATGCTGATCTTGCAGGGTTTGGACAATGTTGAAGGCATTTCCAAAGGCAGTTTCGGCATCGCGACGAAAATCCACCATTCGGCAGTCGATGGCGCGGCACTGGTGCAGTTTACCTATGCAATAACCGATAGCGATAACCAGGGCACGCCTGTGTTACCTATCGGTCAGTCCAGCCCCTCCGCGGGCAGACCCCCCACCTTGCTGGAAATGACGGGTAAGGCCGCCTGGAATCGCCTGACATCACCGGCTCGCTTTGGTGCCGCTTTGTTACGCTCTGCACCAACAATTTATCAAGCTGCACAGGAAGCGATTGGCGTGGGCAAAGCCGGCTCGCGTGCGCATCCCGTACCCCATACTCGATTCAACGTTGAGCTCTCACCTCACAAGGTATTCGACGCCACCGTTTTTGCACTGGATGATCTCAAGACTATCAAGCGAGCGGTTGAGGGAAGCACAATTAACGACGTGGTGCTAACCATTTGTGGCGGTGCATTGCGCAGCTATCTCAGCAAGCACCGGGAGTTGCCAGATGAGCCTCTCGTTGCCTGTGCGCCGGTTAATGTGCGCCCTGGCGGCAGCGCTGACACGTCAACCCCAGGCAATCATTTATCAGCCATGACCACGCCCATACACACGAATATCGCAGACCCAATCGAAAGGCTTAACGCCATCAGAGCATCCACCGAAGCCAGCAAAGACTCACACTCTGGCCTACCTGTTCGCTTGATGACTGATCTAACGCAGCACATCCCTGCTGCAACCCAGGCATTGGCAAGCCGATTCATGGTGACTAGCGGCTGGGCATCAAAAATATGTAATCTGCTCGTGTCTAATTTTCCCGGCCCCCAGCAGCCACTGTTTGTGCAAGGCGCTAAGACGTCCGCAAACTACGGCCTTGCTCCGCTGGGGGATGGCATCGGCTTGTTTATAGCCACTCCCAGCTTCGACGGCAAAATGACGTTTAATGTGACATCAACCCGCGAAATCATGCCGGACTGTCTCTTTTTCGTTGATTG
>JBCDFM010000135.1:0-10648 GCA_039178015.1 Pseudomonadota bacterium
ATTTAGCCGATCATGTGTTCGATGACCCAGATGCGGTCGCAAATAATCGCCGAATTCTGTCGGATTATCTCCCAGCTGGAATGCGCGTAAGCTGGCTGAATCAAGTGCATGGGAACCGCGTGGTTATCGCCGATGAGGTAACAGGCGTGGCGCAAGCAGATGCGAGTGTTGGCTTTTCCAAGGGACAGGCTTGCGCCGTCCTCACCGCAGACTGTCTACCGGTTTTATTGTGCTCGCGCGATGGTAAGGTTATCGCCGCTGCACATGCAGGCTGGAGGGGGCTGCTCGCTGGTGTCCTGGAGAATACGGTGCGAGCCATGATGGTCTCTCCTGGAGACCTCCTGGCGTGGCTGGGTCCTGCTATTGGTCCCAATGCCTTTGAGGTGGGGCCAGAGGTTCGACAGGCCTTTCTCAAAGCATCCAGCCCCGAGCTTACGACTGAAACCATGGCGTGTTTTGTGCCTAGTTCTCGCGCTGAAAAGCGTTATATGGCCAACCTCTATGCCCTTGCACGCTTACGCCTGCGCGGGCTTGGAGATGGGAATATTTTTGGCGGCGACACCTGCACGCATTCGGATGTCGCCCGGTTTTTTTCCTTTCGTAGAGACGGTGAAACAGGCCGCATGGCTTCGCTGATTGCTGTGCGACCGATGTGAAGCAGCCTCTGCTGGCACCTTGAATTCCAGGGCATTAGGCCCCATCTCTACCTCTATTGATCAGCTACCCCGGGATGATCGGGCGGGTAATTGAGAGGAGGTTTATGACCAATGAGAATGGATAAGTTGACCAACCAGCTGCAAATGGCGCTGGCTGATGCCCAATCACTGGCGTTAGGCAAAGAGCACAATTTTATCGAGCCAGTACACCTGCTGAGTGCGCTCTTGAACCAGCAGGGAGGCGCAAGTCGGCCTCTACTGCAAAAAGCGGGTGCAGATATTACTGCACTCTCTACAGGCGTTGAGCAGGCGTTGGCGGCGCTGCCAAGCGTCAGTGGAACGGACGGTGATGTGCACATGTCAAATGACCTGGGCCGAATCTTCAACGTCACTGACAAACTGGCCCAGCAGGGTGGTGATACTTATATTTCCAGTGAACTCGTGCTGTTGGCTATGCTGCAAAGCAAAACCTCGGCGGGTGAACTGCTAGTTGCCAGCGGCGTCACAGCCTTGAGTTTACAGGCAGCGATAGAACAGCTGCGCGGTGGAGAGGGTGTGAACAATCCAGAGGCAGAGGAATCACGTCAGGCCTTGGAAAAGTATACCGTCGATCTGACCGAGAGAGCCGAGAAGGGCGAGCTCGATCCGGTGATTGGCCGTGACGATGAGATTCGTCGGACGATCCAGGTGCTACAGCGGCGCACCAAAAACAACCCTGTACTGATTGGCGAGCCCGGCGTAGGCAAGACAGCCATTATCGAGGGTTTGGCGCAGCGTGTGATCAACGGTGAAGTACCTGATGGTCTAAAAGACAAGCGCATACTGTCGCTTGACCTTGGCTCGCTGCTTGCAGGTGCTAAGTTCCGCGGCGATTTCGAAGAACGCCTGAAAGCGGTTTTGAACGAACTGTCCAAGCAGGAAGGGCGTATCATTTTATTTATTGATGAACTGCATACCATGGTAGGCGCTGGCAAGGCAGAGGGCTCGATGGATGCGGGCAATATGCTGAAACCAGCACTGGCTAGGGGAGAATTGCATTGCGTGGGCGCGACTACGCTTAACGAGTATCGCCAGTATGTCGAGAAAGATGCTGCACTGGAACGCCGCTTCCAGAAAGTGCTTGTGGATGAGCCTAACGAAGAGGACACGATCGCTATTTTACGTGGTCTTAAGGAGCGCTATGAGGTTCACCACTCCGTCGAAATTACCGATAGCGCAATTATCGCGGCTGCAAAGCTCTCTCAGCGCTACATCACTGATCGACAGCTGCCCGATAAGGCGATTGATCTAGTCGATGAAGCGGCTAGTCGTATTCGCATGGAAATCGACTCTAAGCCTGAAGTAATGGATAAGCTCGAGCGGCGTTTGATTCAATTGAAAATCGAGCGCGAGGCAGTCAAGAAAGATACCGATCCTGCAGCTAAAAAGCAGGTGGAAAAGCTTGACGAAGAGATCGACAGGGTCGAGCGAGAGTTTTCTGATCTGGAGGAGGTCTGGAAGGCAGAAAAAGCATCCGTGCAGGGAGCGGCCAAGATAAAGAGTGATCTTGAGCAGGCCAAGCTAGACCTCGAGGCTGCCAGGAGGGCGGGTGATCTGACTCGTATGTCCGAGATACAGTACGGTCTGATGCCTGAACTGAGCAAACAGTTGGAAATGGCCCATCAATCTGAAGTGAAGGAAACTGCCCTGTTGCGGCACCGTGTGACTGATGAAGAGATAGCCGAGGTTGTCTCTAGATGGACGGGTATTCCTGTTGCCAAAATGATGGAAGGCGATCGCGACAAATTGCTACGTATGGAAGCTGCACTGCATAATCGCGTCGTCGGACAGGACGAGGCAGTTGTCGCGGTTTCTAATGCGGTGCGTCGATCAAGGGCGGGCTTATCTGATCCGAAACGCCCTAATGGATCGTTCTTGTTCCTGGGTCCTACGGGAGTGGGTAAAACAGAATTGTGTAAAGCGCTGGCAGATTTTTTATTCGATAGCGAAGACGCCATGGTGCGTATTGATATGTCGGAATTCATGGAAAAGCACTCGGTAGCGCGTTTGATTGGCGCACCGCCGGGCTACGTGGGCTATGAAGAGGGTGGATATCTGACCGAGGCGGTCAGACGCAAGCCCTATTCACTGCTGTTGCTTGATGAGGTGGAGAAAGCACACCCTGATGTATTCAATATTCTGCTGCAGGTGCTAGAGGATGGGCGCCTCACAGATGGTCAGGGCAGGACCGTGGATTTTCGCAATACCGTGGTGGTGATGACCTCGAATCTCGGCTCAGATCTGATTCAGGAAATGGCCGCTGAAGGCGACTATGAGGCCATAAAGTCGTCGGTTATGGCCGTCGTTGGCAATCACTTTCGACCCGAATTTATCAATCGTGTCGACGAATCCGTAGTGTTTCATCCCTTGGCGCAGGATCAAATTCGCGGTATCGCGGAAATTCAGTTGCGCGATCTGGAGCAGCGCCTGGCCGAACGGGGCCTTCGCCTGGAGCTCAGCGACGCCTTTATGGACCATCTGGTCGCCGCGGGTTACGACCCGGTATACGGCGCGAGACCGCTCAAGAGGGCGATTCAGCAGATGTTGGAGAATCCCCTGGCCCAGCGCATTTTGGCGGGTGATTTTGAGGCGGGCCAGGTGATTAAGGTTGAACTAAGTGGCGAAGATACGGTTTTTTCCAAAGGCAAGCTCCACTAAGTGAAGTGCTTTGCGCGCCGTTGCCTGTAGAGCCTGCGCAATGCCTTTAACTGGCGCTGGCGATAAGCAATCACGCAGGGTACTAGCAGTGGACGGAGATAGCGTCTAGCGCTTTCTGGCGCTGGATGTCTTTCTCTTCTTCACTGATGGGACGAAGTTCGCCCTGGTCATTGCGGATCTGAATGCGAACTTTGGTGTTCAGCGTTTCCAAATTGTCGCGAGCGCGTTGACACTGCTCTGCGTTTTTTTGCACCGGTTTGGCTTTAGATTCTACGGGCTCGAAATCGTTGCTGACGGTGGGCTCTGTTGTCGCCGGCACGGCCCCTTCATCGGCGTCCACTTTGCGAACGAGATTAGAACCGCTGGTGATTACCTCGTAGGGCACACCGCTAGCGGGTGGACGATCACTGTGAACCATATTGCCTTTGTCATCCTGCCATCGGTAATAAGTCGTCTGTGCAGCGACCGGTAAGCTCGTCACTAACACGAAGAGCGCGCAGGCCATAGACAGACCGGTTTTTGCTGAAACTGCCACGACATAGCCCCCTGTATGCATTAGCTTTGTAGGGTAAAAGTACCCCACTGACTCGCTGTAGGCAATCATCGCCTTGGCTTGGGAATACTTGACATGGCCAAGTTTTACGGTTGACTTTCAGGGGCGTGACGAGAACAATACGCCGGTCTTGCAAATGGCAACAGCTAACGTCGAGTACCCTCGATCTCTGGCTCACTGCCCCGATCCTATTATTCGGACGCAGCTGTTTGTAAGTCCCGTATGCGACTGATGCCATATTGGCTTGGTCGAGGGCCAGACACTGCGCTATCCCGCAGGGCGACCGATACACGGGTGTTCGTGATCGTATTTCCCCCAACGGAGAGTTGTCGGAAGTACATTTCCGGGCAGTGTATCGAGCTTTTGGGGTAGCGTGCCTGCCGATCACCCTTTTCTGGGTACTGGTTTCGCTGCATCCACATCATATTTCCCCTGGAGCGATTGTCGCTTGGGGCCGTTGGTATGGGAGAGGAAAGGTGGAATTGTTATCCGGTGGCGAAATGGTCGCTCGCGCGCTCGAGGACGAAGGTGTCGAGTTCATCTTCGGTTATCCCGGGGGGGCGGTTCTTCATATTTATGACGCGCTGTTTAAAGACTGTAAAGTGCCGCATATTTTGGTGCGTCACGAGCAGGCCGCGACGCATGCTGCTGACGGCTATGCGCGAGCAACAGGAAAGCCAGGGGTTGTGCTGGTTACCTCCGGTCCTGGGGCAACGAACGCGATCACGGGCATCGCAACTGCGTATATGGACTCTATCCCGATGGTGGTGCTGTCGGGCCAGGTACAGAGCCATCTGATCGGTGAAGACGCCTTTCAAGAGACCGACATGATCGGTATCTCCCGACCCATTGTGAAACATAGCTTCATGGTGAGAAAAGCGGAAGATATACCATGGATGTTGAAGAAGGCCTTTTATATTGCCGCCACTGGCCGGCCGGGCCCGGTCGTCGTAGACATCCCCAAAGACTTCACACGTCCCGATGAAAAGTACGAATACGACTATCCCGAGACGGTAAAAATGCGCTCTTATGCGCCAGCCCAGCGCGGTCACACGGGGCAGGTCAAAAAGGCTGCCAAGCTGTTGCTGTCCGCCAAACGCCCGGTGATTTATGCAGGTGGCGGCGTGATACAGGGCGAAGGCAGTGATCTGCTAGCGAGGCTTGCGCGTGATTTGAATTATCCGGTGACCAACACGCTGATGGGGCTGGGCGCTTTTCCTGGCAGCGACCCGCAGTTCTTGGGAATGCTTGGCATGCACGGCTTCTATGAAGCCAACATGGCCATGCACCACAGTGATGTGATTTTGGCGGTAGGCGCACGCTTTGACGATCGTGTTACAAATACGGTTAGTAAGTTTTGTCCGGGTGCGAAAATCGTGCACATCGATGTGGATCCCGCTGCCATATCTAAGACGGTGAATGCCGACATTCCGATTGTCGGTCCGGTACATTCTGTGCTCCAGGAATTGATAGCTCAGCTTGCCGCGGTCCGCGAGAAAGAGCCCGCTTTGCCAGACCAGGCTTCGCTAACAAAATGGTGGGATCAGATCAACGAATGGCGCGATTCTCACGGCCTGTGGACGGGCCGACGCTACGGCGATAGCGAACTCATCATGCCACAGCAGGTAATCGAGAGCCTGTATCGGGCAACTAATGGCAACGCCTATGTAACGTCTGACGTTGGGCAACATCAAATGTTTGCCGCCCAATACTATCGGTTTGATGAGCCCAGGCGCTGGATCAATTCTGGTGGACTAGGCACGATGGGGTTTGGCTTGCCGGCGGCGATGGGTGTTCAACTGGCATTCCCGGACATGCACGTCGCCTGTGTAACAGGTGAGGGCAGCATCCAGATGAATATCCAAGAGCTGTCTACCTGCACACAGTACAACACTCCGATAAAAATAATTAACTTGCGTAACAACTACCTTGGCATGGTGAAGCAGTGGCAGGATATGCAGTACGAAGGTCGCCATGCGATGAGCACCTACGAAGATTCGCTGCCTGATTTTGTCAAGCTCATGGAAGCTTACGGCCATGTGGGATTGGAAGTACACCAGCTCGCTGAACTTGACAGCAAGATGGAAGAAGCGTTTTCCCTGCGGGATAAGGTGGTGTTTCTCGATGTGTTCATTGATCCCATGGAGCACGTGTATCCCATGCACGTCGCACCCAATGGGTCGATGAAAGACATGTGGCTCAGCAAAAATGAGAGGACCTGAGATGCGCCGCATAATTTCTATGTTGATGGAAAACGAACCTGGAGCACTATCAAGAGTGGTGGGACTGTTCTCGCAGCGTGGTTACAATATCGAGACGCTCAACGTTGCCGCCACTCAAGATCCAACGCTATCAAGATTAACTCTGACGACTGTCGGTGATGATAAGCAGATAGAACAGATCACGAAGCATCTAAATAAGATCATAGATGTGGTGAAGCTGGTCGACCTGACCGAGGGCGCGCATATTGAGCGCGACCTCATGTTGATCAAGGTCCGTGCGCAAGGTGTTACGAGAGATGAAGTAAAGCGCACAACCGACATCTTTCGCGGGCAAATTGTTGATGTAGGCCCCAACGTCTACACCATTCAGTTGACGGGTACTAGCGACAAGCTGGATTCCTTCGTCGCAGCTATGAGTGAAGCGGATATCCTGGAGGTTGTTCGCTCTGGTGTGGCAGGTATATCACGTGGAGATAAGGTTCTGAGTCTCTAGGTCTTCAGGTACGCTGTTGTCTGGAGCATTGACGGGTGCTGCCTTGAACAGCGCAGTACCCGCCGATACTTCATTTAAGAGGCATTAGACAATGCGCTTCATCGCGGTCATATATCCGCGCAGCGTTTTGCCCACGACTTCCACCGGGTGCGTCCGTATCGCCTCATTCACGGCAATCAGCTCCGCATTGTCCACACCGTTGTCACCCTCCATGCCTCGACCAATCACGTCTGCGTCGATCTGGTTCATAAAATCAGTAAGCAGTGGGCGGCATGCATGATCAAACAGATAGCAGCCATATTCCGCAGTATCTGAAATCACGATGTTCATTTCGTAGAGCCGTTTTCTCGCGATGGTGTTGGCGATGAGCGGTGTTTCATGCAGCGATTCATAGTAAGCAGACTCTTCGATAATGCCGGCCGAGACCATGACTTCAAAAGCCAGCTCAACACCGGCTTTTACCATCGCGACCAATAAAATGCCGTGGTCGTAGTATTCCTGCTCGGGAATCTCCACGGAGGTATTGTCAGCGCGCTCGAAAGCGGTTTCTGCGGTTGCTGCACGCCACTTTAGCAAGTTGGCATCATCGTTGGCCCAATCCTCCATCATCGTTTTAGAGAAATGTCCCGTCATGATGTCATCCTGGTGCTTCTCATACAGCGGGCGCATGATGTCCTTCAGCTCCTGCGCCAGATGATAAGCGCGAATTTTCGCCGGGTTGGACAGGCGATCCATCATGTTAGTGATGCCGCCGTGCTTCAACCCCTCAGTTACTGTCTCCCATCCATACTGAATCAGTTTGGCGGCGTATCCCGGGTCGATACCTTTTTCTACCATTTTGTCGAAAGCGAGGATGGCACCTGTTTGCAGCATACCGCAGAGAATAGTCTGTTCACCCATTAGGTCGGACTTGACCTCGGCGATGAATGAGGACTCCAATACGCCGGCGCGATGGCCTCCGGTCCCTGCCGCATAGGCTTTGGCAAGTTCCAGCCCGTCGCCTCTGGGATCATTTTCGGTGTGGACTGCGATAAGAGTAGGTACGCCAAAGCCGCGCTTGTACTCTTCTCTGACTTCGGTTCCCGGACATTTGGGTGCAACCATGATTACGGTGAGATCCTCGCGGATTTTCATGCCTTCTTCGACGATGTTGAAGCCGTGTGAGTAAGACAGACAAGCATTCTCTTTCATTAACGGCATGATCTCCTTTACAACACTGCTGTGCTGCTTATCCGGAGTCAGATTCAAGACCAGATCGGCGGTGGGAATTAGTTCTTGATAGTTGCCTACGACAAACCCATTTTCAGTGGCGTTCAAATAAGACTGTCGTTTGTCTGTGATCGCGCTGTCGCGCAGCGCATAAGACACGTCCAGACCACTGTCCCGTAGGTTCAGACCCTGATTCAATCCTTGAGCACCACAACCCACGATTACGAGCTTTTTGCCGCGCAATTTTTCTACGCCGTCAGAAAACTCAGACTGATGCATGAATCGGCATTTACCAAGTTGCTCCAGCTGCAGGCGCAGTGGCAGTGAGTTGAAATAGTTTTGTCCCATGGTCATAACCTCCCAGTGTGTCGGAACGGGGAGGGAACAATACGCGAATTCAATTCTTGCGTAAAACGCTATATAAGTAATACTGTTTTGCGGAAACTGCAATATTGGGGAAGATCATGGAAACCCGATCCCTGACTGTGTTTTTGTCAGTCGCGGACACGCTTAACTTCAGTCGCAGTAGTGAAACCCTGCACATGAGTGTGTCTGCGGTAAGTCGCACCATTAAGCGCCTGGAGGACGAATTGTCTCAGCCGCTATTGGAGCGTGATAAACGGCGTGTGCGGCTCACCAAGGCGGGACGTGAGTTTCAAGAATATGCACGCAGTGCGCTAAGCGAGTGGCAGCGCCTACAGCGTAAACTCGCAACGGACAAGAATCTTGTTGGCGAGGTTAGGCTCTACTGCTCTGTGACAGCCACCCACAGTATTTTGGCACCCATCCTCGCCGCGTTCCGGACGCTTCATCCGGCGGTAGACATCCTGATGCATACAGGCGATCAGGCAGACGGAGTTTCCCGGGTATTGGATGGTCAGGATGATGTCGCCGTGAGTGGCCGGCCTTTACAACTATCGCACAGGCTTAGTTTTCTGCCTCTACTGGATACACCTCTACAAATCTGGGCGCCAACAGCGGTCTGCGCTGTGCAGAGACAACTACAGACCCAGGAGCAAACATTGCAGGACTACGACTGGTCAGATATTCCATTTATCCTGCCGGAAAGGGGTATCACCAAGGAAATGTTGGATAGCTGGCTCCGAACGCATGGCATCCAGCCGCGCGTATATGCGCAGGTCGCCGGTCATGAAGCGATTGTTGCTATGGTAAGTCTGGGGCTTGGCGTTGGCATTGCGCCATCGCTGGTCGTTGAGAAGAGCTCGTTTGCGATGGGAGTGAGGCCGCTTGCCCTTAATGACCCGCTGCCTCCACTCACGGTCGGCTTGTGTGCGCTCAAGCAGCGTCTAACTTACCCGGTGGTGAACTCACTTTGGAGTGTGGCCGGGCAGACCGCTACGGTGGTCATTTGATAGAATAAGCAAAACAGTACGCCGGTTGAGAAAATGAATAAGCAGGTTCAGAGCGGCAAAGATGATGTGCCCCCCCAGCCCAGTGACACTACGGAAGATGCGCAGAGTGGTTTATCGCCAAGTCTGGACCGTTTGGTGGGTGAATATGAGGAAGAGGAGTCGGTAGACGGTCAAACTGTCAGGCGAAAGGGTATTTATCTGTTGCCAAACCTGTTTACCACGGGAACATTGTTTGCCGGTTTTTATGCGATCATAGCCGCTATGCGCGGTCACTATGAGGCCGCTTCCCTGGCCATTTTTCTCGCGATGTTGTTCGACGGCTTGGATGGGCGCGTGGCACGACTGACCAATACGTCCAGTAAATTTGGCGCTGAGTATGACAGTCTCGCCGATATGGTGTCGTTTGGCGTAGCGCCGGCTCTGGTGATGTTCAGTTGGGCCTTGGGCGGCCTTGGAAAGTTTGGTTGGAGTGTGGCCTTTATTTTTGTCGCCTGCGCGGCTTTACGTCTTGCACGCTTCAATACGCAGATTGATACCGCAGATAAGAATTTCTTTACCGGGCTCGCCAGCCCGGCCGCGGCTAGCGTCATAGCCAGTGCAGTTTGGGTATGCCATGACGCAGGGTTGGTGGGTGCTGCTCTGCCCTCTGAGTTAGCGGTCGTGATGGGTTTGCTTACAGCAGTTATCGGTTTTCTAATGATTGCTAATTTCCCCTACTACAGCTTCAAAAGTGTCGACTTTAAGAGTCGTGTCCCCTTCGTTGTGATGATTGCCATGATTTTGGTTTTTGGTCTGGTGATGTTGGATCCGCCGCGAGTGTTATTAATTGCTTTTCTGGCCTATGCGGTTTCCGGTCCTGTGGCGCAGATCGTCAAATGGCGTCGGCAAGCATAGGTCTTTTAAGCGGCAGGGTGGCTCCTGCGCTAGGTATAAAGGCTCACTTCTAGCGCTAGCAACCGGCAACCTCTGCTCGAAATTTAAGCAGTGTTTTGCCTCGAAATAAATGTGGTGAATATTTCTTAGAAAGCGCTTGCAGGGGTGTAGGCTATCCGTATAATGCGCGCTTCGCCTCGAGAGTACACCTTCCTGAGGCGCACCTCTCCCTGGCGGTGAGGCGTTATTTAACAGTTGAATGAAGACAGATGTGTGGGCACTTGTTGGAGTTGTTGTCACAACGATTCAGATACAACAAGTGACTCATTTATTCTTTGTAATTTTTGATTTCGAGATGTATCTGAGCCCTTTATTTGAGTGTTGGAGTGAGGTTTATCACGCTAATGCTCTCTCTTGCTGGGTCTGACCTTTTGGTTGGGGATTAGCAGAGATAAAAGATTTAACTGAAGAGTTTGATCATGGCTCAGATTGAACGCTGGCGGCAGGCCTAACACATGCAAGTCGAGCGAGAAAGCCCTTCGGGGTGAGTACAGCGGCGGACGGGTGAGTAA
>JBCDFM010000136.1:0-10611 GCA_039178015.1 Pseudomonadota bacterium
GCTGCCGCTGATCTGTGTACTGAGCGGGTTTCTAAGCACTTCAATATCTTCGCTTTCGAGCAGTTTTTCGATGAATTGTTGGATGATGGGTTTAAACTCGTTAGTCAGGGGGTACAGACTCATCTCGGCGGTTAGTTTCATATTGGAATACCTTCTCTAAATGAGCGCTCTGGATTAATGCGGATGCTGTGGCTGTGCCAGGCGCAACGAGCGCATATCATTCCGCGAATGAAATTAATGCGCAAATGCATGCGGTCGAAGAAGCTGGGCTAAGTGTTTTCGTATGGGTGAAAAAAGGCGTTGTAACGCCAGCCTAAACCGTTATGCAATATCAGCGATCCATAGAAAGCCAGTCTGTATGTAACAGTTTTATACAAAATTATGGTTTTTTCTATTCAATCAGTGCAGGATTGCAACGCGAGTATAGGCCGCTTACACTGACTTGAAAATAATAGTGACGTTAGGGGGTGCGGTGCAGCCCGGCGCAATGCGGGGATTATAATGGTTGATGAAACAGGTTTTTCCAACGGCAGAGAAGAAATCGAAGGAGCGCCCCCTGTTCAGTCTCCCAGTGAGTTACGTAATCGTCGATTGGCCGAAACCGTCACACTAAACCGCTATCTTTATCAGCAGTCACAGCAGCTCAAATTGATGTTGCTCGATGCGATTGATCTAGAGGCACTGCTTGAGATCTTGCTGGTCAGCATGCCGCGACACTTTGCGTTTCGTGTAGCGGAACTGTGGCTCTACGACCCCGAGCAAGTACTTGCTGATCTGATTGTTGGTGGGCAGCGATATGGCTCTAGCTTGCAGCTGCATAAAGATGCATTTGCAATGCAGGAACTTTACGACCTGGAGCCCGACATTGTGCTGCTGGATCCGACGGATACGCGCATGTTCGAGGTGCTTAAGTCAGAGCAATCAATTGATTATGCTTTGCTGATGCCTCTAACTGATGGCGGACGTATGATAGGCAGCTTACATTTGGGCCTGGAGCATGAAACGCTGGCGATGGGTGAGCGAGAAGAAGAGCTGATGGCCCATATGGCCGCGATGATTTCATCTTGCTTTAAAAATGCGGTATCGGGACAGCAAATATCGCGACTGACGATGTTGGACCCTCTGACTCAAATCAGCAACCTGCGCGGTTTCGAGAAGGATATTGCGCGTGAAATAGCGCGAGCGAAGAGAGCGGACAAAGCGCTTACTGTGCTGATTATGGAAATTGATGAGTTTGATGAGCTCTATGATCACTACGGTGAACGCAGCGGACAGTTTGTCGTAAAAAAAGTGGCAGAGCGAATTTCGTCGGATCTTAGAGCGACCGACATGATGGCACGACTGTCGCGCTCCAAATTCGCTCTTCTGATCCCTGGAAGTGGCGAAATGCTGGGGCAGGAAATTGCCGAGCGTATGCGTAATGATATTGAAGTGTTTGCCATCGATGACGGTCGCGGCGCAGTACTTCAGGTGACAGTGAGTATTGGTATGGTTACCTGGGAGCCGCAACAATACCCGGCGGTAGATATGCCGCAGCTTGCCAGGCAGATGGAAAGTGTTGCCAACAAAGGATTGGTCGCATCACAGACCCAGGGTGGTAATCGCACCAATCTGGCTCGCCTGAGTACGCTTATCGTGTAATAAAGCAGCGTGATTGGCATTGATCCGATATGTTCATCGATTTGCTTAGTGGGCGCCCTCAGCAACAGTCGGATGGTCGGCTTTGACGCCAGGATTGGTATGGCAGGGACTAAGATTATCGACTTATGGACGAAATTGGACGAGCCGGCGTTAACAGCAGTATTGTCACGAGATACTCATTTTCCATCGGCCGCAATGGATAGTTTTTTTGTCTTGCCACAGCCATCGTTGAGGCAGCCAAAATGAATTTGCTGATACTGCTTGCACTTATTTTCGGTGGTGTGAGCCTGATGGTCGTCATTTCTAAGCGGTTTTCGGGGGCAAACGATGAGAGAAACGCGCAGAGGCTGCAGCGCTGGCTGCTGCCACTCGTAGGTATCATGCTGGTTCTCACGTTGGTCAACTATTTTTTGTAGGCAGGCCGGCGCGAACTTTCAGGTTTTTCTGTGTATGAAAGTGGTACAATCCCGAGCCGATTTTATACTCGGGAACGGTACCGGTTCTCCCGACTTGGCGCTGAAGCAACCAGGGTACAGGCCCACACTGGAGAAAGCATCACATGGCTGAACAAAAAGCAACCAATGTCCACTGGCATGAGGGCGATATTACGCGTGAGCATCGCGCGAAAATATTGGGACACAAAGGAGCAACGCTCTGGTTTACGGGGTTATCGGGCAGTGGTAAGAGTACGGTCGCTGTTGAGCTGGAAGGCGTGTTGAGCGAACTGGGTGTGCTAGCCTACCGCTTGGATGGTGACAATGTGCGCATGGGCATAAATAAGAACCTGGGGTTCAGCGCTGAAGACAGGACGGAAAATATCCGTCGTATCGGCGAAGTGGCTAAGCTTTTTGTCGACTCAGGGGTAATAGCCCTTAGCAGCTTTATCAGCCCCTATGCGGCCGATCGAGATCAGGTGCGGGCGCTGCATGAAGAAGCTGACATGGATTTTATCGAAGTGTTTGTAGACTGCTCGCTGGAGGCGGCTGAGAGTCGCGATCCAAAAGGTCTATACAAGAAAGCGCGGGCGGGCGAAATTAAGAACTTCACCGGTATAGACGACCCTTATGAAGCGCCCCCCAAGCCTGAGATTCACCTGCACTCAGATCAACAGACGCTGACGGAAGAGGTCGAGCAGATCTTAGCAGTGCTGCGTGCACGCGGCATTATCGCCGCTTAGACAGGAGCGAGAGATGATCAAACCACACGGATCGGACGAACTAAACCCACTGTTTGTCTACGACAGCAAAGCGCGCGATGCACTAATTGAAGAGGCGAAATCGCTGCCTTCGCTGCTGCTCGACTCCGCTGCTGCCGCCAATGCGGTGATGTTAGCTGGAGGGTACTTCAATCCACTCACCGGCTATATGAATTTAGAAGATGCAATGAGTGTCGCGCAAAACATGCGCACAACTAGTGGCCTGTTCTTCCCGGTCCCGATTTTAAATCGGACGCATGAATCCGGCATTACTGCGGGTAGTCGGATTGCTCTACGTGACCCTAACGTAGACGGCAATCCTGTATTGGCCGTGATGGACGTGGAGTCCGTGGAGCACGTCAGTGACGAACAGATCAAGCTGATGGCAGAGAAGATTTTCCGCACGCTCGATGGCGACCACCCTGGCGTGGCAACTTTTACGGCGGCGGGGAATACCCTGCTAGCGGGTCCCATAAAAGTCCTCAATTTCTCCTATTTTCTGACAGATTTCCCCGATACGTTCCGCACAGCGGTGGAGATTCGCAACGAAATTGCCGAGCGTGGCTGGGAAAAGGTGGTGGCCTTCCAAACCCGTAACCCCATGCATCGGGCACATGAAGAACTGTGTCGTATGGCTATGGAGCAGCTCAACGCAGACGGCATTTTGATACACATGTTGCTGGGCAAACTGAAGCCCGGAGACATACCGGCGGATGTGCGCGATGCCTCTATCCGGAAAATGGTAGATGTGTATTTTCCACCCAATACGGTGATGGTTACAGGATACGGTTTTGACATGCTATATGCTGGCCCCAGAGAGGCTGTTCTGCACGCCGTATTCAGGCAAAATTGCGGTTGCACCCATCTTATTGTCGGTAGAGATCATGCGGGTGTGGGCGACTATTACGGGGGTTTCGATGCGCAGACTGTCTTTGATGACGAAGTGCCCGACGATGCTCTGGAACTCGAAATATTCCGGGCCGACCATACCGCCTATAGTAAGAAGCTCAATAAGGTTGTGATGATGCGTGACGCTCCAGATCACAGTAAAGAGGATTTTGTCTTGCTGTCCGGGACAGCCGTTCGAGAAATGTTGGGTAAGGGTATAGCGCCACCACCGGAATTTTCCCGGCCTGAGGTCGCGAAAATTTTGTCTGATTATTACCAATCTTTGGATGCGTAATACGCCTATTTGTGCGCAAATACAGTCTAGAAAACACAGTGTCACGTGGTCTGTCCAAGGCTGGGCCGTAAGCGCCTTCAGACTGCGTAATTTTGGTCGACCCCTATAATCGGTGGTCGTGTAGGCTCGGAACGGGCCGCTTTGGGGAGTGAAATTTGTCCGCCAAGTGGGTCAGTCATTCCAGTGATGCCTCTCGTCGCTTAGGCGAGTTGCTGCAAAACGCTGCCAATTACCTATCGCAGCCTGACAACGCCAGGCGCGTGCGGCGGGCATTAGTGGTAGTCCTGATACTGTGGGCTGTATTTTCTTTGTCTCAGCTCATATGGGCGTGGGTCCCCTCTCAGGGTGCGGCCGAGCCAACGGGTACTCGCATAGCGAATCCGGTCAGCCTGCCCGCAGCTGCCGGCGAAGGACAGCAGGTCAATATTGCCAGGGTTCAAGGTTGGCATCTGTTTGGTGAGGTGAACGCGCAAAATGACTCTGGCCAGGATCAGCGAATTGAAGAACCGGAACCTTCCGCCAGGGATGGTATTGAAGAGGGCGCGCGGGCGACGCGGCTCGCGCTAAAATTGCGCGGTGTAGTAGCTTCGACGGACGACGGGCTTGGCTATGCCGTCATAGAGCATCAATCTAAACAAGACATTTACGCAGTTGAGGACGAATTGCCAGTGCCTGGACAGGTTACCTTGGCTAAGGTCATGCCAAGACAGGTGGTATTGGATAACCGCGGCACCTACGAGCTGTTGGAATTATTTGACGATTCAGGCCTTGATGCCCAACTGGTGCTGCAACCCCCTCCGGAACCGACTCCGATCGAGGAGGGCGAGGACGAGGGCGCGAGCGCTGTCGGAGATGCGTCTACCCTGGCGCGCAGCTACCGAGATCGGCTTTATCAAAACCCCCAGGCACTCGCCGACGTGGTGGCCATCAGCGCAGTTAGAGAAAACGGCGAGCTTCAGGGCTATCGGGTCATGCCGGGTAAGGAGCGGGAACAATTTGCTGTTCTCGGGTTTAGGCCGGGGGATTTGGTGACCAGCATCAATGGCATGTCGCTGAGTGATCCGGCAAATACGCTGCGACTCTACCAGACTATACGATCGGCAAGCGAAGCTGTGTTCGAACTTCAGCGTGACGGACAGCCCATGTCCATCAGCGTGAGTCTTGAAGAGGGCGGGGAACTATAAGTATGAACAAACACTCGAACCGCAACCGGGACATAGGGTATTAAAAACGTGTTGATCCTAACTCTCCGCAAAGCGCTGATACCCGTCATCGTCTCGTTGGTGATTCTGACTGGACCTGCGACCGCGCAAGATTTTACGGTAAATCTTAAAGAAGCGGATATCCAAGAGCTTATCAAGTTTGTGGCCGAGGCGACTGGCACCACGATTGTGGTCGACCCCTCCGTGAAGGGTAAAGTGAAGGTTGTATCGAGTAAGCCTGTATCACGTGATGAGTTGTACGAGCTATTTCTCTCCATTCTTGAGGTTCATGGATTCACCGCCGTGCGATCGGGCGGCGTGATTCGCGTTATTCAAAGTAAGGATGCGCGTTCAGCACCCGTCCAGGTGCGTGAGGGAACTTCGGGAAGGGCGAGTGATGAGTATGTAACCGAGGTGATCAAGCTGGACAACATCTCCGCAGCTAAGCTGATACCCGTGCTGCGTCCGCTGGTACCCCAGCAGGCACATATGGCCGCCTATGCACCCAGTAACGCGATTATCATCTCTGACCTTTCATCAAACATTGATCGGATTCGGGACATTATTCAGCGAATGGACCAGTCTGCCGTGCAACAGACTGACATTATCCAACTGGAGTTCGCGGTCGCTGAAAACGTGGTCAGCATGCTGGATCAACTCGCTAAGTCTGAAGCAAAGCAAAGTGGCGCAGAGTCCGAGGTACTGTTGGTGGCTGATACGCGAACGAACAGCGTTCTGGTCAGTGGTGATGAACTTGAGCGGGCGCGCATCCGCCAACTTGTCGAGTATCTCGATACACCGCTGGAGCAAACCGGTAATGTGAAGGTGATTTATCTGCAGTACGCGCAGGCCAAAGAAATAGCAGATGTCCTCACCCGTGTCATGCAAAATATCAGTCGCCTCGATGAAGAAGAAGGCGGCAACACAAGACGTGGGAACGATAACACAGCGACCATTGAGGCAGACGAAGGCACAAACGCTCTAATTATTACCGCCGACGCTGACCAGATGGCGTCGATTGAGGCGGTTGTGCACCGTCTGGATATTCGTCGAGCGCAGGTCCTGGTGGAAGCCATTATTGTGGAAATGGAAATAACAGACGGGCAGGATTTGGGCGTTCAATGGCTGTTTGCAGATTCTAGTGGTGCTTTCGGCAGCAACATAAACGCGGCGGATGCCAGAGCGCGCACCATAGCAGACGGTATCCTACCATCTGACGATGAGACGCTTGACGATATCAACCTTGCCGGGCTTGCTGGCGCGCTCGCTAATACGGGAGGTACCACGCTCGGCTGGGGCCAACTCAGCGACAGCCTGACCATGGCCGTTATTCTTAATGCCCTTGAGGAACAGACAAATTCCAACATTCTGTCCACACCAAGCATTCTGACTCTGGACAATCAGGAGGCCTTCATCACTGTAGGCCAACAAGTGCCTTTCGTAACGGGGTCGTTTACTAACACCGGCTCCGGCAACGACGGAGCAACCAACCCCTTTCAGACGATTGAACGGGAAAACGTCGGTATCACACTGACCGTGACTCCGCAGATCAATGATGGCGACTCGGTAGTGCTCGATATCACCCAAGAGGTTTCCAGCATCAGCGGTGCAACCGCGATCGCCTCCGATGTGATTACCAACGAACGCAAAGTGGAAACCATGGTGGTGGCTGAAGACAACCGCGTTGTTGTATTGGGTGGCTTGATACAGGACAACGTTCAGGAGGGTAGACAGAAGGTGCCGCTGTTGGGCGATATACCTTTCCTTGGGCGCCTGTTTCGCACTGACTCAGAATCGTTGACCAAGACCAATCTGCTTATCTTCATTCGCCCCACTATCATTCGTGACAGTAAAGCACTTGCCGGCGCTACCGCTGAGAAGTATCGCTATATCCGCGAGCAACAGCAGAAACAAAGAGAGGCCGGTCTGCTCTTTTTGGAGGACGACTATGTACCGCTTGTTCCCCAGTGGCAGGAACAGTTGGAACAGTTGGAACAGATTAAAGCGGAATCCGCAGATGTGAGCTCGGAGAATCCCGATGGCTGAATTAGAACCGGTTGGCGAGTTGCTGGAGGCATCTGAAAGGGTTCTACCAAGAAGCTTGCCGTTCTCCTATGCGCAACAAAACAGCGTGCTCTTGGATTTCGAGGGTGATAGGCCACTGGTAGTTCACCAGGATTCGCCTCCGCTTGAGGTGCTGTGTGAATTGAGGCGCTTTCTTGGCCAGTCCTTTGATCTCCAGTCCGTAGAGGCACCCGATTTTCAGCGCAGACTGACGCTGGCGTATCAGCGTGATAATAATGCAGCCGTGCAAATGGCGGAGGATATCGGTGCGGATGACGACCTGAGTCGCCTGGCGGATGAAATCCCCGAGACAGGGGATTTGATGGAGGCTGAAGACGACGCACCCATCATCCGCTTGATCAACGCGATTTTGTCACAGGCTGTGAGAGACGAGGCGTCTGACATTCATATCGAGACCTTCGAGAATCGCCTCAGTGTGCGCTATCGCATCGATGGCGTAATGATGGAGGTATTGTCACCAAAAAAAATGCTGGCCCCGCTGCTTGTCTCGCGCTTAAAGGTCATGGCGAAACTGGACATAGCTGAAAAACGTGTACCGCAGGACGGTAGAATTTCGGTGCGAATAGCGGGCCATGCAGTGGACATCCGCATGTCGACAATTCCTTCCGCTCACGGCGAGCGAGTGGTCCTGCGGTTGTTGGATACCGCTGCAGGACAGCTAAAACTTGCGCAACTCGCGATGAATCAGAGCGTACTCGGTGCCTATGAGAAATTTCTGCAAAGTCCGCACGGCATTATATTGGTAACCGGCCCCACAGGATCGGGCAAGACCACCACTCTCTATGCCGGCCTCTCGCATATCAATCATACAAGTCGAAACATTCTGACCATCGAAGATCCGATCGAATATATGCTGCCCGGCGTGGGCCAGACCCAAGTTAACCCCAAGGTCGATATGACTTTTGCGCGCGGCTTGCGCGCGATCCTACGACAAGATCCGGATGTGGTGATGGTTGGAGAAATTCGAGATCTGGAGACAGCAGAAATTGCGGTGCAGGCTTCGCTCACCGGCCATTTGGTGCTGTCCACCTTGCACACTAACACCGCAATCGGGGCTATCACCCGACTCAAGGATATGGGTATTGAACCCTTTCTTCTCTCCTCCAGCTTGCTCGCCGTCATGGCACAACGCCTGGTCAGACTGCTTTGTCCGGAGTGTAAAAAGCCCCATATGGCAACCCATGTAGAACGAGAAAAGCTCGGGATATCAGAGCAGGAGGGCGACGTAACCGTGTATAGGGGCGACGGCTGCGAGCACTGTAATTACAGCGGTTATCGCGGGCGTACGGGAATCTATGAGCTTATCGAAGTCGATGACGAGATGCGCGAAATGATATATGACGGCGAGAGTGAGCAGGCAATGCTCGCCAGAGCCCGTCAGCGCTACCCGGGAATCAATGAGGATGGCCGACGACGGATTCTAGCTGGCGAGACTAGCATCGAGGAAGTGCTGAGGGTGACTGCGGTCGCCTGATGATGCTGAGCTGAATCATGACTGCTTTTCGCTATCGTGCTCTCAACCCCGATGGGAAGCTGGTTCGTGGCGTAGTAGAGGGAGACTCTGAGCGGCAGGTGAGGACGCAGTTGCGCGGCCAAAGCCTGAGGCCGGTTGAAGTAGCTGTTGCCAATCGCGCTGAACCTTCCTCGAGCAAACTGCGACTCCCCGTCCTAAAGCGCAGCATCAGCGCCAGTGATCTGGCGCTGCTCACTCGTCAATTGGCAACCCTGGTGCAGTCCAACTTGCCGTTGGACGAAGCGCTACAGGCAGCAGCACAGCAAAGCCGCAGCGGCCGCATAAAGGGGACCTTGCTACAGGTCCGCTCCCGAGTAGCAGAAGGCCACACTCTGGCCTTTGCCATGGGCGAGTTTCCAGGAGTGTTCAGCGAAATGTACCGTGCCATGGTGAAGGCGGGCGAACACGCCGGCTTTCTTGGGCCCGTTCTAGAGCAACTGGCGGACTATACCGAGCAGCGACAGTACACCAGCCAGAAGCTGAAAATGGCGATGATATATCCGGTGATTCTGGTAGGTGTTGCGATAGCAGTGGTAGTGGCGTTAATGGTATTCGTCGTACCAAAGCTGGTGGGTATTTTCGCACACAGCCAACAAGAACTCCCTGTGCTAACTCGAGGGTTGATTACCATAAGCGACTTCTTTCGCGAGCAGGGCGGATGGCTCTTACTGGGCGTGATTGTACTGATCTTTCTCGCGCGCTGGCTCTTGCGCAATCAGGATCGCCGACGCCGTTGGCATGCTTTGCTACTGAAGATTCCTGGCCTGTCGAGCTTACTTATTTCGCTTGATACTGCTCGCTTTGCTTCAACCCTTAGTATTCTGATGGCAAGTGGTGTGCCACTGTTGGAAGCGTTGCGAATAGCTGGCCAGGTTTTGACGAATCTGGTGCTGCGCGAAGACACCGCGCTAGTTGCTGAGAACGTTCAAGAAGGCAGTAGCCTGAATCGCGCATTGCAGCAGAGTGGCCGTTTTCCGCCGATGATGGTGCATATGGTGGCCAGCGGAGAAGCCAGTGGTGAGTTGGAAACCATGCTGGCTCGCTCTGCGACGAACCAGGAGCGTGAGCTGGAAATGACTTTGGGTACCATGATGAGCCTGTTTGAGCCAATCATGGTCGTGGCAATGGGAGGCATGGTGCTGCTCATAGTCCTTGCCGTTCTGTTGCCAATTTTCAATCTTAATACAATGGTGGGTTAATGTGATGGTCTCTCAAAGACGACGGTATCGCGGTTTTTCGCTGGTGGAAATACTGGTGGTGCTGGTGATTATGGGTTTATTGATAGCGGTGGTTGCACCTAACGTGATCTCCACGGCCGATGACGCGATGTACAAAAAAGCCCGAGCCGATTTCAAACAAATTGAAACAGCTCTGAAGATCTACAGGCTGGATAATTACGTCTATCCGACAACCGAACAGGGATTAGAAGCGCTGGTTGAGCCCAGCAGTCTCGATCCCGAACCCCGCAATTTTAAAGATGGCGGCTATTTGCCAGAGGTGCCACTTGATCCCTGGGGCAGACCTTATATCTACGTTTACCCGGGAGAGAATGGTGAGTTTGATATCTATTCCCTCGGGGCAGACGGGTTATCTGGCGGAGAGGGTCAAAATGCCGATGTCGGAAACTGGCGCGCGCAGGGCTAAGGCACCATGAACGTGCCTCTCCAGAAGGGCTTCAGTCTGCTGGAGCTACTGGTGATTCTGATGGTGGTCGTGCTTATCTTCTCCGCCGTGTCGCTATCGGTGAATTCGGGCGGAAAAGACATTATTTTGGAAGCGCAAATTCGAAATA
>JBCDFM010000137.1:0-10601 GCA_039178015.1 Pseudomonadota bacterium
CGTTAACTGATCCTGCAGGCACTCGGGCTGAACGCCGTCGGTGCCAATAAAAAGCCTGCCCAGTGGGTCGGCATAAGCCGCATCGGGAGCAGTAAACACACCCTCAGTGCCCAGAGTGGCCGATGACAGCAAGAATATCTCCCAGGTGAAGCGAGTGCCGATATAGTTGCCCTCGTCGACCGTGCGAATAATATGGCCGTCGCTATTGGGTGCCTCTGGGTTAGCGGCATTCGCTGTTTCGCGGTTGCTGTTGTTGGTTAGGGTCCAATACACCTCGCCGTTCGCACCAATAGTGGTCCACTCGGGTCTGTCCATCGGTGTGGCTCCCAAAAGATCCGCGGCCACACGTGTGTAGATTAAGAGCTCTGCCTGCGACTCGAATCGATCAGCTAGGATGGGATTGTCGATGGTCAATTCCATCCACTCTCCAGTGCCGTCATCATCAAAGCGGGCGACGTAGAGCTTGCCGTCATCCAGTGGGCTTTCGCCCTGGCGCACAGCCTGTCGCCAACCTTTGTTGGAAACATATTTGTAGCAATAATCGAAACGCTGATCATCGCCCATATAGGCTGCAATTCGGCGCCCCCTACCTTCCGCGATCGCGATGGCTTCGTGTTTGAAGCGACCGAGCGCAGTGCGCTTAACTGGTCTTTGAGTACCGTCGCAAGGATCGATCTCTACTACCCAGCCAAAGCGGTTTTGCTCGTTAACATAGTCCGGATCGCTGAGATCGAAGCGCTTGTCAAATTGATACCAGCCGTATCCAAAACCCTCGTCTGAAAAGCCATATCGCTCCTGCTCCTCCGTGGGTACCAATCCCAGTGAAGCGCCAAAGTAGCCATTGAAGTTTTCTTCACAGGTGATGTAGGTGCCCCAGGGTGTGGGACCGGAGCCGCAGTTGTTCACCGTGCCCAGGGCAATATTGCCATTTGGATTTTGCAGGAGCTCCGAGTTTGCAGCCGGACCGGAGAATTCCATTGGCGTGTTTACGGTAATGCGGCGTGCATTGGGACTAGCCGCAACCTGCCACTGTCCGTCGCGGTTAACGATTCTAACGACGGACACGCCGTGCACGTTTTGTGATAGGCGGACATCCTCTAAGCTCTCGGGGGCTTCCTTTCCAAGGGCGTGCTCGTTCGTACCAAACTCGTGGTTGATACAAAGCATGCCCGCTGTGGAGTTGTTTGGTGAGTCTGGAAAGAACCACATGCCGTCGTGACCCAGACCTGTTTGTAATGACGCCTCCTTGGAAGTCGGCCGGCTGAACGGGTCGCCTGCATATTCATTGGTTGCATTTGGCTCAATAGGTGTGCCCCAGGGTATCAGTACATCGTACTGGTAGTCGGCGGAGATTGTGGGCATGGTGGTGTCGGTAACATCCGACAGCATAACGGGCTGAAACCCGATTACGCCAGAGTCCGCTGCTGCCGTAGCGCCAACTTGCCACCCTGCTGAAAACGCCTTAGGTGCCAGAAATGAGCTGGCGGCCAGGCCCAGGCCGCCGGTCAGTATCTTGCGGCGCGATAGGTTAGCCTCCATGACATCGCAAAATGGTCTGTTGCATGATGTATTCGAGGAAAGGTTTTCTTGGGCGTCGTGAACTTCAGCGGTGGACATGTTACGTGGGGGGTAGTCTTCCATTCCTGGTCTCCTGAGGGATAGTTTTTCCGTTACCCGTTTCTTGAAAGCTCGGGTAATCCCCTCCATAAACTAGGGTCTAAACATGACGGATCGTTTACGCTCCGGTGACCTATCAGTGACGATTCCATTACAAAATGTAGGGACATAGTGAAGGCTTTGTTAGACTGATGTCGGTACGACACAGTGCGTTTGTCCTGTCGCGGTAAGACGTAGTGCGACTGTGTGCAACACAATTCGATAAATGACGTTTGAAGGTTAGATTGACGCGACACGGAAAAACGAAAAACAGTGGCAATGGGCGATGCGTCCAGGCCCCGGTAGAGTATCTTGAGTCGATTGACAGGTGGCTTAACTTGTCTGTACCGCCTAGTTAATCTTACCTGCCACCCGCGGGCGTATAGAGAACGTCAACATGTTGAACCGGCGGGATGGGTGTCAATCTGGCCGTGGATGCGAGCTGCAAACGCCTTTGCCATCGAATCGCGTTAACAATTCTTAACTCGGCATTGCAAAATTTTTGCAGAAGATCGGTCGATAAAGGTGTCTCACAAGTCCCAGCAGCCCATGCGGACGATGCTGGCCATTCGGATCGGATACATCATGTGCAATAGATGAATCCATGTGCAGCGAATGTCCAAACACCGGGGTGCAGACAGATTGGTAATAGATCCATTAACTGAGCGGAGGGTCGGGATTGTCTGAATTAGCAAACACTGCCAGTGTGCAAGAAGCGGCCATTCGTCTGGTCGATTTACAACGGCGGTACAGTATGGGCGATGAGGTCGTGAGTGCACTCGATGGGGTCAACCTGACCGTCATGCAGAGTGAATATGTGGCGATCATGGGGCCATCCGGCTCTGGCAAGTCGACCATGATGAATATTATTGGCTGCCTGGATCGGCCCTCCGACGGTGAGTATTGGCTGGGAGCGCAACCCGTATCGGAGATGCCGGATAGACAGCTCGCCGCCTTACGAAATCGCGATATTGGTTTCGTATTTCAAACCTTTAATTTGCTACCGCGCCTGTCTGCGTTGGCTAACGTTGAGGTGCCCTTGATTTATGCTGGCGCTCCGCGCCGAGATCGGATCAGGCGCGCACGTGAGGTGCTAGACAGAGTCGGGCTGGGGGATCGCATGTCACACCTACCCTCGGAGTTATCCGGTGGCCAGCGTCAGCGTGTCGCGATTGCAAGGGCCCTGGTGACGGAACCCAGCATACTGCTTGCCGATGAGCCTACTGGCAATCTGGACTCAACTACCGGCGCCGACATTCTGCAGCTGTTTGATGAACTCAACGCTGCGGGTAACACCTTAATATTGGTCACACATGAACAGGATGTAGCCGATCACGCACAGCGCACCATTCGTCTGAGTGACGGGCGCATCTGCAGTGATCAGAGCAAGGAAAGTCTCCAATGAAACCGACAATGTTGATCGTGAGCCTGGTGTTATTTGTTGCCGGATGCGCACAGGGCGACTCTGCACCGCCCCTGTTCGAGACAGCCGAGGTGTCCCGCAACACGATTGCAGTGTCGGTAAGTGCCGCTGGCGTCGTAGAACCGATGACGACGGTTGAAGTGAAATCCAAAGCCTCCGGCGAAGTACTCGATGTATCCATTGAAAATGGTGATTTCGTGGAGGAGGGTACGCTGATTGTGCAAATCGACCCGCGTACGGTGCAAAATCGTCTCGCTCAGGCAGAAGCAGAGCTGGTTGCCGCAGAGGCAAGTCGCAAGATCGCGCAGACACAAATGGAGAGAGCGGACCGCCTACACCAGTCGGGGACGCTGTCTGAAGCCGATGTAGAGACGGCAGAGCTGGATCTTGCGAATGCGCAAGCGCAGGTTGTGACTGCTCGGGTCGCCGTCGAAAATGCCCGCATCGCCGTGGACGACACCGATGTGCGCGCGCCCATATCTGGCACTGTGTTGAATAAGCCGGTAGAAAAAGGCCAGGTGATTTCATCGCCAACGCAGGATGTGGGTGGTGGTACCGTGCTGCTTTCGATGGCAGACCTCAGTGCCGTTCAGATCAGAGCACTGGTCGATGAGACCGATATCGGGAAAATCCAACCGGGCATTCGCGCGACAGTACTGGTTGCCGCTTATCCAAATCAACCCTTTGAAGGTGTGGTGAGCAAAATCGAACCGCAGGCTGTGGATGAAGAGGCAGTCACCATGTTTGCGGTTCTCATTGATATAGAAAATGCCGATGGCTTACTGCTGCCTGGTATGAATGCCGAAGTGGACGTCATGATCGCTCGGCGAGAATCGGTTAATTCCGTGCCGGTCATGGCGTTGCGCACCGAGCGAGATGTTTACACCACAGCGGCTATTCTCGGCCTGGAAGCAAGTGAACTGTATGAGCAGATTCGAGCCTCCTCGGCTCAGCTTTCGGATCTGGAAGAAGATAAGGCCTATTCGATTACATTGAACGGTAGCGAGCGATCAGGTGGTGTGGCGATCAAACAAGATTCGGAGACTGAGCCGGGCGCAGATAGCAGATACCGTTTTGGCGGTCAGTTTTGGGTGGTCCTGGATAATGGTGAGCAGCCTAGTATTCAGGTGGTACACACTGGCCTAACAGATCTGGATCAGGTGGAGATCGTGAGCGGCCTTGACGAGACCGATTCCGTGCTTGTATTACCCAGCAGCCATCTGATCGAAACGCAGCAGGATTTACAGAGCTTCATACAGCGACGAATCAGCCGCGCAACTGGGTTCGGCGGCTAGTCACGCCAATGCTGTTACTCGAAACCTTCAGAATCGCGTTTACCTCTATACGCGCCAACCTATTTCGTTCCTTTCTTACCATGCTGGGTATCATCATCGGTGTTGGCGCCGTGATCACCATGGTCGCACTGGGTAAGGGCGCGCAGCAGGCAATTGATGAGCAGATGGCTGCACTAGGTGGCGATATTTTATCTATCGAATCATCTTTTTGGTTTCAACGCGGTGTGTCTAGAGAGCGACAAACCATGACCGTGGATGATTACTATGCGCTTGGCAGCGGTATGCGGCATGTCACAGATGCCGTACCGGAAATGAATGGCCGCTTTCAAATCAAGTACGGTAATCAGAATCGGAACCTAAACGTGTTGGGAACGACACCCAACTACCTTCCCGTGCATGGTTTCGCACTGGCCGCTGGCCGCATGTTCAGCGATGCGGATGAGGGGGCGCGTCGTTTGGTGGCAGTCCTCGGTGCGGAGATACCGGCGATGTTCGATCTCACGCCTGATTCGATTATTGGTCAGACGTTAGCGATCCGAGGTATACCGTTTAATGTGATCGGTGTGCTCGAAACCAAGGGCTCCACGGGTTGGCGAAACCCGGATAACGACATTTGGATACCCTTTACAACCGCAAGATTGCGCTTGATGGGCAGGGATTCTGTGGATCGTATCAGTGCAAAGGTTGCTGAGACATCGACCGCAGAGCAAGCTATGCTAGAAATTGAACGCATATTGCGCAAAGAGCACGGTATACAACCGGGCGTCGACAACGACTTTGCCATCGTCAATCGCAGGCAGTTTGCGGAATCGCGTCAGGAAGCCACAGCTATTTTTGCGTTCTTGCTGGCGGGCATCGCTGGCGTCAGCCTGCTGGTCGGCGGCATTGGCATTATGAATATCATGTTGGTCACGGTGACGGAGCGCACGCGTGAAATCGGCGTACGCAAAGCGCTGGGCGCGACCAATGGCAATATCTTGCTGCAGTTCCTCATCGAATCCACGACGCTGTGCATGATCGGGGGTATGCTGGGCCTGGCGCTGGGTGTCGGAGGCGCAACTGTACTTGCGCAAACGGCTGGCTGGCAGACGGCCGTGACCGTTGACTCAGCCATGATGGCCTTTGGCTTTAGTGCCGCTATCGGTATCCTGTTCGGTATTATGCCAGCGCGCCGTGCTGCTGCGCTGGATCCTATCGATGCCTTGCGGCACGAGTAGTGTTGTCTGCTGATGTGAATCCCTACTACAGGGCTGCAGGACTCAGAATCTCTGCTATCGACTCTGGATAGTATTTATCTAACAACGCAAACAAGATAGCCGCTGTTTCCTCATCGATAAAGCCGTCAAACAGTTTCGGGCGAAAATGCACCTGGAAGGCGCGCACGACAAACTGGATTTCGACTTCATTAGTGTCTTCATCGAGAGGGTAGCCATAGGCGCGCAGGGCTTGCAGCACGGCCGCTAATGAAGGCGGCGCTTCAGCAAAACGTTGCCGATACGCCTCAAGCGTTTCCTCATCGTACCAGGCGCCGATCCCTTCATCGTAGAAGCGCTTCCAGGGGAATAATGGTCCGGGATCCAAGCGGCGGGTGGGGGCAATATCGCTATGGGCAACAACGTTGATCGGCTGAATGTCGGGATTGCGTGCCAGAATTTCCTTTGTCAGTCGAATCACTAGCTCCATCTGCTCAGGGGAGTAGTCGAGAAAAGTACAGACCTGCATGGCGACGGTTTGAATGTCCGCCGACGGATCACTACTGACGCAGCGGGATTGGTTAACGATTTCTATGCCTATCGATGTGTCGTTCAATCCCTCTTTACCGCGCCAATGGCTCACGCCAGCGTGCCAGGCGCGCAACTGCTCTGGTACCAGTCTATAGACCTTTAGATTGCGGTGGGGGTAGGTTGGGTCTCCGGTTTCCGGGACCAGGTAGTGCACCGATACCGGGATGTCCGTCGGTTCTGTCAGCACGTGCAGGGATTCATCGAAGGGGAGGCTGGTGAAGTGAAATACCAGGGATTGAATGCGGCTGTTGTAGTTGACCGAAGGCGCGTCCACGACAGGAAGGGCGGAGCACGCGGTCAGCCCGCAAAGGAGGCAGAGCAGAAAGCCACAATGCAAATAAGAGCTTGGCGCTAAATGTTGCACGCTATCGCGACCGCCGGTAGGGTTTGTTGTCTTTATCTTTTAGGTACGCGACATCGGCCACATTAAGATACAGCCTTTGGTAGCAGTATCGAGAACTAATACTGTTCCGAATCCAGTTCACGCATTCGCATAGGCATGCTGTCGATGACCGCGAAGGTCTCCGGCGCATTAAATTCCTGCCCGTAGCGCTTTAAGCCACCGTCTTTGCCCAGCAGAAAATAATTCGCCTTCTCCTGAGGATAGCGCTTGCGTAGTGAGGCACCGAAACCGTCTTTAAGTTCGCCCTCAAAGTTGGTATGCAAGTTCGTCTCATCAAGGACAAATACAATCAGATCCCGATCATTAAGGGCGGCCTTATGCTCTGCAATGACATCTGTGTAGGTGTTATCGACGTCCTGCGCCCAGAGGATCAGAACCCGGTTCTGCCACTTCAGCTGCTTCACATCCGCGAGCGGTTTGGCGTTAGCGTTTTGAGCCACGGTGAATACCATAAGCAGAATCGCAAAATAGCGAGATAACATGGCGATAAATCTGTCTCCTTTTCATGGTGATAGCGCTGTCTACTGTGCGGCGCTATACAAGATCAATGTTGTGAACATTACGCTCATACGACCGCAGCGCGCTTAAGAATCTCACCGCAATCGACGCTGTCGGGCAGATTGCCATAGAGCGAATGATCCTGGGGTACTAGGCGTGATGCGCAAAATGCTTCGGCCACCAATTGGTTTTCACCCTGTAATAGCACGCTTGCTTGCGCAGCTACGGCCATTCTATTGGTCAGATGCCTGCCATTTCTCTCTTCATACTTACTAGGCGAACAGGATTCAGAGAGTGCGTCGACGAAGGAATCAAAGTGCGCATTCTTTCCCTGGGTAAGTGCCAGATCAGCAAAAAATAGTTCCCGGGCCTCTGCTGAGCGTGCGATGGTATTGGACGCATCCAGTGCCTGCACGTTGCCGCTGCCTTCCCAGATGGCGTTAATAGGCGCCTCCCGATAGAGGCGAGGCATCATATGCCCTTCCATGGCACCGCTTCCGCCCACGCACTCCAGCGCTTCATAGGCATGCCCGGGAACCCGCTTGCATATGCGGAATTTGCCCAGAGCCGTGCTCAAGCGAATAAAGTGTTTTTGCTTGGGATCGAGCTCTACCTCATCGAGCGCGCGGGCCAGGCGAAAGGAATACGCCGCCGCTGCTTCACTCTCAATCGCCAGGTCCGCCAAGACATTCTGCATGATCGGTTGCTCGGATAGCGTTTTGCCAAAAACGATGCGGTTTTGACAGTGATGAATGGCCTGCACCACCGCCTGACGCATACCCGCGGCCGAGCCTACAATGCAGTCGAAGCGGTTATAGGCAATGGCCTTAATTATCGTTTGCAGGCCGCGCCCCTCTTCCCCGACCAGCCATCCTGTTGCGCCGCGTAGTTCAACCTCTGCCGTAGCATTGGCGATATTGCCCATCTTGTTTTTCAGACGTTGAATCTCAAAAGGATTCTTGCTGCCGTCTTCTCGAAAGCGAGGCACAACAAAGCAGGACAGACCGCCACGGGTTTGTGCCAGCAAGGTGAACGCATCAGACATCACGCCCGAGACAAAAAACTTGTGTCCGGTGAGGCTATAGGGTTGCCCTGAGCCAGGTTCGGAGAGGGGCTCTGCCCGTGTCGCTATTTGATAAACGTCGGAACCCCCCTGTTTTTCGGTCACGGCCATACCCATCATAGCGCCGCGCTTTTGTTCTACAGGCAGGTTGCGCGGATCGTAGTGTGCGTTGGTGATCAGCGGAATCCACTTATCACCTAGTTCTGGATAGTCCCGAAGCAGTGGCACCGACGCGTAGGTCATGGTGGTAGGACAGCAGTGTGCCGGTTCCACTTGATTCATCAGGTAACTTTTAGCTGCTCTGAATACGTGTGCCCCGGGCCCCGGATGGTTCCACGGATAGGCGTGGATATCGTGGGCTCGATCAATCTTGAACAGTTGGTGGTAGGCGGGATGAAACTCAACATCGTCGATGCGCCGCCCTAGGTGATCGTGCGTCTTTAATCGCGGCGGGTACTCATTGGCTTGGTAGCCCATCTTGATGATCTCGGCGGAGCCCGTCTGCTCGCCAAACGCTTCCAGATCTGCCAGCCCCCAGGCAGCGCCTTCACGTGTTACGGCTTCCTGTAGCGCTGTATCACGGCTAAACGTATTCACGTCCACTAACTCTGTTGGCTGGTTCTTCACAACGTGGGTGGATTCGTCGGCGAGTTGCAGGGTTGTCATGATGCTCTCCGTAAAGTAACGCTAGAGGTGGTGCTTACTCGCGATAGAGTCGCGTCTCTTCGTACCCCTCGGGGGACTGGTGCCGTCGCCTCTGACCATGATATCGCACGCGAGTTGCAGGCAAATCTCAATTTCAGCGGTGTCAGCGGACGCCAGTATAGAATCTAAATCCGCTGCTGGTACAGGCTAGCGTAAATCGATTACGGCAGCATCCTGCATGTGCCTTTCGCAAAGAATCTCTCACGGGGGTTTTGATTCGCTCTGGGCTGATGGTTCCAACAAGCTGTGCAGAGCCCATCAATGAGCCGGTGTAGAACGGGAACCCTATCGACGGGACCTGGCTCCTGTTGGCTGCGCGGACAGCAGTTATTTGCTAACAATAATCATTATCATTAAAATATTCGGTGATCTGGCCTTCAATGGTCGAGCGTAGATCAAGCGGGCAAGGACCCATCGTATGCCTTGGGACCTAGCGCTCGAATTTCCAGCCTAAGGGGTAGCAATGCCAAAGTTTATCGAAGAGACGGTGACGCACGTGCATCACTGGAATGACAGCTTGTTCAGCTTTAGGACGACGCGAGGCAACAGCTTAAAGTTTGAAAATGGGCATTTCATTATGATTGGCCTGGAGCACGAGGGTAAACCTCTGATGCGTGCCTACAGTATCGCCAGCGCTAATTATCAGTCTGAGCTTGAGTTTTTCAGCATCAAAGTGCCGGATGGGCCACTCACCTCAAAATTACAGAAAATTCAACCTGGTGATCCCATTCTGATGAGCACCAAGGCAACCGGTACTTTAATCGCAGGTAATCTACTGCCCGGCAAGTATCTTTATCTCATGGGTACCGGCACGGGTCTTGCGCCCTACATGAGCATCATTCGTGATCCTGAGGTGTATGAACTGTTCGATAAGGTAATTTTGTTCCATGGTGTGCGCGAAGTGTCAGAGCTGGCTTATGCGGATCTGATTGAAAACGAACTGCCCAATGAGGAATACATTGGTGACATCGTGAAAGACAAGCTGATTTACTACCCTGCGGTGACCCGTGAAGCGTTCCGCAATCAGGGGAGGCTTACCGATCTCATGACCAGCGGCAAGCTATATCAGGATATCGGCTTGCCCGAGCCCAACCTTCAAGACGCGCGGTTTATGCTCTGCGGAAGCCCTAGCATGTTGAAAGATGTTGGCAAGATACTGGATGACAGGGGGTTCAAGGAATCACGTCACGGCTATCAGGCCCACTACGTTATCGAGCGAGCCTTCGTCGAGCAGTAGGACGGGCCAATCAAAGGCAGAGGCAGGTACCCTGACGTTGTGCCTGGTATATCTCGGATACTGAACGATTATCAGCTGCCTAATTTTGCCAAGACAACGGTCTTGGGGCCGTGCCCTCAGTCGAGCTTGGCGGAAAGGGTCGTGCCTCATACCTATATCTCTGTGGATTCCAACAGGGAACAGGGCATTCTGAACTCAATAAATATAGTCCAGCTGAGCGCCCAGCCAGAGCCAGAAACGGCCAATCGCGGTCATAAAAAAATGATCGCCGGTGATCACCATCACTCTGACCGTGGCACCCACTCGCAGCGGCACGTTCGCATCCATCACGGGCTTAATACGCACTTCAAATCGCTGGGACAGCGTTACCCAAGCGCTGGGATTTTCCACATCAGCCAGCAGGCCGTCTGCCAGCCCTTGACCGCGGTAAACCCCGGCGCCAATCGCAGCGACTTCACCGTCGAAAATTTTGCCTGGGTACATGAAAAAGCTGAGCTTGGCCTTCTGGCCTGGCGCAATCACTGAGAGCGCATTTTC
>JBCDFM010000138.1:0-10581 GCA_039178015.1 Pseudomonadota bacterium
GAGTATTCAACGTTCAGATGACCATCACCGGTCCATACCTGCAAACGCTCGCTCAACGCCTGCGCAAACCGAGGGCCATCGGTTGTGGTGTCTAGTTCGCCTGCTACGAGTGCAGCTTGCAACTTTTCTGCCGTCTTCCTGCCCAGCTCAGGATCAACATAGCTGCTCGCCAAGTGCAGCGTTACTGCGTCTACAACCCGTTGCTGTTCGGCGCTTAACCCCAGTGCGAACCCGGGTACTACAAGCGCTATTGCCGCGCTCAGCACGAGAGCATACCTCACGTTTTTACCCGCTTCATACTCAGTTCGATCCGGCGACGAAAGGATTTCGTCTCCAAAACCGCTATCGCCTCAGCTAATAGTTCACTCAAGGGATAGGCCAGCTCTCGGTCTAATGCGTCCGCTGCTTTACGCGTAGCGCGCCACTGTTTTTCCAGCTGCGGTAGCATCGTTTCACCTTTCGCACTCAGGCGGATCAGCCGGCTGCGACGATCCCGATGCGGTTCAGCGCCTAGCAGGCCCTGTCGGATCATCAAAGCGATGGTTTGACTGGCAGCAGAGTGGGAGATGCTCGACTGTTCGGCAATCCACTTGATAGATCGTGGGGTGCCGTCGGCGAGCGCCTTCATAATCGGCGTATACCTTGGTACATAATCCGGCAGCGAATCGCGATAGATCGCCTCAACATCACCATCGAGCAGTTCGATGAGCCGTCTAACTTGCGTACCTAATCCATCTGCAGACCTATTCATATAAGCGCTAATATATAAGCACTGTTATATATGTCAACTGCCCCGATACGATTTTTGTGCGCGTTGCAGTCTCAGTCTCTCTCCCCTGTACGAACATTGGTCAATGCGATCCAGGGCTTAACAGCGTAAGCGTCAGTATTGCCCCTCATAGGTCATTCCGCGTTTGATACTGGGCATTGGGTGTCGATTCTGCGCGCCATGATGGCTATTTGCTTGTCTAGCAAGCGGCAGTATGATCAACCATCTAACGAGTATCCTGTGTAAGGCCCTCACTAATCTCTCACCACCACTTACTCTTCACGCATGGGATTGATATCCGTGTTCTATTTGCCGCCAGGTAGGCGCATCCTTTGGGCGATCTACGAGCGTGATTGTGATACTGCAGATTTTGGCGCGACTGAGATGACGATACACTATGAGCGAGATGAATGCGGACAACTCGGTAAGGAATCGTCAGCTCAAACCAAGCGCGAGTTTTTAGTGCCATTTGCAAAGCGACTAGACCATCTCGAGCGTTACTATAAATAAATTCATATTTTCACCTGAGCACCTACTTATTTGAAGAATATGGGAAGCAAACACGACAACCCTAAATATCTGATTTTCATTTTCGCCTTGCTCAGTTTTGGCATCATTCCGTCGTTGCCAGCAGATCAGACTGAAGGCCGAGTCGGCGTCGCCACCCTCGTAACAGGAACGAAAAACTGGCTCACTATTGAGGCGTCACCGCGTTTTGCAGCACTCGTAAACTACGACTTCAAGGCTGACGCTGAATTTGCGCACACAGTCGTACCCTACCTCCAGGCGCGCGGTATCCGCGATGAAGAACAACAGTTCAGACGTATACGCGCCGACTTCTACAATCTAGGACACGCGTTAACTGTCATGTTTGAGGTTGATCCACAGGCCATCCTAAGTGAGGCCCTACCTGCGGATTTCTTTCAACTCTTTGATAGCAACAATCGTGCTATCGATCATGTGGGGCGCGAACTGTTTGGTCCCCTGTCTTTTTATCTCGCCATTATGCAGCGACTAGCACCGAGCATGGGATTGACGCACGAGCCGCTACCGGCCGGAGACTACGTTACCAGTCAGGGAGATCTTGTCTTCCCCTCAACCGGTGTTATTCAAGATCTGCGCGAGATCGATCCCACGCTCTCTGGCGTCACGGTTGGGCGCATTTATTTTCATGAAAAGGGCGCAGATACCGCGCGCTGCGTCGAGCTGTTCCAAAGCGCAACAATACAGGCAGCCAACCCGCAATCGGACGACTATATGCTGGCGCGAAGCGCTAATCTTTATGCGGGCGTGGATGCTGTACTGTACGAACTAATCGATTTGCACCGGCGCGAGGGGTTCGTTAGCCAACAGGGCAAGATACCATTGGTTAGCCCACTCTCTCACATTGCCCTGCGGGTCAGCGATATTGATACCGTTTATGCTGCACAGCGCTACGCCCAGCAGGATAGATCAGGCTTAGTACAGCCCTACATCGATAAGGTGAGCTTTAACGCCGCAGATGGGAGCACCAATGCCAAAGTGCTCATCCGAAACCCGGGACCTCTACCGCTATTCAATACGATTATTGAGATTGTGCACTATCAGACACCATAGGCAGTGATTCAACGGTCCACCTAAACAAGTTCCGGGTCCGTCATGACCTCGACTAGCGATGGTCCGCTATGCTGAATCGCATCGCGCAATGTGGTCTCTAGTGTTTGCGCATCGGTTATACGCGCCCCCAACGCACCGCAGAGTTGCGCATAGTCTGCAAAGTTGGGGTTGTGGAGATCGGTTTCCCATACTTCCCACTCACCGGCACGCTGTTCTTTGGTGATTTTGCCAAGCTGGCCGTTATTCATCAGCACGTGCGTGATATCCATGTCGTACTTGACCAGTGTTGTCATCTCCGCAAGATACTGGCCAAAACCGCCATCGCCGCTGATCGAGATAACCTTGCGCCCGGCGAAGTCGGCTATGTCTTGGGTTGCACACCACGCACCCATAGCCGCAGGCAGAGAGAATCCTATGGAACCCAGATAGCCCGACATCAGCACGCGTTGCTCCTGACACTCGAAGTAGCGACCGAAGGAGTAGGTGTTGTTACCAACATCCACCGCAATCACTGCATCTGCAGGTACAACGCGCGTGAGTGCTGCAAACAGCGCGGCGGCGCTAATGCCCTTGCCGAGATTGTCCTGCGCACGACTCGCCTTCTCCTCGCGCCAGGCAGACCATCTCTCGGCTACTTCAGGCCTCAGGTCCTCACTGCCGATTGACGCCAGCTCCTGCATCCAAAGCGCAACCGTTCTACCGATTTCCCCCAAGACGGGATAATCCACGGCGTGAAATTTGCCGAGCTGCATGGGGTCAAAGTCGACCTGCAGGATGGGCTTCTTCTTTTCAATCCCCGTGTGATTAGAGAATGATGCGCCCAGGGCGATGATCAGATCGCTCTCCGCCATAAACCAGGATGCGATGGGTGTGCCAGAGCGACCCAACACGCCAGCGGCCAGCGGGTGTTGATCTGAGATCTGCCCCTTAGCCTTGAATGTGGTGGCAATAGGCGCATTCAATTTCTCTGCAAATGCCGTGATTGCTGGCATGGCATCGCGTGCGCCGTAGCCAACGATGATCAGCGGCCGCTTGGCCGCAGCGATCGCTTTCATCGCGGTTTCAGATGCGTCTTGATCAGGGGCGACGCGATTGCCCCCGACCCGACCGATCGGGCCTTTGGGCAGTGCTCCTTCAGCCGGCAACGTTTGCATATCGTCAGGGAAGATGAGGTGAGCGACGTCCCGTTCGACGATTGCGTTTTTGCAGGCAAGACTCATTAGTTCGGCATGATCAGAGCTGGGCAGCACAATTTGACTAAAACGACTCACCGCCTCAAAGGCTGAAGATAGATCGATATCCTGGAACGCACCCGGGCCAAATACCTGAGTCTGTACCTGCCCCGTCAGCGCCAATACCGGTGCACGATCGACTTTGGCATCCCAGAGCCCGGTCATAAGGTTGGTCGCACCTGGTCCTGCAATGGTCAAACAGGCTGCCGGTATTCCCGTCAGCTTGCCGTAAGCCGAGCAGGCAAATGCGGCGGCACCCTCATGTCGGATACCAATGTATGACAGATTTCCTTCCAGGGTCTGCCTTCGAAGTGCGTCGGCAAGCCCAAGATTAGAGTGACCGACCATGCCAAAGACACGTTTGACGCCCCAGTTGACCATCGTCGCTGCCATGACATCGGTCACTGTCGCATCATGCGTTTGTTTGGTTTCTATGCCGACGTAAACACCATCGTCGCGCACTTCCGTTGGAAACAAGCGCTGGCCGCTGTCTTCATGACCACCCGGCGGTTGCCCGGTTAACGGATCGAAGTCCCAGCCGTGCCAGGGACAGCGTAGCCAACATTTATCGTCCACTCCCACCTCGATAGAACCTTCACCGAGCGGACCGCCTTGGTGCGGACAGCGGTTGTCCATCGCCGCGAATTTGCCATCAAAATGCGTCAGCGCAATCGATGTCGTGTCGATTGTTACCGTTTTCACTCTCCGATCTGGGAGCTCATCCAACTCCGCGGCTTTATGCCAAACTAACTCGTCGCTCATAGCGTGTAGATCCTTAAAAACTGCATTCAATCCATTAAGGACGTGGCTTTACCTAGCCCGTGGCCAGTGGCTCGTGGCTCGTGGCTCGTGGCTCGTGGCTATAGGCATTATAGTGGGCAGACAAACCCAACTCGCCCGTTGCTCACGACCGAATTCGGCGAGCAACCCAACCTAGACGTGCTGTCAGGCCGTCGCAACACTCATACCGTTACGCTCTAGCCGGGGCGAGCCGTAATCTCAAGATCGACCAACAGTGACTCAAGCGTAGAAAATGCCGTTTTAGGGTGCATAAGCGCCACGCGCAGACAGGGTGCGTTACGCCATGTGGTGGGTATCACCAGATACTCTCCCGCATCCGAATGCTGCTTACTCCAGGCGTCGTAGTCTGTTGAGGTCCAGCCTTCTACTGTAAACATCACAACGCTCAGCTCAGGCGGCATCAGAAGCTCAAGTTTTGGTGATGCCTTCACTCGTTCGGCAAACGCCTTCGCCTGGTCAATGCTGTAGCGCACAGCGGCGGTCATGGCATCCGTGCCATAGGTTGCCAGGTTAAACCAGAGCGACACGCCGCGCGTGCGTCGAGATAAATGAAAAGCCAGGTCCGAAGGGTTGAACTGACTGCGATCCACCGCATCCAGGTAGGCCCCATGCTGTGCATGGGCTCTGGCGGCAACAGCAGGGTCACGATATAACAGTGCCGCCGAATCATAGGGCACAAAAAGCCATTTATGCGGGTCGACGCAGAAAGAATCCACGGCAGACAGGTCGCCTACGTATTCGCGAATTTCCGGCACCGCCAGGGCAGCGCCACCGTAAGCGCCATCAATATGTGTCCACCAACCGCGCTCCCGCGCAAACGCACACAGTGCAGGAATATGATCAATCGCACCGGCATTGGTCGTACCCAGAGTCGTCACTAGGGCAAACACCCGATCTTGTTTAGACTGCGGTAGCCCCTCCAGTGTTTCAGCTAAAGCCTCCACGGTCATTTGCGCCTGCGCATTGGAGGGAACGGCAATGAGATCGCAATCCATGATGCGTGCCGAGGCCCCAACACAGGCGTGGGTCTCTTCGGAGATTAGAATCACCAAACGCTCTTCGGCCATATTCGGCTTGGCTTCGCGAAAGGCGTGTCGAGCCGATACCAGTGCGGAGAGATTCGCCGCAGATCCGCCACTGACAAAACAGCCAGCAGATTCCGGCGGCATACCAACCAGTTCGGCCAGCCAGCGCAGTGCTCGGTTTTCCAAAGCGATCGCTCCTGCACCAGTCTCCCACATCGCACCCATTACCGCCGATGCACTGACCAAAAGATCAATCATCGTCGCCGCATTACTCGGAGCCGAGGGGATGTAGGAAAAGTTCGTTGGATGATCTATCGGCCGACAAGCGGGTAAAACCTTCTCGGCGTAAAGCGCAAGCGCTTCAATGCCACCAATCCCGCCTGATGTCACACTATCCTCGAGCAGCGTATTGAGCTCCGTTGCATTCGCTGCCCCCCAGGTAGGGTCCTTCTGCAACTTCAGTCTTTCTACCGTTTTACCAATGACTGAGGTGGCCAGCAGCTCCGTAGCAGGATCCCAATCGTGCAAGCTATCTGAACGACTCATAGCATTACTCCAGCGTGTTTGTTTTAAGTCAGGCGGGTATCACACCAACGCCTCACTCACTTGATATAGCCCAAGGTTAAGCAGAGCACGGGGCAAGAACAAGCGTTGCTCACTGTGGCTTCGTCCATGCAGCCATAGATGGCGTTAACGCGAATGCAACTCGATGGCTCGCACGGATTGCCAGCCACCTGCTGTCACCGCGCTCTCCAGGTGGCATGCATGACCATTTCCGGGTTGGCGCAAAGAGCTGTCGTCGGGATTTGTGATCATTTTTTGAGCAATCACTCATAATTACATATTTTATTATATATGTTGATTTTCGTAATATTACAATTATAATTTTAAGCAATTTACATTGTAATATTCATAGCGACGAATGATCGAAACCATTTCAATCAAGCGGCCAATCACTGCCAAGACCCTACTGCTGGACTTACTGCAAGCCAGTGCACCGGGTACCTGGCCGGTAAGGGCGTTAATTGAAGTTGCCGAAGTGTTCGGTATCAGCGCGAACGCGCTGCGCGTCAATCTGGCACGCCTGCTGTCACGCGGCATCGTCGAGCAGGACGAGCGCGGCAGCTATCGACTTGCCCACAAGGACAATCCCTTACGCGACTGGTTGCAGGCCTGGCAACAGGGAGAGAACAAGGTTCGGACCTGGGAAGGTAACTGGTTGATGTTGAGCATCGCGCCGCGAACCAAGGCCCGGCAGCTGAATGCGATTGAACAGGCCAGCGGCCAACTTGGCTTTCGCGAGTACTGGCGGCGACTGTGGCTGCGGCCAGACAACCTGGCTATCAGCTGCGAGCAACTGAGCAAGCAGCTAAAGACCATGCTGGAGGACCCCAGCAGTGCCGAGTTCATGATTTCATCTGGCAGTGCCCTGACTCTGCCCGACTCATCTAAGGCACTGTCGTCCCTGTGGGGCGTGGAGACACTGGAATTGCGCTATCGCGAGTTGATTAGCGCCATTGAATCGAGCATGGAAAATCTATTGGAGCAGACATCAGATCAGATTATCCGCGAGACCTTTATCCTGGGAGGCGAGGCACTGCACCTATTAGCGCTAGACCCGCTTCTGCCCGACGACATGTTCGACGCTAGCCTGCGGCAGACACTCACCGACTTGATGTGCCGCTATGATGACATGGGCAAACCTTTCTGGCTGCAGCGTTTCAGTTCCACCGCGCTCAACCTGTCGCCCCATCACGTGCAGTCAGTGCGAGTCGCTATTTAATCACTTTTTTCTATCGGTACCTTTTACAGACTGCTATGACCATGAAGATCAATGACTATTTCAGCAAAGACGAGATTCAAGCCCTGACCAAAAGAGATAATGGCCGCGCCCTGTGGATGCTGCTGTGTAACTGGATCGCCATTTTTGCCCTGCTCCTCATTCCGTTTATCTGGACCAACCCATTAACGATACTGCTCTCGGTCATTCTGCTTGCAGGTCGACAGCTTGGCCTTGCGGTCGTCATGCACGAGTGTGGGCACCGCTCATTCTTTACCTCAAATGCAGCAAATCGTTTTGTCGGCCAGTGGCTGGCGGCCGCACCTATTTTCAATAATCTGGACGTTTTTTTCTCAGGACATAGGGAGCACCACAAGCTCGCCGGTACTCACCAAGACCCAGATCTGGGCAATTACGAGCGCTATCCAGTCGCGACAGATAGCTTTAAACGCAAGGTGGTGAGAGACCTAAGCGGCCAGACAGGTATTAAGTTTATGGCCTTTGTACTCACCAGTGCGGCTGGGGTTTTTAAGAAAGACAAACGCGACAGCGCAAAACCTATGGCCCAAGCCCTCTTCGCACAGCTGGTATTTGTGCTCGTCCTGTCTGTATTGATGGCACCCTGGGTTTACTTGCTCTGGCTGGCTTCCATCATGACCAGCTTCATGTTGGTCATTCGCATCCGACAGGTTGCGGAGCACGCCGCTACACCCAATCTCTATGACTCAGACCCCAGGAACAATACCCGCACCGTGATACCCATCTGGTGGGAGCGCTTTGTCATAGCGCCCAACTACGTCAACTACCATTTAGAGCATCACTTTATGGCAGCCGTACCGTGTTATCGCCTGAAGAAGCTACATCAGAAACTCAAGAGCATGGGTGTATATGATGAAACCTATATCTATCGCGGTTACGGAGAAGTTATAGAACGCGCGATGGGCGGCAACCCGGGCGCCGCCTTGACGACCTAACAAAGCGGCTCGACTTCATCAGACCCTATCTTCCTCTGTCATCTTGCCTGCATGCGGTCTAAGAGATAGCTGCATGCAATGCGAGCGCCAGTACGAATGCGCTCAACATAGTGCCGGGCAGCGTGGTAAACCAGGTCACAATTATTTTACTGATGGTATCCCAGCGAACACGCTCAGCTGACCCTTTCACCGCGCCGGCAACGCCGGCTGTTAATACATGCGTCGTTGACACCGGAACGCCCCCGCCATCGGCGGCGCCGATGGACATCACCGCAGCGATTTGCGCCGACAATCCTTGTGCGGGGCTAAGGTGCCTTTCACCCATTCGTTCACCCAAGGTTGTAACAATGCGTCGATACCCGATCATGGTGCCAATACCTAGGGACAACGCAGATAGCACGATCAACCAAAACGGCACATTCTCAATGAGCGCGCTGAGATCATTTCTGGCCTGATTGAGTCGCTGTGTTTGCTCAGTCGTAGCCTGACCCGTAGCCGCCAGTTGTGTTTGCAGCTTGGTAACGGCCTCCCTCAATTCGAGAATGTCCAGGCGTACTTGCTCTTCCTGCGTCTCTGTAAGTGGATCTGCCGTATGGTCACGCAGCGCAAGAGTACGCAATTCAGCCAACTCCCTTTCGACATCCGACACCCCGGAAGGCAGCGCATCGGGGGAGGATTCCGAAATAACGCTTTGGATGTCAGACAGCGCAGAAATCAAATGCTCATAACTGCCCTGATTCCGCGCCGGATCTATCGCATAAAGTCCAGGTGCGATGCCCATTAACACCATCAGCATCAGACCAATCGATTTCTGACCATCATTGGTGCCGTGCAGCAGAGAAACAGCGCCAGAGGATAAAATAAGCGGATATCGAATTGGCGCAGCGGGCTTTGCTTCAGGCGTAAGCGGTTCGAACATATCCGGTCTTTTCGACAGCTTTTTGAGTAGCTTAAATAAAGCAAAAGCGAGCAGCGCACCGAAGATGGGAGAGATGACCAGCGTGAGTACAACCTTTTCACCTTCCGGCCAGTTAATGCCCGACGCGAGGGTTTCGCCCGATAGGTAAGCATGGGCCATTGCCACTCCCATAATAGAGCCGATATAGGTGTGAGTGGTGGAATTCGGAATACCCAGCCACCAGGTGCCAAAATTCCAGAGCAATGCCGTCAACACAAGAGCGAGCATTAACGCCACTTCAGGTAGTGTATTGATACCCGCCACCATGCCCGGTGGCAACAAAAACACAATGCCAAAGGCCACAGCCGTGCCACCAATCACCACGCCGATAAAATTCAGCAGCGCGCACGAGATAACTGCCTGAACCGGTGTGAGTGAGTTGGAGTAGATCACAGTTGCGATGGCGTTGGCGGCGTCGTGAAAGCCGTTGACCGCTTCCTGAACAACGATCAGTGCAAAAACAATGACCAGCAAGATCACAGCCGCGCTAGGGGCCACGATGAGTGAGTGTTCCAATCCGTTAGTCTCTTTTTCTAATTCTTCAGAAGATTCTCAAACTTCTACACGTCCATGCACGCCCATGGTGGCACAGGCCGATTCTGGAGTGAAACCCCTATTATTCGATCTTCACCAAAACGTCATAGAGCAAAAGGAGGCCTGGCGCACACGGATAGAGCGACCTGTAGGCAACCTTTCGTGGATACAGGGCATAGTCGGATTCATCGCTGCAGCCGTTTCTTTAGGCAGTTATTCTGTGCACCCGTGCTTGTCTAAGAGGACGCTTCCACCGGAGGGTGTTGAGCTCCGATACAGCTGTTCTCAGTTAGCGCTAAGCTCGGATTAAGCGCATCACGAGTTCACATGCTTTCGAATGGCTACGACCTCAGTAGAAGGTATTCAAAAAGTCGTTATCTATGTTGCGAAGCGTGCATGAGGACAGTTATCCGAGCTGCGCAGCAAATGCCTTAGCAATAATGATACTCATTTACATAAAGATATGACATCGATACACTTCGCTCGCGCATCGCATTTGCCCATACACGATTATCAGAGACAACGTGCCGGTAGCTCAAAGAGTTAGCGGATCTGTAAACCTAAGGCCAAAGCGATAGCCAGTCAGCCAGCCTGCAGGGAAGAAGGTATGTATCTGTTATCAAAGCGGCCGCGCACAGCGGTGTTTAACTCGCGTTCTGCATTCACCGCGGTATCACTCGTCGCCTTGCTAAGCTCCGTCGCGCACAGCGAAGAGGCCGAGCAAAACACCGACCCAGCCAAGGGTTCAACAAACACCCTCGAGCATATCATTGTGCGAGGAGAAAAAATCGAGCGCAGCTATCTGGATACCTTCAGCAGCGTTGGCATTGTTACCGCAGAGGATTTCAAACAGTACGATATCGGCGATACCACCGAAGCGTTTCGTCGATTGGCCAATGTCCGATCAGTGCC
>JBCDFM010000139.1:0-10494 GCA_039178015.1 Pseudomonadota bacterium
CCTTGGCCCAGGCCGCTACGAAATCCTCGACAAATCGCTGCTGGCTGTCGTTGTAGGCATAGACTTCAGCCACTGTACGCAACTCTGCGTTGGAGCCGAAGACGAGATCAACCGGTGTCGCGGTATACATGATCTCCCCGGTTTCACGATCAACGCCGTTATAGATTTCGATCGATTCACTGCGCTGCCACTGGGTGGACATATCCAACAGGTTGACGAAAAAGTCATTGGTCAAGGTGCCGGGGCGATCAGTTAAGACTCCGTGTGACACGCCATTGGTATTGGCGTCTAAGGATCGCATGCCGCCGATAAGCACCGTCATTTCCGGCACGGTCAGCGACAGTTGGTCAGCTCGATCTACCAGCATCTCTGTAGGCGAACGATAGCTGGTTGTCTGGTTGAAGTAGTTGCGAAACGCATCCGCCGTGGGTTCTAGCAGAGCGAAGGACACGATGTCGGTCTGCTCGGCTGTGGCATCACCGCGACCGGGTACGAAAGGTACAGTGACCTCAACGCCACCGGCGAGAGCGGCCTTTTCGACTGCCGCCGCACCACCCAGCACGATGATGTCAGCCATGGAAATCTGGCTGCCGTCTCGGCTTGAGTCGTTGAAATCGCCACGAATTGCATCCAGTGTGGCCAGCACTCTGGCGAGTTCACCGGGGTTGTTGACCTCCCACTCGTTCATTGGGGCCAAAGCAATCCTGGCACCGTTGGCACCGCCACGCATGTCGCTCGCGCGGAAGCTGGAGGCAGACGCCCAAGCGGTTCGAACCAGTTCAGGCACGGTCAGTCCTGAGTCCAGGATGGCCTGCTTCAGAGCAGTGACATCGTCGTCTTCAACCAGCTTGTAATCGACTGCCGGAATAGGGTCCTGCCAAATGAGCTCTTCCTGCGGTACGTCGTCGCCCAGGTAGCGGATTCTTGGCCCCATGTCACGATGAGTGAGCTTGTACCAGGCCTTTGCAAAGGCCAGTTGATACTCGTCGGGGTTAGCAAGAAAACGTTCAACAATCGCTCGGTATGCCGGATCGGCCTTTAACGCGAGGTCAGCCGTTGTCATCACCGGCGGGTTGAACTTACCCTCTATATGAGCATCTGGCACGGAGTTGTGCAGTGACTCGTCAGTGGGGATCCATTGGATTGCCCCAGCGGGGCTGCGGGTTTCTTCCCAATCAAAGTTCAGCAGATTGGATAGATACAGTGTGGTCCATTGCGTGGGCGCTTGGGTCCATGCCCCTTCCAAGCCGCTGGTAGTCGTGTCTTCCGAGTGGCCCTTGCCGCACTTGTTCTTCCAGCCCAGGCCCTGGTCCTCTATACCGGCTCCAGCGGGCTCAACGCCTACACAGTCGCTGGGTTTGTGCGCTCCGTGCATTTTGCCGAAGGTATGACCCCCAGCAATGAGGGCAACGGTTTCTTCGTCGTTCATAGCCATGCGCCCAAAGGCGACGCGAATATTAGCCGCCGAGCCGACCGGGTCTGGCTTGCCCATTGGGCCTTCGGGGTTGACATAGATAAGCCCCATATGGGTTGCGCCCAGCGGTCGCTGCAGTTTGCCGTCTTTTGTGCGTCGATCGCTGGCCAGCATTTGCACCTCGGGACCCCAGTACACCAGATCGGGCTCCCAGTCATCTGCACGACCGCCGGCAAAGCCATAAGTCTCAAAGCCCATATTTTCAAGGGCGACGTTGCCAGCCAGAATCATCAGGTCGCCCCAAGACAGGCTCTCACCATACTTTTGTTTAACCGGCCACAGTAGCCGTCTCGCCTTGTCCAGATTGCCGTTATCTGGCCAGCTGTTTAACGGATCGAAGCGCATTTGGCCACCATCACCACCTCCTCGACCATCTAGCGTTCTGTAGGTACCGGCGCTGTGCCAGGACATTCGTATGAAAAATGGGCCGTAGTTGCCAAAGTCGGCTGGCCACCAATCCTGGGATTCGGTGAGCACTGCATCAATATCGGCCTTCACTGCTGCTAGATCGAGCTGGCTGAAGGCGACGGCATAGTTGAAATCTTCCCCCAGCGGGTTCGATCTTGAATCGTGATCCCGAAGCGGTGATAGGTCGAGCTGGTCTGGCCACCAAAACTGATTGCTTTTTGTCTCGGTTGCGGCAACGGTCTCCGTACCGGATGCACCTGCGGGCTTAACCGATGTGGCGGTCTCGCTGAGCGTACTGGCAGAGGATACGGCTAATGCCAGGGCGCTGACACAAGCGCCCAATGTTGTGAAGTTGCGTGGTTTCATATGGCGGCTCCTTATGGATATTTAGATTGTTATCGCGGCGAAGATTGAATTCTGCTCTCCAGGCTTTGAAATAGCCCCTCGAGATTAGGGGACAATAGCAAGGCTGCGTCAGCCCAAAAAATCGTTTAATTGGATACAAGTGATAGGTTTTTCTAAAGTCTGTGCCCAGGGGTGAGTCCGCACAGGCAGCATTTGCTCCGGCCAGCGGTTGCGCCGATCCGGCAGTGGACCAAACCTCCCTTCAGATCAGGGGCACAGCCTGGAAATGGGCCTAGTTTGTGTCAAACCGCTGCAGGTTGTTGGTTCTGATCATCGCCTTGATATCGCTGACATAGGCCTGTCCGCGTTCGGAATAGCTGACCAGACCATCTGCCAGTGTAAGGCCGGTGATAGGGTTTTGGTTTTGCTCCAGCTGTTCTCGTAAGACGCGCAGCTCTCTGTAGGCCGGATTTCTGTTTAAGTTGGCGATATATGACGCCACTGATGCCTCGGCATCTGAAAAGCTTGCAACTTCGTGGGTCTGTCCTGCCGGTCGATTTTTAGGTACCAAACCGCAGCCGGGCGTGTAGCACCATTGGCCAAAAAAATTGTGGCCGTCTCTTGCGAATCGAGATGTCCCCCATGCGCTTTCGTTTGCACCCTGCGCCAGTGCCAAAGAGACTGGAATGGTATCGATTCTAGCCAGCAGGGCATTCCAATCCGGGTGTTGGGGGTCAAAATCCCTCAAACCATAATGCTCGGCGAGGCGGCTCAATGTACGCTGCTGAGCAGCGCTGAGATTGTCCGCCTCTGTACGCATGGCCAACACGGATTGCCTTTCTTTCTCTATGTGGGAGTTGACCTCTCGTATTAGCGGAGCGAAGTAGCCGATAAAGGCCTGCTTTCTATCTTCGCCTGCCGGAAAGTCAGCAAAGTCAGGTGTGGGATCTAACAGAGAGCCCTCTAGCAGCACAATCACGATGATAGCGAGGCACCCCAGCCCCAGCAGTTTCGGCAAACTCGACATATCTTTTCTCTAGTAGCTTGTAAAAGTTTGACTAAAAAGTTCCAGGTTTAAGCCGCAGTGCACCTATGTTTATCGTGCGTTAAGTGAAACGATGTCCACAGCGTACCCCGATGAAAAACTTAGCCTTAATTGTCTCGTATTTCTTCGATAATGGTGCGTTCGATCGGCACCTGTACATAACCTGTTTCTTCAGACCAGAAGTAGTAATAGCCTTTGGACATACCCCCTTCACCCTGTCCACTGGTGATCTTTCCATCTATCACCGTCCATGTTTTGATCACCTGCCCGCCGTCGATATAAGACACTTTCAGGTCTTTACCTAGAACATTGTCGGTCGTTCGACCTAGTTTGTTGCGCGCTTCCTCAGTGCAGCCTCCTGCTGTCAGTATTGTCAGAGCGGAAAAGATGATTGCAAACATTTTAAATCTAAGTGTCATGCTTTGGGTTTCGCTTGTACTTTGGCGAGCAAGCTATCCAGTTGATTCGCGAATTTTTGTTTATCTTGATTACTGAGCGGGGGTGGACCGCCCGATTGCATGCCGCTGGCGCGCATGGTATCCATAAAATCACGCATGTTCAGGCGCGGCTTGATATTGTCTGCCGTCAGGCGCTCGCCCCGCGCGCTCAATACGTGTGCACCCTTTTCTATCACCTCAGCGGCCAGCGGGATATCACTGGTGATGACCAAATCGCCGGCTTCAGACAGTTTAACGATTTCATCATCAGCCACATCAAACCCTGAGCTCACCTGTCGCATTCGGATATTCGTATCAGCTGGTACCGGCAGAGCGTGGTTTGCGACCAGGGTGAGATTGCAGCCCGTTCTGCGCGCGGCTCGAAACAGGATATCTTTTATGGCCCCGGGGCAGGCATCGGCGTCGACCCAAATATTCATCATAAAAAGCAGCGCAATTACCTTTGGTTATCCTTTGCGGCGATGATTGCCGGTAGTCTATAGCAACTATATATGCGCTGGGAGTATTAAAAGAGCTGCTGTTTAATCCACAATCTGTAAGGCGCAATAGGCCTTTGATTAGTGTAAATAGCGCACAAAGAAAAAGAGAATATCCGGTAATCCAAATGCTGTATAGCCTGCGTATTCCCGCCCCGATAGATACAGCGCGTCTTTGACTTTCGGTGCGGCAATGCCCGTATTTGGATGTATGAATCATAGTGCTTGTCACCGCCTGTCACAGTCTTCGATACACTGACTTAGACGCGATTATCCGGTAGTGAACTTTCTAGGGGTAGTGCTATCTGATTGCTGGCGTACCGTATTCTCCCTGTGGCACGCTACACCCCGGATGGTCGTTCCGCTCGGCTACTTGGCGTAAGTCAATAGCTCAGTTGCCATGGCGTAGGAGTACCCAAGTGAAAACGTATCTCGCTCTTTTTTTAGGCCTGATTTGGTCTGCAACGACAGTAGCTGACCCGATCCCTGTGCGCGTCGCGACCGTGGAGCTCGGCGAATTTTATGACCAATATGAGGCGATAGGCACGACCGCCGCCAAAGACTCCGTAGAGCTGACAAGCAAGGTCACCGGGATAGTGCAAGCGGTCCTCTTTCGTGACGGTGAATTTGTGGAGCAGGACCAGTTGTTATTGGAGCTGGATAGCCGAGAAGAGCAAGCTGAACTGGGTATTGCGGAGCTGGAGGCTGCCGATCATTTGCGTGAGCTAAAGCAGCTCGAAACATTAAAGGTATCGGGTGCCACGCAACAGGCGGAGATCGACCGCCGACGCACTCAGTACGAGGTTTCCGTGCAGCGTATTGAGCAACTTACAACGCGAATAGCAGACTACAATATTCGCGCGCCCTTCGCGGGTATGTTGGGTTTGGGACAGGTCAGTGAGGGGGCACTGGTGACCCCGGGCGATCTCATTGTCACTCTCGACTCCGTGCAATCCATGGAATTGGATTTCACCGTGCCCACACCCTGGTTGATGACGCTGCAGCCAGGGCAGAGGCTCTTGGTCACCGCCGATGCGTTTCAAGGGCGTGAGTTTAATGCCGAGATTGCTGCCATCGATAGTCGCGTCGATCCAGTCAGCCGTTCGATCAAGGTTAGAGCTACGGTCGATAACAGTAGCGGAGTCCTGCTACCTGGATTGCTGATGCGGGTCAATCTCATGAGCGAGCCCCGCACCGCGCTGGTTGTACCTGAGGTGGCACTGGTGCCCCGCCAGAACAAGCAGTATGTGTATATCGTGGGTGACGATCAGCGCGTCGTCGAGCGCGAAGTCACCTTAGGTTCACGGCGCCCCGGAGTGGTCGAGATTCTGTCGGGGCTTGGCCCCGGGCTGGATGTGGTGTCCGAGGGACTACAGTCCATTAGGCCCGGACAAGCCGTGCGCGTGTTGGAACCGACGCCGTAATGTTGCTCTCTGATCTGTCAATTAAACGGCCAGTCTTCGCCTGCGTTATCAGCCTGTTGTTGCTGGTCTTCGGGTTGGTATCCCTTGATCGCTTGACCTTGCGCGAATACCCGGATATCGATATCCCCGTGGTGTCCATAGAGACAACTTACCGCGGTGCATCAGCTGCCGTTGTCGAGACCCGCATTACCCGAATACTCGAAGATCGGCTGGCTGGTGTAGAAGGGCTGCGCTCTATGACCTCTGAGAGCATGGATGGCCTGTCGAAAATCACCCTGGAATTCACCACCAACACCGATATTGAAACTGCTGCGAACGATGTCCGTGACTACGTCAGCGGCGTATTGAACAACCTGCCATTAGAAGCGGAAAGCCCAACCATCAGTAAAGTTGATGCCAACGCGGATGTCATTATGTGGCTGAATTTCTCGGCAGAGTCAATGACGCCACTGGAACTGACAGACTATGCCAAGCGCTATCTCGTGGATCGCTACTCGGCGCTCGACGGCGTGGCTCGAGTGCGTATTGGCGGTGAGCTGTCGTATGCCATGCGCATCTGGGTTGATCGTCAGGCCCTGGTGGCGCGAAACCTATCGGTAGGTGACATCGAACAGGCTTTGCTGGAGGAAAATGTCGAGCTGCCCGCAGGCTTCATTGAATCCCAAGATCGTCAATACACGGTACGAGTCGACCGTAACTACATCACTCCCGAGGACTTTGAAAATCTGGTCCTAGGGCAAGGCGGTGATGGCCACTTGATTCGATTAGCCGATGTCGCCTCGGTGGAACTGGCCGCTGAACAGTGGCGCAATCTGTTTCGCGGCAACGGCGAACCAATGATCGGAATGGGTATTATCAAGCAGTCTGCAGCCAACACGCTGGATGTGTCGCGCGTCGTTCGCGAAGAAACAGCGAGGCTGAATGAAACCCTGCCAGAGGGTATGCGGATTCATGCGAGCTATGACACGTCGGTGTTTATCGAAAGCGCTATCGGCGAGGTGTATCAAACACTGTTTGTGGCGAGCATTCTCGTTATTGTTGTGATCCTTCTATTTTTGCGCAGCTGGCGGGCGACGATTATTCCGGCGGTGACCGTGCCTGTGGCGCTTATAGGGAGCTTTATACTGCTCTATTTTCTAGGCTTTTCCGTTAACCTGCTTACCCTATTAGCGCTGGTGCTGGCTGTTGGGCTGGTGGTCGATGACGCGATCGTTGTGCTGGAGAATGTGTATCGACATATTGAATCTGGCGAACCACCGCTTCTTGCTGCATATAACGGTACGCGAGAGGTCGCCTTCCCTGTTATAGCGACCACGCTGGTATTGGTGGCGGTGTTTCTGCCAATCACGTTCTTAGAAGGGCAGATCGGCAAATTGTTCGCGGAGTTTTCGGTGACGCTAACGGCTGCTGTGGTCTTTTCGAGCTTCATAGCGCTAACGCTCTCTCCGGTGCTTGCCAGCTTTTTATTGCGTCCGACGGCTTCGAGTAAGCAGGATGCAGCCGAGCAACAAGCCTCCGGCCGATTCTCAACAGAAGCGCTGTTTCGATCGCTATCGCTGCGCTATAAAAACGTGTTGCAACGATTGATCTATCGCCCAGTGATCAGCATCGTGACCTTGCTAGGGTTTTTTGCCATGATTTCCTTTGCCTGGCAGTGGCTGCCTCATGAACTCACGCCGCCTGAGGATAGAGGCTCGTTTTTTATCATGGTCAAAGCACCTCAGGGCGCCTCGTTCACTTATATGAGTGAGCGCATGCTAGAGATTGAGGAGCGGCTTGCTCCACTGATAGAGAGCGGTGAAGTCCAGCGCATCAATTTACGCGCGCCACAGTCTTTCGATTCACCTGACTTTTCCACCGCCAGAGGCGTGCTCGTACTGTCCCACTGGGACTCAGGCAGGCGCGAGGCCTGGGATATCATGCGCGAGGTGCGCTCGCTAGTCGCTGACATACCGGGCGTCAGCGTCGTGCCGATCATGCGAGCTGGCCTGGGCGGGAATGTAGGCAAGCCCCTGCAATTTGTCTTGGGAGGCCCAGATTATGAAACGCTGTCGCAATGGCGCGATATCATCGTGGACAAAATGGCGGCGTATCCAGGGGTCAATGATTTCGATCATGATTTCGATGAAACTAAGCCCCAGGTAAGGGTAAAAATTGATAGCGTTCGAGCGGATGATTTGGGCGTTGCTATCAGAGATATCGGCGAGACACTGGAGACCATGCTTGGCTCGCGTGCGGTAACCACCTTTATGGACCGAGGCGAGGAGTACGACGTGATAGTCGAGGCGCAGGCAGGGGAGCATCGTTCGCCGGCGGATCTCACACAGCTACAGGTACGCTCCAAGCGCACAGGCGATTTAGTATCGCTCACTAACCTGGTTACGGTTGAAGAGTTTGCCGATGCCGCCTCATTGAATCGCTATAACCGCAGCCGCGCAGTGACTTTCGATGCCAACATCGCTGAGGGGTACTCACTGGGGGAGGCATTGGCCTATATGGAAGACCTTGTGGCGGCTGAGCTGCCCCCGGAGGCCACAATAAACTATAAGGGACAATCGCTGGAGTTTAAGGAAGCAGGCAGCTCAACCCTATTGATTTTTACTCTGGCCATTGTAGTCGTGTATCTGGTGTTGGCGGCCCTGTTTGAGAGCTTCGTTCACCCGTTTACCATTATTTTGAGCGTGCCCTTTGCGCTGTGCGGTGCCCTGTTTGCGATCTGGATAACGGGTAACAGCATCAATATTTACAGCCAAGTTGCGATTATCATGTTAGTCGGTCTGGCGGCTAAAAACGGTATCCTTATCGTGGAGTTCGCTAACCAACTACGTGACAAGGGTCGCTCCTTGGAAGATGCACTGATACAGGCGGCGCAGCAGCGCCTGCGACCGATCGTCATGACGGGTTTGACCACTGCTTTCGGAGCGTTGCCACTGATTCTCGCTAGCGGCGCGGGGGCAGAAACGCGGTCGGTGATCGGATGGGTAGTATTTGGAGGCATTGTCCTGGGCACGCTACTGACACTGTTACTGATACCCTGCCTATACCGGATGCTTGCCGCGAGAACGGGCTCACCTGGGCAGCGCACTCTGCAACTGGAACAGGAACAAGCGCAGCAGAGTCCTCAGCGAGTATAGCGGTAGCGCGCTACTGATGGCAGCGCAGGCCCTGGACTCACAGGCCCATCCCGTTTTTCAGGGCCAGCAGCATGCTGTTTTGCATACGTACGCTGACCGCAGCGTCTGGGCATATAGACTCAGCCGCATGGTATAAGCCGGGGATCACGGCCAACTCGGTGGTCACGCCGGCAGCCATTAACCGCTGTGCATAAGCAATGCATTCGTCTCTAAAAAGATCCTGGCCACCCACAACGATATAGGCGGGCGGAAGTGATGAGAAGTCCTCGGCCCTGGCCGCGGCAGCGTAGGGCGATGCCTGTTCTCCCGGCGTGCCATCCAGGTACATGTCCCAGGCGTTGAACGAGGTCTGCCTATTCCATAATGGATGCCCATCCTGATGACCAGACACGGTATCGTGCAGATTATCCAGCATGGGATAGACAAGGTACTGGAAGTTAAGCTTCGGCCCTTTTCTGTCGCGGTTGAACAGGGCAAGTCCGGCTGCCATACCGGCTCCAGCGCTCGGGCCGCCTATAGATAATCGCTGCGGGTCCACGCCCAATTCTGCTGCATTGCGGTGCAGCCACAAGAGCGCATCGTGGCAGTCGTGCAGGCCAGCGGGAAACGGATGCTCCGGTGCCAGTCGATACTCCACCGAAACAAAGGTAGCACCGCACTGATGGGCGAGCGTCTCTGGCGCAACCTCATCCGCACTGCCGCTAATATAGCCGCCGCCGTGTATCCATAGCATCGCGGGGCCGTTGTCGGGCCTGTTCTTAGCCTGGGAGATAAAGAGTTTTATTGTCCCATCTTCGCCGTTGATCTCGCGGATACTTTGATCAAGCAGCTGTGAGTTATCTCCAGCCTGTTCGCGAAACTGCGCATGTAGACCGGCAACGATCTCTCGCATCTCCGATAGGTTATCGCGGTTGATATTCTCAAGTCTCGGATCGATGAGCTCGACACTGGGTGCCACGTCAGGGTGCAGAAGTGTTTTTGGGTCCATTGTGACCTCCTGAGTCGTCGTGAGTTCTTATACTTTAGTTGTATGGTGCCAGAGTCGAATCTGATGTTCACTTACCCGAAGAATAATAATAGGTGAGAGCGGCTGCCAAACAGGAGTGCTTGCTCAAACTCTGCTGGAGAGTCGGCAGAGCACAGAAAGGAGCTGGTCAATGTCTATCGATTTTAGCCTGGATTCAGAACAGCGTACCCTGCAGCGCCATGCCCGGGAGTTTGCTCATGAGTATTTGCGAGGTGCAACTGCAAAGGTGGCGGAACTGCCAACGCCTGCTGAGCGATTTCTAGGCACCCGACCGGTATACGAGGAAATGGTGCGCGCGGGGTTTCTACGTCGATTGATTCCGGAGGCGGTCGGTGGCCAGGGGAAAGGTTTAATCGATATGGCGATTGTCACCGAGGAGTTCCACGCGATTGATGCCAGCTTATCCTTGACCTTACTCGCTAATTTACTTGGCCTTATGCCGCTCTTTCTTGCGGGGTCACCGGATCAAATCCAGCGTTTTGTCGGACCCTTTCTGGAGCCTCAAGGGTCTCTTTTGGCTGCCCTGTGCAACACGGAACCGGGCGGCAGTGCGAATTATGGTGCGCCAGCGCCCGCTGTTGGGGTAAGAACTACAGCCGCCATAGCCGGTGATGACTGGCTGATCAACGGAGAGAAGAAATGGATGAACGCCGCCGGCTGGGACGGGGAGGGAGCGGACTTGTTGTGTGTCGTTTGCCGCACA
>JBCDFM010000140.1:0-10479 GCA_039178015.1 Pseudomonadota bacterium
GAATTTCGACAACCGCTCGTTTCGATTGAACTTTGAACTGACGTTACTCGTTCACGATAAGATATTCGCCGCCAAGGTGGATGACATGCTGCAAGCGGATTTTCGACGCAGTCGACAGGTAAGCCTGGAGGAGATTGAAAGCAAGCCCGTATGGTTCCCCATGGCGATGGCGGTGGCCAAGTTGTTTTCGCCAGTACTTTAAACTGGGCTGCGTGGTGTCAATGCCATGCTTGCGCGGCGCAAGCCAGACTAGGCTGCCACTGGGTATGAACTACCATTTGGACAGACTTGGACAAGGCCCAACGTATTGATGGCGCAGATACTCACTGAGACGTTGGACAGACTTCAGACGTGTTAGTGCTAACCCAGTACACCCATAATAAAAATCACCAACAAGGCTGGCGGTACGATAAATCGGACCAAAAATCGCCAGGCTGCGAACCCTCGGCTACTCATATCAGCAAGCTCATCTCGGGTAGCACGTTTAATGACTACCCAGCCTGCGAACACGGCAATCAGCAAGCCGCCCACGGGCAGCATGATTTTGGTTGCAAAGTAGTCCAGGATGTCATTGAAGTTACTGCCCGCCACAGTATATTCGCTCAACACATTGTAAGACAGGGCACTGAATACGCTCAGTACGGCGACAGAGCCAACCACAATAACGGTGCTTTTTTTCCTGGCGATACCAAAACGCGCCTCTACCCAAGCGTTGACCGCCTCTACGAGGCCCACCATAGAAGTAATGCCCGCAACGGACAACATGAGAAAAAATAGAACGCTAAAAACATATCCACCGGGCATTTGCGCAAACGCTACTGGCAGCGTGTGAAAGATTAATCCAGCGCCCTCCGCAGGGTTGAGACCGTTATTGAATACCGCGGGAAAGATGACAAGCCCTGCTAGCAAAGCAACCGAAGTATCGGCGATGACAATGATAAACACCGACTGTGATATGGAAATTCTGCGCGGAAGGTAGGCTCCGTAGGTCATCATACCGCCCATCGCGACACTCATTGAAAAGAATGCCTGGCTAACAGCGGCCAGCACCGTGGTAGCGTCAATTTTGCTGAAGTCCGGTGTGAACAGCCAGATCAGCGCTTCTTCAAAGCCTCCTGCGAAGACGTTATACACTGCCAGTGACACCAGTAGTAGAAACAGTAGCGGCATCAGAAACGATACCGCCTTTTCGATGCCACCCTTGAGCCCCGAATAAATGATCCAACCGGTAATGGCTAGTCCTACCAGCGTCCAGAACACCATACCCATGTTGTCGGCCAGCACGGCATTGAACTGCGCGCTCGCCGCCACACCATCAACATCGGCAAAGCCTGTTGTCAGCGCTTTAAACAGGTACCAGAGCATCCAGCCGACGACCACGGCATAGACGATTTCTATCATATAGGCAGCGAGCAGGCCCATGAAGCCGACCCAGCCCCAGGAGGTGCTGCGTGCATTTTCCCGTGCCAGGCTAGCCATCGCCTGAGGTGGACTCGCCTGACCTCGACGACCGATCAGAAGTTCTGCCATCAGGATCGGCATGCCAATGCCAAAAGCACAGGCAAGGTAGACAAGCACGAAGGCAGCACCGCCATTCTCACCGGTAACGTAGGGAAAGCGCCAGATATTGCCAAGACCCACGGCGAAACCAACCGCCGCCATCAAAAAAGAAAACCGCGATGACCAGTGCGCGTCTACGCCACCTGCTGCTGCCATAAGCTGCCCCGACTAGTGATCTGGCTGGAGTTTACACAACTGTCACGATTGAATCTTCTGATGTTATCGACTGGCGCTAGCGCGCAAGCACACGAGTGGACGTCTCCAGCCACTCTTTCTCTGCTCCTGACAACAGCGGCCCGACATGCTCGACGACTCGACGGTGATAGGCATTAACCCACTCGAGTTCGCCCTCCGTAAGCAACGCGATGTTGATCAGGCGCGCATCGAAAGGGACCAGTGTTAGAGCTTCAAATTCCAGCATATCGCACTCTTCGTCAGCGCGTGTAGATTCCCGCACAACGAGTAGGTTTTCACAGCGAATGCCGAAGGCGTTATCTCGATAATAGCCAGGCTCGTTGCTTACAATCATGCCGGGCGCCAAGGCTACCGTATTGGGTGCTTTTGCAATGCGCTGCGGCCCCTCGTGCACGCTGAGGAACACACCCACGCCGTGCCCGGTGCCATGATCATAATCAAATCCCTCCTGCCAGAGAAACTGTCGGGCGAGACTATCGAGTTGCGAACCCGTGGTGCCCACTGGAAAGCGGGCAGTATCCAGGGCGATATGCCCTTTCAGCACGAGCGTGAACAAGCGAGTGATCTCTTCGTCTGGATCACCGATCGCGACGGTGCGAGTGATATCCGTTGTGCCATCGAGATATTGGCCGCCACTGTCGATCAGGTAGACGCTGTTCCTTGGCAGACGCGTCACGGCCTCAACATTAAGGTGGTTGTAGTGACACATGGCGGCGTTTCCGCCAGCGGCCGAGATAGAATCAAAAGACACATCCTGAAAATGCTCCCCGCGCGAGCGGTACCTGAGCAACGTCTGTGCTAACTCATCTTCTGTGTGCAACCTGTCAGCCGCTACCTCCGCATCCAGCCAGGCGAGGAATCGCACCTCCGCTACGGCATCGCGAATATGCGCGTCGCGGCTACCCTGGATTTCTATTGCATTCTTGCATGCCTTAGGTAGCAACACAGGATCTGCTCCGGCGATCAGGGTGGCGCCCGCTTTTTCAAGCGTCAATTGACACCAGGCATTGGCGGTATCAGCGTCGGCCAGCACGGCTTTGCCGGCGTATTGATCGAGCACGGCAGTAACATCGGATTCGGGTCGCACAGTGACACCCGCACCCACGTGCGACTCAAGTGCCTCGGGTACCCGCTCTGGATCAACCAGCCATATCATGCTGCCATCCGCATGTACTATAGCCAGAGACAAAACGACGGGTAGTTTAGGTAGATCAGTTCCGCGTACATTCAGCAGCCAACTAATCGAATCCGGCGCAAATATCAGGCCAGCGTCTGCGCCCATCTTCGAAATTTCTGCGCCGATTCGTTTGCGCTTGCTCTCACTGTGTTCTCCAGTGAACTCCTCCGGCAGCAGTATTGCCTGACGCACTATCGGCTGCGGGCGATCGGCCCAACACGCATCGATCACATTGGCTGATGTGGATACCAATTGCAGATGCTTGGTAGCAAGCTCACTGGCAGTCTCGCGATACCAGTTCAAGGAATGCATACGGCTGTCGCAAGCCACCTTCGCACCCCTGCCCAAATGCTCAGCCAGCCAGTCAATATGCGAGTCCTGGCCGAGAGCACAAACCCTAAACAGTTGTTCGGATACTTCCAGTCGCACTTGGACCTTATAACGTCCGTCGACGAAAATAGCGGCCTTGTCCCCCGTTATCAACACCAGACCTGCGGAGCCAGTGAAGCCACTGACCCAGTGTAATCGCTCATTGTGCGCGGGAATATATTCACCCAGATATTCATCTGCGCGCGGTACGATCAATGCATCCACGTCCGCTTCGCGCATTTGATCTCGCACTAGCGCTAGCCGCTGTGCCACTTCAGTCATCGCTTGCCTCTAACTGTCATCGTGTTGTCAATATAGTAGCCATTTGCTCGCGCTAAGCACTAACTATCGCCTTCGTTTTGCAGTGCTATCGCCAACTCCCGTGCCGCGCTCAGTTTGGCTTGGAACGCTGGATTTTGAACAGAGCTGGGCAGGGGCTCACTTGAGAACCAAACCATTACTGTATTGGCGCTACGATTGACGTAGATTATTTGACCAAAGCTGCCCAGCGCGCAGTATTCACCGGTCTGTGTATTAAGCACCCACCACATATTTTGATAGGCAACCCAAGGCATGTCCCGATAGCTGGGATGATCAGACATACGCTTCCTGCCTTTCTCATTGACCTCGAGCGTGGCGTCCACCCAATGTGCAGGAATCACTTGCTGACCAGCAAATTCGCCACGATCTCTGATCATCATGCCAAAGCGAGCGGCATCGCGCAGCGTAGTACTCATGCCTGCGGTCGCAACCGCCATCAGCGCACGGTCTACCACCATCGAGGCATCATGTTCCGCGCCCAGAGCTGACCATATATTCTGCTGCAGATAGATCTGAAGAGGCATCCCGCTTATTCGCGCGATCAACCAGCCCAGCACATCCGCATTGCTGGAATTGTAATTAAAAAACTCGCCAGGTTCTCGGTCTGTCCTTGGCCCCACAGACTGCGCGAGAAAATCATGGACACCGTAAATCTCAGTGTCATGGGGCTGAACATCTGCGGCACCGGGGAGCCAGCCCATATTCAAAGCGGGCAGATAGTGCTGGGCGAAATCAGACTGTGGATCGGTGTAATCTTCTTTAAAGTCAAGCGCGGTAGTGTGATTCAACACCTGCTGTATAGTGACTCGTTCAAACCCGCTTCCCTGCAACTCGGGAATATACTTCGCAGGCGATGCATCAAGATCCACCCTGCCCTGATCTACTAGTACGCCGAATGCGGTGCTCACCAGGGACTTCGTCATCGAGAACCAAATATGTTTATCCAGCGGGCTGAATGCGGAGAAATAGGCCTCGTGCAGCAGGGCTTCGCCTCGAATGACAATCAGCCCATCCGCATAGTTTGCCTCGAACAGACTGTTTATACTTAACTGCTTGCCCTGCACATCGGTTACCCTGAAATCAGCAAGCTCGAGTTTGTTGCCACCATCAAAAGGCTTGATGCTGCCCTCGCGGGGAAGGCTGACGGTATTGAAAACCGCACCCGGATTCCGAAAAGCCCAACGGCTTAGTGGATATTCGGCGTAGTTAGCGCGGGTTACCTGGGAATCACGCGCAGGAGGTATACCCTGCATAGGCAATCGTAAAACATCGGCCGGCTCAGCTACGGCTGCCGCAGCGACGGCTGCCGCAGCCCAAACGAGACAGATTTTGATCGCTAGCACCGCGAACCCCACAAACAGCAGTAGCCGAGCTCTCAGTATCAAGCCTGTTCCACTGATGACTGGATTAGCCACAGTCTCACTCGACACCTCTCAAGCGGCCATAAGCTCAAAATCCTCTTTCGAGATACCACAATCGGGACACTCCCAATCCTCTGCAATATCTTCGAACTTAGTTCCGGCAGGAATACCATCTTCGGGTAAACCTTCAGCCTCATCGTAAATGAATCCGCAGATTACGCATTCCCATTTTTGAAAACCGGCGTCGCTCATTGTGTTCACTCCCATGATTGCAAACTAGACGAGTGCATCCCTTTCCGGGTTCGGTAGAAAATACTGGTGCATTCCGTGCTAGCGCCACCCAGAGGTGGGAGCGACAGGGTTAGGTATTGCTATAGATCGCCGTTGAGGCTGACCTGGAACCCATTTGGCACAGGCCTCGCCATTAGACTGAGTGCCTGTCGCAGGCGGCTGTCCATGCCGGCCTCGCTGGTTAGGGTAATATCGACACTGTAAGCGTTGCCGTCAAGCGTTGCTATACCTTCGGCGTTGACATTGCCGCTGAGCGTGATCACGTCCCCGGAAATGAAGCCCGCAGGGTCCTGTGAAAAATCCAGCGCGTAACTCCCCAGTGCCATGGGACCGGTGGGGCTCAACCATGCGGCATTCATCCAGACAATACGTCCCTCACCCGAGACGGGCAAGCCATCTCGAAGCGATAGCGTGTCCGCCTGAACTTGCACCTGTCCAGCTAATTCTATTGGCGCGAATTGGCGTACAAGGCCCGCAGAAACGACGGCCTCCAGGTTGCGCAGGTCCACATCCTGGGAACCGCGAAGGGTGACGTCACCCGAAACTTTTTGATTACCCCAATTAGATTCAAGCCGCAGCTTCGGGCTCAACAAGAGCAAAGAAAAAGGGTTGAGGCGCCACCGCACTGCGCCTAAATGTAGCATGCCTGCAGGCGTGTTCAGCATGCACCTACTGGCCTCCCCGCGCCAAACGCTACCAGTAAAGCCCTGCATGACAACCTCATCAGCGGGCAAGATCAGACCGAGTAGACGAGCTGGGGCGGTCGCGATCAAACAGACTAATAAGAAGCCGGTTAGAGCCAGCGCCCTGAGGGCTCGCGACTGAGGGATCACGTTTGAGCTATTCTAACGGTGGCATTGACCCGACCCGAATTGCCGGTCTGAGTGATAGCCACCTCGGTGACAAGCACGCCCTCGCGATTTTCCAACTGATCCAGCCAGGCTACCAGGTCATCGAATGCCGCGTTCTCCAAACGAACCTGAATACCTCCGCGGCTATTGGGCTGCTGGCGACTCACTTCAAGGGAATGTCGTGCGGTGGATTGATTGACCAGTGCCGTCAGGTTACGGCGCGCGATATTTGGCCCACCCTCGTCTCGAAGTCGCATAATCTCAGACACCATGGCGTCAACCCGCTGTAAGCTTTGCGCCGCGTTACTGTTTTGAACTATCAGTTCATCGCGCTCATCTGCCAGCGGTGACCACAGGAGCGCATAAAGGAGATACAGAGCCAACACCATGCCTAAAACAAGCAGGCTCACCTGCTCTCGTTGGTTCAGACCTTCATACCACTCCTTCACGATCTGTCTCCCACTCTCAAACGCGCTCGCACCCTTTCACCCTGTGCGCTGGAGCTTTCCATCACGGCGTCCAATCCGGCTTCGTTTATCGCTGCACGCACTTTTTCCACAGCCTCAAAGTCGGCTGCCGAGATATTCATACGCATTTCGCCACCGCGGCTGCTGAAGTTATAGTTAATGGTATCGATGGAAGTACCGCCGTTACTTGCAATGACGGCACCGACTTGTTCAACCAGGTGGACAAATCCACTGGCATCACCAGAGCCACGCAGCGCGGTTAACTGCCGCTCAAGCTGCAGCTCTGGATTGGGCGCATTGCCTCTGGGGTTGGCCTGTCGATAACTTGCCTCGACCGCGGCACGGAGTTCGACATTCTCCTGGCTAAGCTGACGATAGTCACTGTAAGTGGCGACCAGTTGCAGAACAAACGCAACCGCCAGCACGGCAGCGACTGTCCGCCACTCTAGCCACCATCGCCGCAAAGGCAGGCGGTTGGCGAACTGGCCTTGCAACAGGTTCAGTATTGGCGCTGGTGACTCGGTCAGTAACATGGCGGAGTTGATGTTGCCTCGCCGCCACTGCGCATCATCTCTTAGCTGCTCGGGTAGTAAGGCGATATCGTCAACCTGGTCTTCGCCATAGACAACCACTGTATCCGGCTCGCCATGCTCAGTCATCAACCCAGACAGCATCGCGGGTAAAAGCTCTCTCTCCGAGCTGAATCCTCCGCAGGCATCGAAGCGAACAATCGCCTCATCGCCCTCCAGCAGCACACACCATTCACCTTGTTGCCATGGCAGCAGCAGGGGTTCAGGTAGCCATGTTCGTATACCAGGTACATCGGCCAGAATTTCCCGCCAGTGTTCCATCGTACCGGCGTGGCAAATAGCCACGCCGAGCTCCAATTTATCCAGTGAGACACTGGCAAAATGCAGCTGGTCGATGTCTTCAACCACGCGCTCTTCCAACATGAAGGGCAGCGATTTGCCGACATGCTTTTTCTCTTCTGCCGAAAGAGCGAGACGCAACAACCGAACATCGGCGCCCGGAGCCGCAAAAATAATCGAGCTACGCTGATTCGAAAGTGTTAGCCGAAGCTGGTCAATTACAGCTTCGTCGTCCAACCACTGCAGCGTCTCGCCAACACCGCCGGTGTACCAGGCCAGGCGGCCGTCTACCAGTCTAATGATGGAGTTATCGTGCACGTGTTCTCGTCTCCCGGTGGTGCGAGGCCTACGCTAGTGACACCCGGCCCCCTCGCAATTGCTTTTATCTGTGGCCCCGTGCGCTGTAATACACTGTACAAGCGCATTCGGCGGTCGGCAACTTCGACCTCAGCGGAAAGTAAAAAATAGTCACTACTCTCACCCAACAGGTTTTTCGTCGCCTCCATCTGTTCCTGCTTACCAGCCAGCACCGCGCTGTTTAGAAAATCATCCATATCTGCGAACCCGGGTCCCGGTGGACGTTGTTGCTCCATTAAAGCGACGCCCTCCGACTCACTCAGTGGATTCAAATCCTTGTCTTCATTGATAGAGCGTAGCAGCGTAGCCGGAGCGGTATGTATGTTCATCGGCGCAGGCGTCTGCGGCCAAACCGTAACAAACGGCTCTAGGGCCAGGTAAATTTCGGGCGACATACCTGCCACCGCTCGCAACTCACTGACACTAGCCATAGGCCGGTTTGCAGTACGATAACCAGGACTCAAACCAAAGTAGAAATCATCCTCTGCGCCCTCAAAGGCTGGTTCCATATCAGGATCCAGCCAGTCTGTGACGGACTCAGTGATCTGTCGCGCCTGCTGTTCACTGACCTGTGGTTCGCCCAATGCTTGCAATAAGCGGATAAACTGCGCCTGGGCTGGCGTATAGCGTGGCTGGCCATCCTGCTGCTCTTCGTCGTTGCGGTTCACCCTTTCCGCCAGGGCGTTGAGGTTGAAGCGCCCTTGCAGATCTTGCAAACATCCCATCATCCAACCGCCTTCATCAAGTGCGTATGGAGGCGGTGTCTGGGCCCATATCTCCATCAAGTCGTCTCTCGGGTTGTCTGGATCTTGCGCGTCGTAGTCCGTCTTCAAAGCCAGCGTGGCGAGCTCCTCTGCCCCACGCAAGTACGCGCTAGCCTGCTCCGATAGGAGAATATTAGCTCCGCGCTGATAGTAGCGATTGAACTCGGACGCCATCGCAATCACCAGCGCAGCGCAGAGTGCAAAAATCAGCAGGGCGACAACTAATGCAGCACCGCGCTGCCTGCACTTCTTAGAGTGGCGGTAACGCATAGATGCGCCTGAGTTCTCCCAGGTCCTCAAGTTCCAGTCGAATTTCCAAAGCAACCGGTGCGGGCACATCCAGACCCGTGGCGCTTGTGTCTGCCACCCAATTAGCCTGCCAGTCTCGTGTATCCAGGGTGGTGGATCTGCCCTCTCGCTGTGCAGAACCCAGATCGCCCAAAAATACCAGTTCTAGCACTTCGACTCCGTCGAGCAGCAGAACCTGCCGGGGTTCTGTATCGGGTGCTCTGTCAAGGACGTTGTAGCTATCACGCCACAACGCACCGTCCTCTAAACGATAATTCACGCGCTGCAGAGAACTGCGAGGAAGGCCGTTGGGGTTATGCCAGCCACCACGAGTAAAGCTGAGCGGGAACCGAGCCACCAAACCCCCGATCATCGCCGGTTCTACTTGACCAAACTCATCCCGCACAGGCCGAGGCACAAAGTGTCGTAAATCACGCCCTATGATCATCCATGTACGGTTAAGATTGTAGGTACGTTCCGCCGTTGAGCGCATGCTCTCTACAGATGAAATGGCTGTAGATAGGCTGCCATAAGCAAGCGCCGCAACAAAGGCTGTGATGGCCAGCGCGATTAAGACCTCAACGAGAGTGAAGCCCGCATCTGATCTAGCCACCCTCACCTCCTAGCCCTGCCGCATCACGAAAATCAGCGGATAGAAAGGCTACCAGGGTGTAAAGGTTACCAGCGTCTTCCTCTTCATCAGCTGCTACAGTGATCTCTACCCGGTAAAAGTTTTCCGCCTGGGTAGGCTGACTTTCAAGGCGCCAGTACCAATCTCGCTCCGCCATGGTCGCGACACCGCTTTCACTACCACGCAACAGGCTCTGACCGGCACTGGACAGGATGCGCAATTCTTCGAACTTATTCGCCGCGACCATTTGCGCCATCGACTTGTCACGCATATAGCCTGTGGCATCGACATACTGCGAGATTGTGACGACCAGTGCGGGTAAGGCAAGCGCTACAACAAATAAAGCCACCATCACCTCGACCAGGGTGAAGCCGCGCTGAGTATCTCGGCTGTGATTGACTGGCTTGCTCATAATGGTTCAGCTTTCCTCAGGCTCGATACCTCGCGGCAGGACTTCGAAACGGCCGAGAAAGTCCCACTGCAATCGCCATAGGATTTGGCCATCATCCTCACGCCTGACATCGAGCGCGCCGGGCATAGTTTCTCCGCTGGAGTAAAACACGAGCTGCGGGGCAGGATTATCTTCGACGCCAACCATCGATATGTCCTCCAGCGGAGTACCGTCAAGCTCCAGACCTAACTCCACACCGAGAGGAAGAACCTGCGGCTCAAAAACATCCAGCCCGATTTCCGGTTCTCGCCAACCGTCCAGTTGACGTTCGAGCCAGCTGTAGCGAAAAACCGTATCACCTTCATCAATATCTCGCTGCAACAGCAGACCATAGTCGCGACCTGCAATCTGAGCTTCGTCCACCGCATAACTCGCGACGTCAGCAATATTTCGAATTTGCGCTTCCAAAATAATGTCTTTTCCGCCCGAATTCACCGATAGCGACACGGCGGAGAAGATAAGCACGACCACCATCAGAATCACCAGTAGCTCCAGCAGACTGAAGCCCTTCTGGAGAGGCACGTTCA
>JBCDFM010000141.1:0-10395 GCA_039178015.1 Pseudomonadota bacterium
ATTCTTCGATTCATTCTCTATTGGTGCATCGGTGGGCTTCTCAGTCATGTCCGGCAGAAAGCCACCACCTTGAATCATAAAGTCTGGAATCACCCTATGGAAAATAGTGCCGTCATAAAAGCCCGCGTCCACGTAGCTCAAGAAGTTTTCAACGGTGATTGGTGCCTTATCTCGGTATAATCGAAGCGTGATATCCCCCTCGCTAGTTTTGATGACAACTTGAGGATTGGGAAGCGTTGTGCTGTCCTCAGCGAGAGTCTGCAGTGGTGCGCAGAGCACCGTACAGACCAGGATTAAGGTTCTTAGCATCTATCGTTCTCCTACGCCCAGCTTGAGCTCTTGCGCCGTTTTGGCCACAGCCTTGGAACAACCAGCGTGATAATCACGCCAAGCAGGACCGCCAGCGCACCATTCATAAAATCTTCGTTTCTAACCTTGTCCTGCAAACGCTGGTTTTCAGCCTCCAGCATATCGAGTTGGGATCTAAGCTTTTCGCCGTCCACGATTAGACGCTTGTTGTCGGTATCCAGTTGTATTGCCTTGCCAGATATCTGTTTGAGTTGCGATAGCTCCTCTGCCGTCACGGCGAGCTGTTCTTCTCGCTGCTGAACCGTACCGATAAGCTGATCGCGTTCGCTGGTCAATTCCGACAATTCCAGCTGCAGGGCTTCCGTGAGCCCGCCAGCTTGCTCGGCCCTACGCATCACTTCCTCTAGTCTTTGTTGCGCCGGTACCTCCTGCATTAGATATTGAGCGCGTATCCAGCCGCTGGTTCCACTGTCCGTGGTAATTCGGGCCCATTCGCCGTTGTCCGAAATCTCAGACACCGTTAATCGCGTACCGGTGGGCAGGCCGCGGTGGATGATGCGAAATTCGTTGCCTGCGCCGCGTCGAACGGGAATGTACTGTTTATCACTGATGTACTGAACATTCTGCGCGTGCAGATGCGAAGACAGGGCGGTAGCGCAGAAAGAGACAATCAAAAAAAGTAATCTAACGATCGACAAAGCAGCATCCTGTCGCGAAATGGTTTTCAACAGGGGCGCTAGTGTACCCCCGATCAATGCAGAGTTTAAGCGTAGCCGTGCTAGGGCAGGACGATTTTATACGGTTTCACACTAACTTGGCTGAACACACCCGCATCGACGTAGGGGTCAGATTCTGCCCACGCGGTAGCGATCTCCAGGCTGTCGAATTCGGCGATTATTAAGCTTCCGCTGAAACCTGCCTCTCCGGGATCGCTGGTATCAAGAGCAGGATGCGGCCCGGCTGCGAACAGGCGGCCCTGTTCCGCAAGATCCTGCAGTCTGGCTAGATGGGCGGGGCGTGCCTGCTGACGCTTTGGTAGGCTGTTTTCGACATCTTCACAGAGAATTGCGTAATACATACTGTCCTTCCTCTCAAGGCTGCGCTAGCTTGCCATGGTGTTGTCGACAGTACCAGCGGTAAGCTCGCCGTGAACCTTTATTTCACATTGTCTTGCTCGCACTAGCGCGCAGAGATGGTGAGACCGTACATAGCGGCTTATACTCCAGCTCAAAACGAGGACGCGACCATGTCGAGTGATACGCAAACTATTTACTACACGCTGACCGACGAGGCACCCGCTTTGGCGACCTGTTCACTGCTACCGTTGGTTCGAACATTTACCGAAGCTGCGGGTATCAATGTGGAGATAACCGATATCTCCCTTGCTGGGCGTGTGCTGGCCGAATTTGCTGAGAGGCTATTGCCCGAGCAACAGGTTGAAGATGGTCTGCGGTTTTTAGGTGAGCTGACACAGCGACCCGAGGCCAACATCATCAAATTGCCTAACATCAGCGCCTCCGTTCCCCAGTTAAAAGAGTGTATCGCCGAACTGCAGAGTCAGGGCTTTAACGTGCCTGAATACCCTGAGGTGCCGACCGACTCTGATGAAGAGACAGTGCGCCGACGTTATGCCAACGTGCTGGGCAGCGCGGTAAATCCAGTGCTACGCGAAGGGAACTCTGATCGACGGGCACCCGCGGCCGTGAAGTCTTTTGCGAAAAAGAATCCGCACATCATGGGTGAATGGAGTATGGCCTCGCGCACCCACGCAGACTACATGCGTGGCGGCGACTTCTATTCGCGTGAACAGTCTTTGACGATATCTGAAGCCACTGATGTGCGCATTGAGTTTGTCGATGAGCATGGCGACGTCTCTGTTAAGCGGGAGCTGCACCTTGAAGCCGGAGAAATACTGGACGGTATGTTCATGAGTGTGGCGGCGTTGCAGGCATTCTTTGAAAAAACCCTGAACGATGCCAAAGAGTCTGGCGTGATGTGGTCGCTGCATATTAAAGCCACGATGATGAAAGTTTCCCACCCGATTGTTTTTGGTCATGCGGTTAAAGTGTTTTACCGCTCCTTGTTTGAAAAGTATGAGGACTTGTTTGTCGACTTGGGTGTGAACGCCAACAACGGGCTGAGTAGTGTCTACGAAAAAATTCAGTCTCTGCCGCGCTCTCAGCAGGAAGATATTCTGGAGGACATTCACAAATGCTACGAGCACCGGCCTGAGCTGGCGATGGTGGACTCGGTGAAGGGTATTACCAATCTTCACGTGCCCAGCCACGTCATCGTGGATGCATCTATGCCCGCCATGATCAGAAACGGTGGGAAAATGTGGGGTCCGGACGGGAAGGCCAAAGATACCAAGGCGGTAATGCCCGAGAGTACGTACTCAACGCTGTATCAAGAGATGATTAACTTTTGTAAAACCAACGGCGCGTTTGACCCAGAGACTATGGGTAGCGTGCCCAATGTGGGATTGATGGCGAAGAAGGCAGAGGAGTATGGATCACACGATAAGACTTTTGAATTAGAGGCGGATGGAATTATGCGCATTGTCACCACCGATGGTAGCGTACTGATTCAGCATCACGTCGAAAAGGGTGACATATGGCGAGCCTGTCAAACGAAAGATGAAGCTATCCGCGATTGGGTAAAGCTGGCCGTCACGCGCGCCAGGCAATCCAATACCCCTGCTATTTTCTGGCTGGACCGCAACCGCCCGCACGATATCGAGTTGATCAATAAAGTGAACACCTATCTCGCCGAGCACGACATATCGGGGCTTGATATACGCATTATGACCTACGTGGAAGCGATAAGACGCAGCATGGAGCGAATGATCCGCGGTCGAGACACGATCTCTGTGACAGGCAACGTGCTGCGTGATTATCTGACTGACTTGTTTCCAATTATGGAATTGGGCACGTCTGCAAAAATGCTCTCCATCGTGCCGCTGCTTGCCGGCGGAGGTTTATATGAAACTGGAGCGGGTGGTTCTGCGCCTAAACATGTGCAACAGCTGCAGGAGGAGAACCATCTGCGCTGGGATTCTCTGGGCGAGTTCCTTGCCCTTGCGGTGTCTCTGGAAGATGTTGGGTTAAAGTCTGGTAATACCAGGGCAAAACTGGTGTCGACCTCGCTGGAGGCGGCAATCGAAAAAATACTTGAAAACAACAAGTCACCCTCGCGCAAGACTGGCGAATTGGATAATCGCGGTAGCCACTTTTATCTCGCGCTATACTGGGCCGAAGGCTTGGCATGGCAGCAGCAGGATGCTGGCCTGGCTGCACAGTTTGCACCCCTTGCACAATCCCTGCGAGACAAGGAGCCGCAGATTATTGCTGAGCTAGCTGAGGTTCAGGGTCAGGAAGCTGACTTGGGGGGCTATTATCATCCCGAGCAGAGCGCTGTTGAATCTGTCATGCGCGCCAGCGAGACGCTAAATGGCATCATTGCGTCCTTTGGTAGCGGCTCTTGATGCAAACCAGGTGCTGAGTGCTCAGTCTCACTCGCTACCGCTTGCCGATAATTGACCCTTGAGTGCAGCGCGCTCGGCATGATTCTGCTCCAGTAGCGCCTGTCTCAAAGCAGCACCGCCTCCGTTGATCGCTTGCTCTACCTCTTGCGTGACACGAGCACGGGAGTCACTCCTGATACCCCAGCACATAATCTCCAGCATGATCGGATAGAGATCGAGTCCAGATTCGGTGAGCAAATACACTGCCGTTCGCGCGCTATCGGGGTCTGGGAATTTTTCGATCAGCCCCTGTTGCTGCAATTTGTGCAATCTGTCAGCCAAGATATTGGTCGAGATGCCTTCATGGGACGCCATAAATTCCCCGTATCGACGTTTGCCGAGAAACATCAGATCTCTGATGACGAGTAGCGTCCATCGGTCGCCGAACAGGTCAAGGGCTAGGCTGGTAGGGCATCGACAATCGATGTTCAGATCGGTTTGCATTGAACTTAGCGGTGCTCTTATGTTCATGCGGTAATCACTTGCATTATACAAGTTATTTGTTATGGTAACACTTGCATTTTGCAAGTATTTGCTTCGACGACTGCCTGTTCAGGGAACAGTCTCAACAAGCACAGCCAAAGTAACAACAGCCGAAGGAAGACCTATGTCACTGACTATAAGCACCCTCTACGCCGCGATTATGGGCCTACTGTTCGTCCCTGCCACGCTTTATGTTGGTATCTATCGCGCCAAGCACAATATCACTTTGCTCGATGGAGGCGACCCGGTTCTGTCCCGTCGCATTCGCGCCCAGGGCAACTTTGTGGAAACGGTCCCCTTGGCGGTTATGCTGCTCGTACTAATGGAATACAACGGCGCAAATGCACTGTGGCTACATACCCTGGGTGTTATTCTTGTGGTCTCTCGTGTGATGCACTATCTCACTATTGCAACTGATCCCAGCAATACGCCGCCGCGTGCAGTCGGCATGTTCGGTACTCTGGGCGTTTATGTGGTCTCAGGTGTTTGGTTACTGATGAGCATCCTCTAGGCGCGTATTTGTGCACCGCGGGCAGGGAGGTCAGCCAGGTGTGCGTTTAACCCAGTCCTGGTGTGCTTTGCATTTTGCAGCGATCCGCACCTAGTGCTACCGTAACCCCTCACTGTTATCAGGGGGTGGAGATGGCGCAACTGGCAGGCAAGGTGGCTATTGTGACTGGCGCAGCAAGAGGTCTGGGTCGGGCTTATGCCGAGGCCATGGCCGCTGAGGGAGCGGCGGTGATGGCCTGCGATCTCAATAGCTGCGACGACACGGTCGCGGCTATTGAGTCTGCAGGTGGTCGGGCGGCATCCACAGTCACCGATATCACAGATATGCACAGCTGTGCTGTGATGGCCACTACTGCCCTGGAAGCCTTCGGGCAAATCAACATTCTGGTGAACAACGCCGCTCTTTATGCGGGCCTGGATGGAGCACGTTTTGAGCACCTGGAAGAGTCGCAATGGGACGCCGTAATGCGGGTCAATGTGAAAGGCCTGTGGCAGAGCTGTAAAGCGGTGGTGCAGCCGATGCGCGATGCGGGAGGTGGTTCCATTATCAATATGGCCTCGCTCGCCGCAGTTTATGGGCTACCCTACGGCCTGGATTATGTGGCATCGAAGTCCGCCGTAATCGGTATGACGCGCGCGATGGCACGTGAGTTGGGGCCGGACCGCATACGCGTTAATGCGGTCGCGCCCTCTGCGGTTATGACCGAAGGCACTGCAGATTTTTTTGGAGAGAAACTGGAGAAGGCTAAAAAAGTTATCGCATCGGGGCAGGTTATTCCACGCAACCTTGAGCCCGAAGACCTCACTGGAACCATTGTTTATCTTGCCTCTGATAGCAGTGCAATTGTGACTGGGCAAACCCATATGGTGGATGGCGGATCGTGGTTTTTATAGTGGTATTGATTGCTTAGTTTTGAGGTAGACCAGATGACGAATGACCAGCAATTTCCGGAGATCCGCGAAGCCGTGGCCCGGCTGTGCGCGACCTTCGGTGACAGCTACTGGCGTCAACTGGATGCCACGTCTACCTATCCATCTGAGTTTGTGCAAGCCCTTAGCGATGCAGGGTATCTATCCGTGCTGATTCCAGAGCAGTATGGCGGCAGTGGCTTACCCCTTGGAGCGGCCTGTGCGGTGCTGGAGGAAATTCATCGCAGCGGCGGTAACGGTGGCGCCTGCCATGCCCAGATGTACATTATGGGCACGCTCTTGCGCCATGGGAGCGAAGCACAAAAGCAGCAATATCTGCCTGCTATCGCCAGTGGATCACTACGATTACAGGCATTTGGTGTCACGGAACCTGACAGTGGTACAGACACCTCTAGAATTCGAACAACCGCGACTCGAGAGGGTGATGTCTACATCGTCAATGGCCAGAAGGTGTTCATTTCTCGTACGGAACACTCTGATCTCATGCTACTTTTGGTTCGCACCGGCCGCCGGGAAGAGGCTGATCGTGTAACCGATGGCATGTCGGTCCTGCTGGTAGATATGCAGGAGGCCCAGAAAAATGGGCTGACCATCAAACCAATCGAGACCATGATGAACCATGCCACAACTGAGTTATTTTTTGACAACCTCGCGATCCCGGTTGCCAATCGTGTTGGCGCCGAGGGCGACGGTTTTCGCTGTATCCTGGACGGCATGAACGCTGAGCGCATTCTGATTGCAGCTGAATGCATAGGTGATGCGCGCTGGTTTACGCATAAATCAGCCGCTTATGCCAAGCAACGAGAGGTGTTCGGCCGCGCTATAGGCGCGAATCAAGGTATACAGTTTCCCATCGCGAGGTCGCATATACAGACAGAAGCCGCCGCCTTGATGGTGCAGCAGGCGACGGCTTTATTCGAGGCCGGCGAAGCCGCTGGTGCGGCGGCGAACATGGCCAAGCTGCTTGCCTCTGAGGCGGCCTGGGCGGCGGCCGATACCTGTATCCAGACTCATGGTGGCTATGGATTCACAACGGAATACGATATCGAACGCAAGTTTCGAGAGACGCGGCTGTATCAGGTGGCACCGGTTTCAACCAATCTGATTTTGTCGCATATCGCGACCCGGGAGCTGGGGTTACCGAAATCTTTTTGAGTCTCCCAGAATGAATTCCGAGGAAATGGCCCGTCTGCAAAGCTGGGTTGGCGAAACTCAAGTACAGCGACAGTGTGTGAGCTTGACCTCGGTCATGGCCCTCGCTGCGACTCTCGATTGTGAATGGATGGTCGCAGAAAATGGCGCTTCCGCACCTCCCTTGGCTCACTGGCTTTGTTTCGTGGCCCACCCTGGGGCGTCAGAACTGGATGAAGATGGTCACCCACGGCGAGGCGGGTTTCTGCCCCCAGTGCTCTTACCAAGACGTATGTGGGCTGCGAGCGAGGTGGCATTCCATGAGCCTGTGTGTATAGGCGAAGAGTTGGAACGCGTATCGCGGATCGACTCTGTAGAGTTCAAACCGGGTCGTAGCGGCAAACTCTGTTTTGTCACCGTGAGCCATGAGATTCGCCGCGAAGGGCGACTCGCGATCCGTGAGCGTCAACAGCTTGTCTATCGAGAGCGAGTGAGTCGCAGCAGTGCTTCGGCTCGCCGAGCACCCGAATACACTGCACAGTGGACGCGACTGGTAAAAATAGATCCTGTATTGCTGTTTCGCTATTCTGCGATCACCTTTAACAGCCACCGTATACACTACGATCGAGACTATGCCGTAACGCGAGAAGGCTACGATGGACTGGTGTTACAGGCGCCGCTGGCGGCAACGCTGATGGTGGATGCGTTAATGAAAGTGAAGCCGCAAGTGCATATCGCGGCGTTTGAGTTTCGCGCGCTCAGACCAGTGTTTGACGGCGCAGAGGCTACGGTACAAGGTCGGCTGGACGACAACTGCGCGCGCATTTGGATACTGGACCAAAGCGGTCAGATCGCCGTGACGGCGACGCCAAATATCACAGTTAATTAGTTGCCAGCAACCGGGCTGCCGTGATCGCACCTACTTCTCTGTGACGTTTTCCTCCTTCAGGTGCGGACTAATCAATACTGCAGTAAGAATGGTCAGCAACAAAGTGAAACCAATTGCAGAATATAGCTTGTAGCTCACCCAGGTTTCCTCGCTGAATCCGTATGCGACTACGAGATTGAGGGTGCCAACTATTGCGAAATTGCTGACCCACAAAAGATTTACACGCTTCCAAACGATTTTTGGCAGATGTAACTGGGTGCCTAGCGTACGCTCCATTAGATTTCTATCACCAATGAACTGAGACGCACCGAACACCAGGGCGAGCGCCCAATTAAAAATGGTCGGTTTCCATTGAATGAAAAGCTCGTTGCGAAACACTAGAGTGAGTCCGCCGAAAACCAAGACCGCCAGTGCCAACCACAGCAGGCGTTTTTCCAACTCACGGGTGATGGCATAGGTCAGCAACACCTGTACAACCGTCGCTAGCATAAACACGGCTGTGGCGTCGAGAATGCCATCGAGCGTGTGTTCCCATCCGGCGATTTCAATCGTCGTGCCCTTGAACTGGTAGACAATAAAGAACAAGGCGATAGGAATAAATTCCGCCAGCTGCTTCATGGATTCCCCTGTGCTGTGACTGTTAACATATGCGCCGTAGCGTGCGAGCTTTGATGCCGCACCACATCGCAGGACGCCGACCCTAGACCAAGTGTAAAGATTGTGCTTATTGACTTCCATACCCACACTTCAGCCTCAGATGGCGCGCTCAGCCCGCTAGAGCTGCTGAAGCTAGCGCGCGCTCGCGGCGTTGGCATGCTTGCCATCACAGATCATGACACGGTGCAAGGGTATCTGAGTGCGGCCCGAGAACTTGACCGTCACGCCTCGATACAGTCTGACCTCTTGCTTGTACCCGGTGTCGAGCTTTCTTGTCGGTGGTCGGCCACAACTGTGCATATAGTCGGTTTGGGGTTTGACTGTAGCCACGATGCGATGCTGTCTGGGCTTTCTACGCTCGCTGTTGCCCGCAAAGAGCGCAGTGAAACGATAGCGTCACGACTCGAGAAATTGGGTTTTGCAGGCGCTTTGTCAGGTGCCTCGGTGCTCGCCGGAGACGGCCAACTGGGAAGGCCTCATTTTGCAGATTGGATGGTCGCAGAGGGCCATGTAAAAGATCACGCTACCGCCTTCGATAGATTTTTGGGTCAGGGAAAAACGGGTGATGTAAAAGCGTATTGGCCAGAGTTGAAACAGGTCGTGTCGTGGATCGTGGCCGCGGGTGGAGTCGCCGTGCTTGCCCACCCTTTGAAATATCGGTTTACCCGGATGAAGTTGCGGCGCATGTTGACAGACTTTGTCGCCGCTGGCGGGGGTGCAATCGAACTCACCAGCGGTCGGCAAGGGCTTGAGCAGATAACCCAGCTCAGACGATTGGCGGCAGAATTTAAGCTGGAGGTCTCTGTGGGCTCTGACTATCACCGAGACGGCGCCTACTTCCCGCCACCCGGCATAGAATTACCCAAAGTAAAACCGCTGACCGGGGTTTGGGAAAGATGGCTGCCTCAATCTCATGCTCTGATGCGGGGCGCAACTGCTTGAGTCAGTTCTATCAGATTCATCCGGAGAACCCTCAGCTAAGGCTGGTTCGTCATGCCGCGGATATCGTCCGAGACGGAGGGGTAGTCGTTTATCCCACTGATTCTGCTTACGCGCTCGGCTGTCATATTGGCGATAAAACAGCGCTGGATCGCATACGTCGCATTCGCAGACTGGACGACAGGCACAATTTTACTCTGGTCTGCCGAGACTTGTCTGAAATTGCCAGCTATGCTCGGGTCAACAACTCTGCTTACCGACAGCTGCGGCACTGCACGCCGGGTCCATACACGTTCATACTGAAGGCGACATCTGAAGTGCCTCGAAGGTTGCTGCATCCAAAGCGTAAAACGGTGGGATTGCGGGTGCCTGATAATCGCATCGCCGCTGCCTTGCTCGATGATTTGGGTGAGCCCATGATGAGTGTCACCCTAATCATGCCCGGCGAGGACTACCCGCTGATTGACCCTTACGATATCCGCGATACACTCCAGCACGAGGTAGATCTGGTGATTGATGGCGGTTTCTGCGGCATGGAAGCGACCACAGTGGTTGATTTGGCTGACGATGTACCGATGGTATTGCGAGTTGGTAAAGGAGATATAGCGCCTTTTGATGCCTAAAGGGGTATACTACGTCCCGTAAAGCGACTGTTATCGCTAAAACGCATAGAGGATTCCAAGCTACGTGGCCGGTAACGACCCCACACCCGAGCGTTCTGACACCCCAGCCGATGAGTCGGCCCAGCCCACCGACCCCCCTCCAGCCACCACCGAGCCATCAGATAACTTGCTGCGACCCGAGCAGGGCGAAATGCCGTTTGCTGTCGTGATGGGGCAGGCGGTCACTGAGCTGCCAAAAGATCTGTACATCCCTCCGCAAGCGCTGGAAGTGTTTCTCGAGGCGTTCGAGGGGCCATTGGATCTGCTGCTCTACCTGATCAAACGCCAAAACCTCGATATTCTCGATATCGACGTATCGAAAATCACTGATCAGTATATGCATTACGTGGAGCTCATGGATG
>JBCDFM010000142.1:0-10306 GCA_039178015.1 Pseudomonadota bacterium
CGTCCCCCATCTATGGGATGCCGGTGATCAACGTGGATAAAGCGCGAACCGTGTTTGTTCTTAAGCGCTCCATGGCCTCAGGCTTTGCCGGGATTGAGAATCCCTTGTTTTATAAAGACAACACGCGCATGTTGTTTGGTGATGCCAAGGAATCTATCAGTGGGCTGGTTCGTGAATTTAGCGGTTAGCGCTTGCGCGCTGACGCAATATCGCGAAGCTCGGTCCGCTCCAACTTTGCATCTTTGAACTGCAGACTTGCGAGTCTTTGATACAGCGCGCAGTCCTGCATGAGTTGCTCATGCGTGCCTTGGGCGACAAGCTGTCCTTGATCGAGCACGGCGATGATATCCGCATGGAGAATGGTCGACAGGCGATGAGCAATGATGACCGTGGTTCGGTTATTCATTAACTCGTGTAGTGCCTGTTGGACCTGATGTTCACTTTCAGTGTCCAGTGCGCTCGTGGCTTCGTCCAATAGCAGTATTTCAGGATCGTTCAGTATTGCTCTTGCCAGTGCTATTCGCTGGCGCTGGCCGCCAGATAGGCGCACACCTTGCTCACCCAGGTGACTATCATAGCCCTCAGGTAGTCGCTCAATAAACTCTTGCGCATGCGCGGCCTTAGCCGCCGCAACAACCTGTGCATCGGTTGCGTCTGGTTGTCCGTAGCATATGTTGTAACGCACGCTGCCGGTGAACAGGGCGGGCTGTTGAGGCACCAGCGCAATATGCGTGCGCAGCTGCTGCAAGCCCAATTCGCGTATGTCTTCGCCATTGAGCAATACTCGCCCCAGCTGAGGATCGTAGAAGCGCTGTAACAGCTCGAACACCGTAGACTTGCCTGCGCCGGAAGGCCCAACGAGGGCGAGACTTTTTCCCGCCGCCACGGTCAGCGAAAGCTCCTTCAATGCGGCCTGTGCTGGCCGTGTGGGATAGTAAAAGCTGATATTTTCAAGTCTCAGATGCGCTCGCGTGGCGGTCGCTTCAAGGTCTTGCGGGCCTGGGTCGTCAATCTGGCTTTGGGTATTTAGTAGCTGAATGAGACGTTCTGCCGCACCTGCAGCACGCTGCAGTTCACCCCATACCTCTGCGACAGTTGCAACACCGTTCCCCACCATGATGGCATAGAACACGAACGCCCCCAATTCGCCGGCTGTCATGCTGCCATTGAGTACATCCCGACCGCCTTCCCACATCATGGCTGCCATGCCTAGAAACAGAAGCAAGATGGCACAGCCAATTAATAGTGAGCGCTGCCATATTCTGCGTCTGGCGATAGTGAAGGCCCGTTCTACCTCTCGACCAAAAGCGCTAGACTCGTACTGTTCCTGTGTATAGCTCTGTACGACGCGAATATGTTGGACAACCTCCCCTGCGTAGCTGCCAACGCTGGCAATGCTGTCCTGGCTCTGGTTAGACAACCGGCGGACCCGTCGACCAAAGATAAGGATGGGGAGCAACACCAGCGGTACACCGACTGCGATGATCAGGCTGAGTTTAAGATTGGTGATAAACATCATCACTAGCGCGCCGACCATGGTCAGACTGCTGCGCAACGCCATACTGAATGATGAGCCGATGATGGTTTGTAAAAGCGTGGTATCGGTTGTGAGACGGGACATGATCTCACCGCTGCGATTGGCCTCGAAAAATCCAGGGTGCAGGTGCACAAGGTTGTTGAAAACAGCCTTGCGCAGATCTGCACTAACCCGCTCGCCGAGCCAGGAAACAAGATAAAAGCGGATAAATGTACCGATGGCGATCGCAGCAGCGATACTGATCAGCAGGCTGATGGCGGTACCGAGGTCCGCACTATTCCCTTTGAAGCCGCGATCGATCAATATTTGTAGGCCCCAGCCTAGCGAAAGGGTTGCAGCAGCCGTAAATAGAAGAGCGAGGCTCGCACCGACCAAGCGCCAGCGATAAGGTTTCAGAAAGCTGAGCACTGGGAGCAGCGCTGGTAGGCTGGCAGACTTTGACTTGTTGGTCACAGCTTACTCTGCTTCCTGCGGTCGATTGCGTGTGATTAGGCGTCCGAAGTAAATCCCCAGCTCAAACAATATCCACATCGGTAGAGCCAGTAGCGATTGGGAAATGATGTCCGGCGGAGTGAGCAGCATACCCAAGACGAAACAACCGACGATGATGTAGGGGCGCTTCTTCGCCAGATTTTCAGGAGTAGTAACACCGGTCGAGATCATAAGCACCGCGGCGATGGGTATTTCAAAGGCCAGTCCGAAGGCAAAAAACAGCTTTAGTACGAAGTTCAGATAGCTGTTGATGTCAGTCATAATAGTGACATCCGCCGGGCCGACACTGGTGAAGAAGGCAAAAATCAGTGGGAACACAACGAAATATGCGAAGGCTGCTCCCGCGTAGAACAGTGCTACGCTGGACGCCAATAATGGCAGAGCGAGTCTCTTTTCGTGCTTATACATACCTGGCGCGATAAAACTCCAAATCTGGTAAAGCACATAGGGAATGGCGATAAAAATCGCGGTAAAGAGTGTTAATTTAAATGGTGTCAGAAATGGCGCGGCCACTTCTGTGGCGATCATCGTAGAACCCGGTGGTAAAAGCGCTCTCAGGGGCTCGGAAACAAAGGCATAGATTTCGTTAGCAAAGGGAAAGAGCGCGATAAATACGACAAGAACAGACAGAATGGCGCGCAGCAATCGATCGCGCAGTTCCGTCAGATGGGCGACCAATGGTAGCGGCTGGTCGATGCTTTCCTGTTCGCTCATTGTGCGCGTTTTTCTGTCAGCCGGCGCTGATCTTCGCTATGATCAGGTATGTCCTGCTCGGACTCGGAAATGACGGTGGTAGCTGATCGCAGCTGCTCGCCAAATTCATCCGCCTGCGACTTCAAGTCATGACCGGCGTTTTTTATGTCCTGCAAAACCGCGTCATTGTGAAGCTCCCGGCTGACTTCGTGCTTGATATCAGTTAGGGACCGCTTTATTCGGCTGTACCATGCTTGCCCTGTGCGAATAGCACCCGGTAGCCGCTCCGGCCCGATAACAAGCAGGCCCACGATAGCGATGAGCAGCAGCTCGGCAAACCCAACGTCGAACATTCAGAGTTTACTTGTCCTTTTCGGCGCCCGAGGACGTCTCCTCTACTTGTTCAGCCGCTTCCGTTGGGTCTTTACTAGCAGGGGGTTCTTCCTGCATGGTTTTGCGAAAACCTTTCACTGCGCTACCCAGGTCGCTGCCTAAGGTACGCAAGCGTTTGGTGCCAAACAACATGATGACTATTGCCAGGATGATCAACAGTTGCCAAATACTGATTCCACCGACTCCCATATTCCATACCTCCTGTTATCGCTTTTACCGAGCTATTTGTTGCGCGCGGCTTTTTCGTGAATGCCAGAGACGCCCATGCGTCCCGCCAGGCATGTTGTGACCTCATCTACATTGATATTCAAATGAGACAACATGACCATTGTGTGAAACCACAGATCTGCAACTTCGCCCACCAGATCGCTATCGTCTATCCCAGCGCCAACATCTTTTGCCGCTAGAATGACCTCGGTGGACTCTTCCCCGACTTTTTCTAATATCTTGTTGAGCCCGGCACTGTGCAGTGCTGCTACATAAGAGTGTTCGGGATCAGCACTCTTGCGCTGCTCCAAAACTGCTCCCAGATTTTGTAATAGGTCACTCATAAGGGTTAACCATATATTTCCTTTGGCGATCGCAGTACAGGGTCAGTGACCTGCCAGCCTTGGTTGTGAGCCTTGAGATGAAAACAGCTGCGGCGTCCAGTATGGCAGGCGATGCCGCCCAATTGCTCTACCTTCATCAGAACGGTATCGGCATCACAGTCGATTCGCAATTCCTTCAAGTTTTGTACGTGGCCAGACTCTTCACCTTTACGCCACAGGGCCTGACGAGAGCGTGACCAATAGATTGCCCTACCCTCTGCCAGGGTAAGCTCCAGGGATTGCCGGTTCATCCATGCGAGCATGAGCACTTCACCGGATTTCCAATCTTGCGCAATGGCAGGAACTAGCCCTTGCTCATTCCACTGAATGTCTGCCAGGAGGTTTGGCGGTTCCGTCATAGTCATAGTCTCTATCGGGCCACATTATGGCACAGGGTTGCTGCCAGCACAGGTTGATAATTTTCAGCTTTTTGGGGGCCATAGCAGCAGTAATCCAAGCGCCAATAGCAGCCAGCTCACAACCGATGCATCTAACAGCGGCCTGACACTACCAGGTAGAAGTGTGCTTCCTGCGACCACAATTAACACCAGGCCGACCAGCTGACGGCGTTGTCTCCCGGAAGTATTGGCCTCTGGCTCTTGAGAAGTCGCGGGCGGTTGTGAAGGTTGAGCGAGACGAATTTGCACATCCTTACCCTGCTGCAAATTGTCGATCCAAACGTCTGGAAGTTGTGGAAGTTGTTCAAGCCAGGAAGGAGCTTGTCGCTGCAGCCTCTTGAAAAGAGATTGGGGAGAGTAGCGCTCCTGAACCCAATCTTCCAAAAACGGCTTTGCCGTGTCCCACAGGTTGAGGCTGGGGTAGAGTTGGCGGCCTAGGCCCTCGATGTTGAGCATAGTTTTTTGTAGTAGAACAAGCGAGGGTTGAATGTGCATATCGAAACGGCGCGCGGTTTGAAACAAATAGATCAGTAACTGACCAAACGAGATTTCGCCCAGTGGTCGTTCGAACACCGGTTCACATACTGCTCGCATGGCTGATTCAAAGTCCTGAACACGCGTTTGTGGCGGCACCCATCCGCACTCTACATGTAGCTGTGCCACTTCTCGATAGTCTCTGCGGAAAATACTTAGCAGGTTGCGGGCGAGATAGTATTGATCAGAATCGCTGAGACTGCCTATGATGGCGCAATCGACCCCGATATAGGTTGGGTCCGCAGGATCGCTGGCGTCAACAAAAATATTCCCGGGGTGCATATCCGCGTGGAAAAAACTGTCGCGAAATACCTGCGTAAAAAAAATCTCCACTCCGCGTTCAGCCAGCAGCTTGAGATCGGTTCCTCGCGCCTTGAGTTCTGCCATGTCCGTTACGGGGATACCGCTAATGCGTTCCATCACAAAGACATTGCGACAGGTATAGTCCCAGTAAACCTGAGGTACATAAAGTAATTTGCTGTCCTCAAAATTACGGCGCAGCTGGCAGGCGTTCGCGGCTTCCCTGCCCAAATCCAGTTCGTCGAGAATGGTGAATTCGTATTCAGCGACCACTTCCACCGGCCGCAGCCGGCGCCCGTCTGGCAAGTATCTCGCCACGAGTTTTGCCAGCGTAAACATCAACGCCAAATCCTCTCGGATAACGGGCTCTATATCGGGGCGAATAACCTTAACTACCACTTGTTCGCCGGAATGTAAGGTGGCCGCGTGCACCTGGGCGACTGAAGCGGAAGCCATGGGCTTGGCTTCAAAGCTGGAAAAGAGCTCTGCAATTGGCTTCCCCAGGCCGCGCTGGATAATTTCAATGGACTGTTGCTCCGGAAAAGGTGGCACCTTGTCTTGAAGCTTCGCCAATTCGTCGGCAATATCCACGGGCAAAAGATCGCGACGGGTAGACAGCATCTGACCGAATTTAATAAAAACCGGTCCAAGCTCTTCTAGCGTCTTGCGAAGACGCACGGCGCGAGGTAGATCCGGCACTTTGTGAAAACGCCAGGGCGCCAGGGCAAGTGCAACACGAGTCGGCGTGCCCAGGCGGCGCTTATCGATGAACTCATCCAGTCGGTAGCGCGACACTGTGCGAAGAATCTTGAACGCTCTCGAAAGGCGAGACATGAGCTGGCTAGGCGTGCAGATCGTGGATGCGCTTTCGCAGGCGCGAAATACGCGATTGAAGGCGCTCTACCTGCCGTGTGAGCTGTGCTATATCGCTGTAGAAGTCTTCCAACTCCAGCCTTGGTGGACACAGCTTTGCCTCCTCGTGTATGAACTCCTGAAGTTGTCTCATCAGTCCATCAGAGGCCTGTCGGCTCCAGCTGTGGACACCGCGTAAGACCTTGGCGAGCTGATGCCCTGCAACGTCTCCCAGCACCTCGACGAGGGGAGCTTCCCAGTCGACATCTAGTGCGGATATCAACTTCTGCAGTTCGATCAAAGGCGCGCTGTCCCCATCGAGTTCTAAGGATCCGTTGATCAGTGTGGCCGTGGGATCTTCTGAGCTTGCAAGTTCAGTGAAATCGGAGGCTGAGCCGGTGACGCGGGTGGTAATGTTGCCCTCGTATGTCCCCATCAGCCGTATTCGTCCCTTAGCGTTCGGTTGTATATACGCATCCATGGTCGGTGCAGTACAGTGAACGCCGAAGACGCAACCTGCGAGTTTTGCGAGTTCCTGCTGGCCGTCAGGTGAGAGCGACAGGGCGCGGTTTATCACGGCCTCCAGAGCGGCCATGGCAGCTGTGTTTAGCGCGGGGTCGCCAGGAGAGGACATATCAGGCCTTGATGCCTTTATGGAGTGCGACAATACCCCCCGTCATATTGTGGTATTCGCAGCTACTGAACCCCGCATCCTCCATCATATCTTTCAAGGTCTCCTGGTCGGGGTGCATGCGAATCGACTCGGCTAAGTACTGATAGCTATCTGAATCATTGGCGACCAGACGTCCCATCAGCGGAAGAACTCGGAAAGAATAAGTATCGTAGGCTTTGCTCAGCAGCGTATTTTCCGGTTTCGAAAATTCTAAAACTAGCAACCTCCCGCCCGGCTTGAGTACTCTGAGCATTGAACGCAATGCCAGATCTTTGTCGGTGACATTGCGTAATCCGAATGCGATCGTGATGCAGTCGAAGCTTTTATCGGGGAAGGGCAGATACTGTGCATCCGCCTGAACGAATTCCAGGTTGCCCTGAGCACCGGTATCCAACAATTTGTCTCGGCCAACCTTCAGCATAGACTCGTTGATGTCAGCCAGTACCACTCGCCCATCCGAACCCACGATGTCGGCAAAGCGCGCTGCTAAATCGCCTGTTCCACCGGCGATGTCTAGTACGGTATGGCCCGAACGAACCGCACTGAGTTCGATGGTAAAACGCTTCCATATTCGATGAATGCCGCCTGACATCAAATCGTTCATTAGATCGTAGCGCGTAGCAACTGAATCAAATACGCCGGCGACCATATCCGCCTTGGAATCGACGTCAACTTCCTTGTAGCCAAAATGCGTGGTTTCTTTATCGGCCATTGCGCGCTTGTTTCCTTAAGATGCAGCGGTCTATTGTAACGCGTTGTTGACTTGTCGGCAGTGGCCTTATTGAGTCCTCAACGAAGGTGTTGAGTCAGCAGTCTGAAAACCCGCTATGGCTTGAAGTGAAGGACTTGTACCTGTGGGTCACGGCTGGCGCCGGCGGCATGTAAGCGGTCGATATAGTCTTGCCAGCGTTGCTTTTGCTGCGTGCATAATTCGTACAGGTAATCCCAGGAGTACAGCCCGGTATCGTGGCCGTCGTCAAAGATTAGTTGCAGCGCATAGCGACCGACGGGTTTGATGTGATCTATTCCGACTTCGATTTTTCCAGTCTGTAGCGTGTCCTCACCACGGCCATGGCCTCTCACCTCTGCCGACGGGGAATATACTCGCAGGTACTCAGCGGTCAGTTCATAATGCTCGTCATCTGGATAGTGTAATTCCAGGGTGCGTGAGCGCTTGCGCAGCTTGATGTCCAGTGGTCGTGGTTGCCGTTGGTCTGTCACCGGCGTCAAAGAATAAAGCGCGACAGATCCTCATCTGCGCTCAGTGCCTTCAATTGGCTGTCAACGTAATCCGCGTCAATGCGTAGCGGCTTGTCCGCTAGACCGTTGTCTGAAGCGCCAAACGAAGACTCTTCTAGCAAGCGCTCCATGACAGTATGCAGCCGCCTCGCTCCGATATTTTCAGTGCGTTCGTTAACGTGCCAAGCGGTCTCAGCAATACGTCGTATGCCGTCTGTCGTGAATTCAATATTCATGCCTTCGGTACCGAGCAGGGCTTGATATTGCTCCGTTAGTGAGGCGTTGGGTTCCGTCAAGATACGCTGGAAATCATCGGGTGTCAGCGCGGATAGTTCTACCCGGATAGGTAAACGGCCCTGTAGTTCGGGAATAAGATCTGATGGTTTCGCTAGATGGAATGCACCGGAGGCCACGAACAAGATGTGGTCTGTTTTGATCATGCCGTGTTTTGTGCTCACGGTGGAGCCCTCGATTAACGGCAGTAAGTCGCGTTGAACACCTTCCCTGGAGACATCTGCACCACCTCCCTCGCTGCGCTTGGCCACCTTGTCTAATTCGTCTATAAAAACAATGCCGTTTTGTTCCGCGACATGAACGGCGCGCTGTCGCAGCTCGTCTTCGTTGATCATCTTGGCGGCCTCCTCGTCACACAGGGCACTGAAGGCGTCCTTGATAGGTAGTTTGCGCGTTTTCTGTTGAGATCGGGACATATTGGAGAACATGCTTTGCAACTGGCTAGTCATCTCCTCCATACCCGGAGGCGCCATGATCTCCATCGCTGCTCCGGGAGAACTGAGCTCGACCTCGATTTCCTTATCGTCCAGTTCGCCCTCGCGTAGTTTCTTCCGAAGTAATTGTCGGGTGCCACCACCGGATTCGCCCTCCGCGTTGCGAGCCGGTGGCAGCAGGATATCGAGAATACGCTCCTCAGCCATTTCCTCCGCTCGGAATCGAACCCGAGTCATTTCCTGCTCGCGAAGCATTTTGATAGACACATCGACCAGATCTCGTACGATGGAATCCACGTCGCGGCCCACATAGCCAACTTCGGTGAACTTTGTCGCCTCTACCTTAACAAAAGGCGCATTAGCCAGCTTGGCCAGCCTGCGCGCAATTTCCGTCTTGCCGACACCGGTGGGCCCTATCATCAAGATATTTTTGGGAGTAATCTCTGCACGCAACTCTTCGCTCAGCTGCATGCGACGCCAGCGATTACGCAATGCTATCGCTACGGCGCGTTTGGCCTCGTCTTGGCCCACAATGTGCTTATCGAGCTCGTGAACGATCTCACGCGGTGTCATATCGGACATAGTCAGTCTAAAAATCCAGTTGTTCTATGGTTCGATTGTGGTTTGTGTAGATGCAAATATCACCAGCGATCGTGAGACCTTTCTCCACGATATCGCGCGCGCTCAATTCAGTATTGTCTAACAGCGCTCGTGCTGCAGATTGTGCAAAGGGGCCGCCTGAACCAATCGCGATGAGATTGTCCTCAGGTTCTATTACGTCGCCATTGCCGGTAATAACCAAAGAGGTGGTCTTGTCAGCAACAGCCAGCAGCGCCTCAAGTCTTCGCAGTGCGCGCTCTGTGCGCCAGGCCTTGGCGAGTTCAACTGCGGCCCTGACCAAATGCCCCTGATGCTTGTCGAGCTGAGCTTCGAATAGCTCAAAAAGGGTAAACGCATCCGCGGTTCCTCCCGCGAAGCCTGCCAGCACCTGATCTTTGTGCAAGCGCCTGACTTTGCGGGCATTGCCCTTCATGATGGTATTGCCAAGGGAAACCTGCCCATCCCCACCAATAACGACGCTGTTTCCACGTCTCACAGACAAAATGGTGGTTCCTTCGAATTGTTCCAATGCAAAAGACCTCTTAGCAGTCTATCGGCTTAGTCGAAGAAAGATGGGGTGCGCCAGACGAGAATTCAAGTCCCAAGGTGCGAAATCAGGGCGCCCCCCTTTTTAGCAGCAGAGTGTCAATGTCCTGGGCGGCAGTAAGGCTGCGTGCCTTCGACATGGCTGGGCGGGAATCAAAGGGCCCAAGATAGACTCTGAACCATCGACCGTTGTCGCTAGTGGCCTCTTCGACCCTGGGCTCCAGGCCCAGGAGCAACAGCTCTGCGCGCCGCCTATCGGCATCATCCCGCAAACGGAATGATCCAGCCTGTAGCAGATAGATATCGCGCACAGTGTCGGTCGGCAGCTCGGTAACGCGCGCGGGCTCGACAGGCATCTCAAGCGTCTGCTCCTCGAGCATGGTGTAAAAATCGAATCTGGGCTCTGGAGGATCGGCAACAACCACCTCAGAAGCGACTGCCTGCGGCACGGCCGTACTGTCTACCTCCCCAGGCAGGCTGTTGAGATAAACAAGGAAGCTCACAAAGACGCCTGTCAACACGCCGGCCAGATAAGCACGCCAGCTGCTACCTGACTTACCGTGCTGCACTTGAGGCGATGATTTACGTTGACGGCCCGTTTTACCGCTGGATTTTCGTCCAGACTTGCCTGCCTTGGCGAAATCTTTCGCCATCGCCTACATCGCCTCCGGCGCAGAAACACCGATCAGTTCAAGGCCGTTGGCAATTACCTGACGAACTGCTTCGCTCAA
>JBCDFM010000143.1:0-10266 GCA_039178015.1 Pseudomonadota bacterium
CTAGCCGCGACCAGCTCGATTTCGCATCTTTCGGAGAGTAGCTAATTGAGCCGCGGCCTCAGCTAGCTGGGAAGACGCACGCCCATAGTCAAAGTCACCGGTCTGGTTAGCCAGGGCATGTTCAGCCTCTTTCCGAGCTTCTTCCATCGCTGCTTCGTCAACATCAGCTGCGCGCAACGCGGTGTCGGCAAGCACGGAGACTATGCCAGGCTGTACTTCAAGAAAGCCTCCGGAGACGTAGTACAGGTGTTCCTCTCCATTTTGGGTGACCACACGGATAGGGCCAGGCTTCAGAGCAGTCAACAGCGGTGCGTGTCCGTAGGTCACACCCAGCTCGCCGATGTCTCCCGTTGCGACCAACATTTCGACCAGGCCGGAAAAGATTTCTTCTTCAGCGCTGACGATATCGCAGTGAATAGTCATTGACATTATTCTGCCTCTTGCTCGCCGTCATGGCTAGCTACTTTGTCTCTCACTCCATGCCCTTGGCTTTTTCAACAGCCTCATCAATGCTGCCAACCATATAGAACGCTTGCTCGGGCAGGTGGTCGTACTCGCCGGCGAGAATACCGCTAAAGCCTGCGATCGTATCTTTTAGGGATACATACTTGCCGGGAGAGCCAGTGAAGACCTCGGCCACGTGGAATGGCTGTGACAAAAACCGCTCAATCTTGCGAGCCCGATTAACACTCTGCTTGTCCTCTTCGGACAGCTCATCCATACCGAGAATCGCGATGATGTCCTTGAGCTCTTTGTAGCGCTGCAATACGTTCTGTACCCCCCGCGCTGTCTCGTAGTGTTCGGGTCCAATGATCAGCGGATCGAGTTGCCGCGACGTGGAGTCAAGTGGATCTACCGCCGGATAAATGCCTTTCGCTGCGATATCCCGGCTCAATACCACCGTTGAATCCAAGTGCGCGAAAGTGGTAGCAGGAGACGGGTCTGTAAGATCGTCCGCCGGTACATATACCGCCTGGATAGATGTAATCGATCCAACCTTGGTGGAGGTAATCCGTTCCTGCAATACACCCATCTCCTCCGCAAGCGTAGGCTGATATCCCACCGCTGAAGGCATACGACCCAGCAAAGCAGATACCTCTGTACCCGCGAGCGTGTAGCGATAAATATTGTCAATAAAAAGCAGCACATCACGACCTTCATCACGGAACTTCTCCGCCATGGTGAGGCCCGTCAGCGCAACGCGCAGGCGGTTGCCTGGCGGCTCATTCATCTGCCCGTAGACCATTGCCACTTTTGAATTGCTGAAAGTTTCGACATCCACTACTTTGGATTCCTGCATTTCGTAGTAGAAGTCATTACCTTCTCGTGTGCGCTCCCCAACACCTGCGAACACGGAAAGCCCTGAGTGCTCGGTCGCGATGTTGTTGATCAACTCCATCATGTTGACCGTTTTACCTACGCCTGCACCACCAAAGAGTCCGACCTTGCCGCCCTTGGCAAAAGGACACACCAAATCGATCACCTTGATACCAGTCTCTAGCAGCTCTTCCGAGGCCGCTAGTTCTTCATATGTTGGCGCCTTTCGATGAATTGAGGCGCGCTCTTGTTCGCCGATAGGTCCGCACTCATCAATAGGATTGCCCAAAACGTCCATAATGCGACCTAGTGTTTCCACACCAACCGGAACAGAAATAGGTTCGCCTGTATTTTCCACATTAAGGCCTCGGCGAACACCTTCCGAGGAGCCCATGGCAATCGTTCGCACGACGCCATCACCCAATTGCTGCTGCACTTCAAGGGTTAGGTCTTTCTCGGTCACAGTCAGTGCATCATATACCCTCGGCACGACATCACGCGGAAACTCCACATCGATGACGGCTCCGATAATTTGCACGATTCGTCCGCTACTCATGTTCCGATCCTCTAGATCAATATCCTATTGTGTTGCCTGGCCCGGCCGCTGCCGGTACCACCCATCCCAATTGTTTGGCAGGCGTCAGCCGATTGCAGCTGCGCCCCCGACGATTTCCGACAATTCTTGGGTAATTGCAGCCTGGCGCGCTTTGTTATACACCAGCTGCAAGTCGTCGATGATTTCACCGGCGTTTTCCGTGGCGTTTTTCATTGCTAACATGCGAGCAGCTTGCTCGCAGGCGCCGTTTTCTACCACTGCCTGATACACCTGCGACTCGATATAGCGCTCCAGCAATTTTTCTAACAGCTCTTTTGCATCGGGCTCATAGATATAATCCCAGTGGTGCTTCATTTCCGAACTGTCTTTGGCCTGCAGGGGCAGCAACTGTTCAAGCGTCGGGTTCTGCGTCATGGTGTTGATAAACTCGTTGCTAACGAGGAACAACCTATCTATTCGGCCGCTGGCATAGGCCTCAAGCATGGTCTTAACGCCACCGATCAAATCAGAAAGGGAGGGCTCCTCCCCCAAATCACGTACAGCTGCCGTGACGTTGCCACCATAGCTGTTGAAGAATGCTGCGGCTTTTGCTCCGACCAAAGACAGCTCTATCTCTATACCCTGGTCGGCCCACTCCTTCATGGACTTTACGGTGTTTTTGAACAGGTTAATGTTCAAGCCACCACACAGGCCGCGGTCGGTAGAGACGACGATGTAGCCCACCCGCTTCACGTCCCGCTCTTCCATGTACATGTGTTTATACTCAGGCGCTGCGTTTGCAATATGTCCTACAACCGCTCGCATCCGGCGGGCGTATGGCTTGCCCACTGCCATGCGATCCTGAGCTTTGCGCATCTTGCTTGCAGCCACCATTTCCATGGCACTGGTGATCTTCTGCGTGCTTTGAATGCTCGCGATCTTGGTACGAATTTCCTTTCCGACAGCCATTCAATGATCCTCGGGTTTACCAGGTTTGAGTCTCTTTGAACTTCTCAATTCCAGCTTTAAAACTGGTCTCGATCTCGTCGTTATAATCGCCAGACTCAACCACCTGGTTCATCAGCTCGCCGTGCTCAGCATGCATGTACGCCAGCAGAGCGTGCTCAAAGTCGCCTATCTTCTCGACTTCAACGTCAGTCAAATACCCTTCGTTTGCGGCGTACAGCATGACGCCCATCTCGGCAATACTCTGCGGTGAATACTGCTTCTGCTTCATCAGCTCGGTTACACGCTCACCATGATTGAGCTGCGCTTTTGTCGCGTCATCGAGATCTGATGCGAACTGCGAGAACGCAGCTAGTTCTCGATATTGGGCGAGTGCCGTTCGGATACCGCCGGACAGCTTCTTCATCACCTTGGTTTGGGCCGCGCCGCCCACACGAGACACAGAGATACCAGCGTTCATCGCCGGGCGAATACCCGAGTTGAACATATCCGCCTCCAGAAAGATCTGGCCGTCGGTAATTGAAATCACATTGGTCGGTACGAAAGCAGAGACGTCACCTGCCTGCGTCTCAATAACGGGCAGAGCAGTCAAAGACCCGGTTTTGCCTTTCACTTCACCCTTGGTGAACGACTCAACGTAGTCGGCGTTCACTCGTGCCCCACGCTCAAGCAAACGAGAGTGAAGATAAAATACGTCACCAGGATACGCTTCACGACCCGGCGGGCGGCGCAGCAGCAAAGAAATCTGACGGTACGCCATCGCCTGTTTCGTCAGGTCATCATAAATAATCAATGCATCCTCGCCACGATCCCGATAGTACTCGCCCATCGTGCAACCCGCGAAGGGCGCTAGAAACTGCATCGCCGCGGGATCCGCCGCGGTCGCGGCAACGACTATCGTGTGGTCCATCGCGCCGTGCTCTTCGAGCTTTCGAACAACCGCCGCCACCGATGACGCTTTCTGGCCAATGGCAACATAAACGCATTTAATGCCAGAGTCTTTTTGGTTAATGATTGCGTCCACCGCGATCGCCGTTTTACCGATTTGGCGGTCGCCGATAATCAATTCACGCTGTCCGCGACCGATGGGCACCATCGAGTCAATGGCTTTTAGTCCAATCTGGACAGGCTGATCGACTGATTGGCGTGCAATAACACCCGGGGCCACTTTTTCAAGCGCATCGGTCATCGAGGCATTTACGGGCCCCTTTCCATCGATCGGGTTGCCCAGAGCATCAACTACGCGGCCTTGCAATTCAGGCCCAACAGGCACCTCAAGAATGCGGCCAGTACAGCGACAGGATTGGCCTTCCGCCAACCCCTTATAATCGCCCAGCACTACGGCACCAACAGAGTCACGCTCAAGGTTCAGGGCCATACCATAGATGCCGTCATCGAATTCAATCATCTCGCCGTACATCACATCGGCAAGGCCGTGTATGCGAATAATGCCATCTGTGACTGACACAACCGTGCCTTCGTTGCGAGCTTCGCTGCTCACATCAAGCGCATCAATACGCTGTTTGATGATTTCGCTTATCTCTGATGGATTCAGTTGCTGCATGCTCTAATCCTCAATCCTTAATTCTTTACACTCACACAATTCTAAGAAGTCATCGCTTCAGCAAGCTTATCCAGCTTGCCGCGAACGGAACCATCGATGACCGTGTCGCCTGCTCTTATCAACACACCCCCCAACAAATTACTGTCAGTAGACGCTTGCACCGCGACCTGTCGTTCTAGCTTGTTGCCCAGCACCTCAGCCAGTTTGACCTGAACCGCGTCCGGGAGATCGAACGCGGATATAACTTCGACATCCACCGTTTTCTCCCGGTTGGCCTTGTATTGCGCAAACAGTGCACTGATCTCCGGTAACAGCGCCAGGCGCTTATTCGTAGCGAGTATTGAGATGAAATTTTTTGACCCCTCTGACAAGCTGTCGCCACATACGTCTGTCAGGGTTTTAGACTGCTGTTCCGCGGTCAGTGAAGGGTCGTTCAGAGCATTGGTCATCGATTCATGACTCACCACCGCAGCCGCTATGGCGAGCTGCTCAGCCCAGGGGCCCAACAGATCGTTTTCAATGGCATACTCAAACGCAGCCTTTGCATAGGGTCTTGCCAGTGTACTTAGTTCAGCCATTGCTCCCTCGAATCAAAGCTCTGCGGCCAGTTTCTCTACCATTTCATTGTGCTTTTGCTGATCAATTTCTGTACCCAGAATTTTCTCTGCGCCAGCCAACGACAGCACTGCCACTTGTGAGCGTAACTGCTCCCGTGCTCGATTGGCTTCCTGCTCAATCTCTGCTTCGGCGGCAGATTTAACTCTTTCGGCTTCAGCAAGTGCAGCCTCTTTGGCCTCTTCAATCATTTGATTGCCGCGCTTGTGTGCCGCCTCGACGATAGCCGCCGCTTCGGCCTTCGCCTCTTTCAAACGTTCCACTGCTTTCTCTTGTGCCAATTCCAAATCGTGGCTGGCCCGATCAGCGGCTGCCAGTCCGTCTGAAATCTTTTCTGCACGTTCTTGCATCGCCGCAATAATGGGCGGCCACACGTATTTCATGCAGAACAAGACAAAGCCGACAAAGGCAATCATCTGTCCGATAAGCGTAAGATTTATATTCACGCCATGCTCCTCACTGGTGTTGGGGGCTGCTCAACCTTTCGCCCCGTATTCGTAGTCCAAGATCAGGCAGGCGCGACCACGAAGATCAAGTACATCGCGATACCAACACCGATAATGGGAATCGCGTCTACCAGTCCGGCGCCCAGGAAGAAGGTTACCTGCAGCTTGGGGGCGAGTTCAGGTTGACGTGCCGATCCTTCAATCAACTTGCCACCAAGCAGGCCAACACCGATAGCAGCGCCGAGGCCACCCAGGCCCATCATGATAGCGGCAGCTACGTAAACTAATTCCATGATTTTCTCCTTGTGAAAAACAACCGAAAGTTAAAGTCAATTAATGGTCTTCATGCGCCATGCTGATGTAGACAATTGTCAGCACCATAAAAATAAAGGCCTGAAGTGTAATAACCAGAATATGGAATATTGCCCAGCCGATTTGCAGCAGCCCCGCTGGTGCCATCCACGCAATACCCGCGCTATACAGCGCAGCAATCAGAATAAAAATCATCTCGCCGGCATACATGTTGCCAAACAAGCGAAGCCCCAACGAGAATGGCTTGGCCAGAAGCCCGACGATTTCCATAAACAGGTTTACAGGTATGAAAACCCAGTGGTTGAAGGGGTTTAAAGTAAGCTCTTTAACAAAGCCGAAGCCTTTTACCTTTATCGAATAGTAGAGCATCAAAATGAACACGCCGACGGCCATACCCATGGTGATGTTGGGGTCTGTCGACGGCACAATTTTTTGGTAGTAAACCCCGGACATCGCAAACAGGGTCGGCACCAGATCTACGGGTACAAGGTCCATCAAATTCATAAGAAAGACCCATACGAAAATTGTAAGGGCCAGCGGCGCGATTAGCGGGTTACGGCCATGGAAGGTGTCTCGGACGGTACCGTCGACGAATTCAACGATCATCTCGACAAAGTTGACGACGCCGCTGGGTACGCCCGTCTCGGCTTTCTTGGCGACAGAGCGAAAAATCCAACAAAATACGATCCCAAGACCAATAGACCAGCCAATGGAGTCAAGATGAATCGCATTAAATCCCATCAATGCTGCTTCATCGGCACTATGAGCCATCACCCAAGCACCACCTTCTTGGATAGTAGTACCATCGGCTCGCACGAAGCCGCCCGGTAGTTTGCCAAAGGTCGCATTAGTCAGGTGGTGGACTATGTATTCTGAGACCGTTTGGGTTTCGCCTGCCATTTATCGCAACTCTTGCTTCTATTACTTTGGTTGTAATTTCGTGCCCCGTTGGCGCCTCAGCAGCAGCCAACTTCCCGCTATCTGTACCAGCAACATCAGGCCGAAGCCAACAAAAACGGCAGGCCCGTCGATAGGCCGTACCACGACAAACACCGCCGCGAACCCGGCCACACTCAGTACAAACTTCCCCACCTGCCCAATATAGCTTGAACGCGCCATTGCTCTGGCTGACCGGGCGCCATGCCACCTGAAAGCAAGCGCAGCAAAATACGCCTGGGGCAGGATTGCTATCAGGCCACCGCCCAATACCGAATAGGCGCGAACCGTGTCCGATGCAAGCAAGATCAGGCTCAGCAATACCAGAATCGCGAGCTGCGCCAGAGTAATCCGATACACCGGAGGGCGGGCGATTTCAGCACCGGTCATTTCCACCTCGCAAAAAAGCGCCCGACGACACCCGAGCCAACTCCACCGTCGTTTCGGGCGCGCGCATTATAGGTGGATTGGGAGGCCGGTTCAACTCACTTATAGCCCTGCAAAAGCCAGGACATCAGCGCTCCAGACTGGGGTTTCTAATTCATAAAGGTTCGGGACTGTCGCGTGTACAAACACGACATACCCGCTTGACGTGGGCTAGAGCAAAAAGCCCTTACCATATGCTCAAAGGCCTACTTGATATGACTTAAAATTCCGTCCAGCTGGTCTAGGCTGGCGTAGGAGAGCACTACCTTCCCGCCGCCATTGGCAGCGTGTTTTATCTCCACGGCTGTGCCCAGGCGCTGAGACAAATCGTCTTGCAGATGGCGCACATTGGGGTCCATGCCTCGGTCGGTGGCCCCTTTCTGCTTTGGCTCAATCACCGAGCGTACCAGCGCTTCTGTCTGGCGCACAGACAGTGCTCTATCCGCCACGATTCTTGCAACTCTGGACTGCTCGGTGATAGGCAGGCCAAGTAATGCCCTGGCGTGGCCCATCTCCAGGTCTCCGCGCTCCAGCATAAGGCGTACATCCTCCTGCAGCGTCATAAGGCGGAGCAAATTCGCCACGGTGGACCTCGATTTACCCACCGCCTGCGCCACTTCTTGCTGGGTGAGCTCGAATTCCTGTTGCAAGCGTTGCAGTGCTGCCGCCTCCTCAATGGGATTCAGATCTTCCCGCTGAATATTTTCAATCAAAGACATGGCAATCGCTGCTTCGTCCTCGACCTCACGCACCACGGCTGGGATATTCTGCAAACCGGCGAGTTGGGAAGCTCGCCACCGGCGCTCCCCGGCAATGATTTCAAAGTGGGTTCCCGAAATTGGACGAACTACAATCGGCTGCATCACCCCCTGGGCTTTGATGCTATCGGCCAATTCCTGCAATCGCTCCGGATCGATGTCGCGGCGAGGTTGGTATTTGCCCCGCTGAATAAGGTCAACCGGCAGCTCCTTAAGGGCAGTATCTGTTGAGAGCAGATCCACATCAGGTTGCTCATGCGGTGCGCTTGTAGTGCTACCTAACAATGCATCGAGACCGCGACCTAAACCTCTTTTTTTCCCCGACATACTCGAAATGCTCCGCTCAATCCGTCAGCGTCACAGCTGCCTGCTCCGCATGCAACCGCTTTTCCTCACGCCTGATAATCTCTCCCGCCAGTGCCATATACGCCTTTGAACCGCGAGAGTACTTATCGTAGTACATCGCAGGGAGGCCGTGGCTAGGGGCTTCCGCAAGACGCACATTGCGGGGTATCACGGTCCGATAAACCTTGGGACCAAAATGATCGTGCAGCTGCGCGGAGACATCGTTGGTCAGGCTGTTTCGCGGATCGTACATGGTGCGCAAAATACCCTCTATTTGCAGTCGGGTGTTCACCGTTTCAGAGACTTTTTGAATCGTATCGATAAGCGCAGAGAGGCCTTCCAGTGCAAAATACTCACATTGCATCGCTATGATCACACCATCGGCCGCTACCAGGCCGTTAAGCGTCAACATATTCAGTGAGGGCGGACAATCTACCAACACGAAATCATACACGCCAGCCACTTCTGCGAGGCTCCACTGTAAACGCTGTTCTTTGTTTTCCAACTGTAGGAGCTCGACCTCAGCCGCAGTGAGATCCCCGTTGGCCGGCAGCACGTCAAAGCCGGATTGTTGTGCTGGATGAATTGCCCTAGGTGTCGGTAACTCGTCTACCAGTACGTCATAAATGCTGCTCGCCAGCGCATGTTTGTCCAGACCGCTTCCCATAGTGGCATTGCCCTGTGGGTCAAGATCGACGAGCAAAATTCGCTTATTCATAGCTGCCAATGACGCCGCTAGATTAACGCAGGTCGTTGTTTTACCGACACCGCCCTTTTGATTGGCTATTGCCAATACTCTAGCCACGACAGCGACCCTTATCGGCTACAGACACTTGTTATTCTCCATTTCCTGCAATCTCTACCAGATGGCGCTGCTCTTGCAGGCCAGGGACCGACAGTGAGTGTACCGCCAAGACTCTATATTGCGGACCCAAGCGGGTGAGCTCCTGCTCTGGATAGCAGCCTTTCATAGCCAAAAAGCGCCCTTTATTGGCAAGAATGTGGCCGCATGCTGCGACCATATCCGATAGCGAGGCAAACGCGCGGGAAGTGATTGCATCAACGGGTTCAGGCGGCTGAAAGTCTTGCACACGCTGCTGGTGAACACGCATGTTATCCAAGCTCAAAATCCTTTTCACCTGGAAAAGAAAACGAGCTTTCTTGCCGTTACTATCAAGCAGCGAAAACTGTACTTGTGGCTTGACGATCGCCAGGGGTACGCCGGGCAAGCCGGCACCTGTGCCAACATCAACAACCCGAGGGCCGGCGATATAATCAGCCACTGCGAGTGAATCCAGCAGGTGGCGAACCACCATCTGCTCAATGTCCCGAACCGCGCTCAGGTTGTAAGCTCGATTCCATTTGTGGAGCAATTCTAAGTACCCGAGCAGAGCACTCTCTTGCTGTTGCGTTAGATCTAGGCCCAAGGCAGAGCAACCGGAGCGCAAAGTATCACGCAACTTGCTCGCGGTCTCAGCCAAGCTGACGCTGGTCGGCTTGTTCGGACACGGGTGTTCCTTTACTAGCGCTTCTCGCATGCCCCAAGGCACCACTGCGCTTTAGATATATCATCAGCAACGAGACTGCAGCTGGGGTGACGCCCGGAATGCGACTGGCTCGTGCCAGGGTATCAGGTCTCGCATCTGTCAACTTTTGTCTCACTTCATTGGATAGGCCATCAACTGCGTCATAGTTGATATCACAGGGAAGCGCGGTATGTTCATACCGGCGCAATCGCTCTATCTCCTCTCGTTGGCGGTCAATATAGCCGGCGTACTTCGCCTGGATCTCTATCTGCTGGGCAACTTCCGGCTCCATCATACCAACGTCGTCCAGCTGAGCGATATCAATATAGCTAAGTTCTGGCCTTTTAAGCAGCTCCAGGAGTGAGTGCTCGTGCGACAGCGGCTTCTTTAATTTTTCCGAGAGCTTGTCTGCCCGCTTTGTCCCCGGCTGCACCCAGGTGGCGGCCATGCGCTCGGACTCTCGCTCTATAGCTTCGCGCTTCTGCGCAAAGCGCTGCCAGCGCTGTTCGTCAATCAAGCC
>JBCDFM010000144.1:0-10068 GCA_039178015.1 Pseudomonadota bacterium
CACCTCACGCTATGTCGATTCATCAGTGGAACGGCTACAGTTACGCGTAACTGGTCTCGTTGAAGGCCGCTATGTTCTGGCTTGCAACGGTCGACGCGTGCCGATGCGACCGACCGCGAACGCAGGTGAGTACATCGGTGGAGTGCGCTATAAGGCATGGTCGCCACCGTCAGCGCTGCATCCTATGATCGATGTACATGTTCCACTGGTTTTCGATTTGATTGACACCTGGAACGGACGGTCTATCGGTGGCTGCACGTACCATGTCGCCCATCCCGGCGGTCGCAGCTACGATACCTTCCCCGTCAATTCGTTGGAGGCGGAAGCGAGACGTACTAACCGATTCGATACCGTTAGCCACACTCAGGGGCCATTCATCCCGCAGCCGGAAGTGATTGCATTGCGTGAGTTTTTTCCAGACGAGCACCTGCCGAAACCCATGGAACCACCACCGGAGGAAGCACCTGGCGAATATCCTTATATGCTCGATATGCGACACCCCAGACGCACGTGAGGTCGCAGCTGCGGATCCTGGGCGTGGTTACCCTGCAGTGCAATGACGCTATACTAACGCCTGAGGAGATGGCTGAGCTTGCTCAACAGCCCAGCATTCACCGGGGAAAATAGAGATAATGTCGTTGTCGAATTCCAGCAATTCTCCTACGTTTAGCCAGGTCCAGAGCCAATACGATGCCAGTACAATGGAATACCAGCGTACTCCCGGGGTACTGGACGACACGCTAGCACCAGACGGCAGCGCGCGGCCCACCTGGAGCTATTTGCTCAATAGTCTGCGCGATCTGGGCCCTCAGGCCTTGACCGAACGGGCGCAAACGGCACGTCGAATTTTGCGTGACGACGGTGCCAGCTACAATATCAGTCAACCGGACGCCTCCGACGTCAACTGGGAGTTAGACCCTGTCCCTTATGTTATCGGTAGCGAGGACTGGGCTGGAATCGAAGCGGGGCTATTAGAGCGCGCGGAGCTGTTCAACTTAATCCTGCGCGATATTTATGGCAAACGGAACCTGGTGCGTCACGGCGTTCTTCCTCCAGAAGCCCTGTTCTCCCATCGCGGTTTTTTGCGGACCTGTCAGGGAATAAAAATGCCCGGCGACCAGGAGCTGATACTACATGCTGCAGACATGGTTCGCCTTCCCGACGGCGGTATGTGCGTACTGTCGGACCGCACTCAAGCACCCAGTGGTGCTGGTTACGTATTGGAAAATCGCACCGTAATGTCTCGCGTATTCCCGAGCATTTACAGAGAGAGCCATGTTCATCGCATTGCCAGCTACTATCAGCGCCTGCGTTTAAAGCTGGCTTCTTTATCGCCAGGCGATGAATTGCCATGCATCGTACTGCTCACCCCGGGCGGTATGAATGAAGCGCGCTTCGAGCATGCGCATCTGGCCAACTATATGGGATTACCGTTGGTGCAAAGTGGCGACCTGCTAGTTCGCAACGGCTTTTTGTGGATGAAATCGCTAGACGGTCTGACCCGGGTTGACGTGGTGTTGCGCAGGGTAGATGACGAACTCTGTGACCCTGTTGAATTGCGCAGCGATTCGCGGATCGGCGTTCCCGGTCTGCTTGAAGTCGTCCGCAGCGGTCGCGTGGTAATCGCCAACCCCCTGGGCTCCGGTGTATTGGAGAATCCTCTGCTGCTGAAGTATTTGCCCGAGATCAGCAAAAGCCTGCTGGGCCGAGAGCTTCGACTACCGTCAGTGAAGACGTACTGGTGCGGCGATCCCGATGACATGGAGTTTATTCTCGCGAACATGCAGCAGCTCATTCTCAAGCCGATTTACAGAGGCAGCGGCATTACCAGCGTCTGGGGGGGCGATCTTAGTGAGGAGCAGCGGGGACGCCTGCTCGCGCGTATACGTCGTAGGCCGTTTCAATTCGTCGCCCAGGAGCGCCTCGAGAAAGCGCATATTCCGTCTTTCTGTGACAGCAGCTTGCAGCCGAGACCCGCGATTCTGCGTTCGTTTTCTGTCGCCACTGATACCTCGTATATGGTCATGCCCGGCGGCATGACGCGCATCGGAAGCAAGCCGGGCGGTGGTGTCATCAGCATGCAGTCAGGTAGTCCAAGCAAAGATACCTGGGTTACGGCCACTGAACCCGAACGGTTTTTAGAAACAGAATCGGCGCCGGACGCGCTACGTACCAATCTGGAGGCGGGTCTTATTAGCCTTCCGAGCCGAGTTGTGGAAAACCTCTATTGGATGGGACGCTATGGTGAGCGTGCCGAAGCAGCCTTGAGGCTATTGCGCACCGTGTTCGTGTTACTGAACGGCGAGGAACCGATCAGCACTCGTGCGCGCCACATTCTGCTTAAGTCAATCACTGAAGCGACGGCAACCCATCCGGGCTTCATCAATGCCAGTGTAGAGTTAATGGCTGATCCGGAGCCTGAACTTCTGCGGGTGATTAACGATGTTACTGCCGCAGGCAGCATCAAGTCCACGCTGAACGCGATGTTGAGCAGTGCAGAAGAATCAAAGGAGCTGTTATCTACGGACACGATGCGCGTAATAAACGACCTTCACGATGCGCTCGCGGGGCTGGATACTGCTTTGTCTAGTGGGCTCGCCTCAGCACCGGAAGAGGCGCTTGATCCACTGGTAACAGGCTTGGTTGCACTCTCTGGTTTGATGCAAGAAAGCATGGTTCGTGGTGTCGGCTGGCGATTTATGGAACTGGGGAAACGCGTTGAACGATCTCATCAAGTTATTACGACCGTGAGAACGCTGATGACCCCGGTGGTAGACGAGTCGGATCAGGCAACACTGCTGACGGCGCTGTTAACCGCTATGGAAGTATTGATTACCTATCGGCGCAGGCGCAGGCAGCGGGCCGGTGTGGAGTTAGGCGTAGAGCTAGTCTTGCTGGATGCCAGCAACCCACGTTCATTACTATTCCAGCTTGAGAATTTGCAGTCGCACCTGGACCAGCTGCCCGGGTCGGACTTGGAGGAAGGGGAGCTGCGTGAGGAACAGCGCGCGCTCCTGGCCGCAATTAGCAGTCTGAAACTGACTCGACTGCCACAGCTGCTGGCCGGTGAAGGAGCACTCAGAGAAGAGCTGAATCAGCTACTACAACAGCTGGAGAAGCTGCTCCATGACTTCAGCACGCTGATCAGCGACAAACACTTTGACCACCGAGCGGATGCACAACAGCTAGTGTCATCCTTCGTGCTGGCGGAACAGTAATGCACTTTCGCATACGTCATGTCACTCACTATAAGTACGCTAATCGGGTCAGCCACTGTTACAATCTTGCGAACGTTGTTCCGAGAGAGACAGATCGACAGCGCTGCCTTAAGAACCGCATCAGTGTTTCGCCGACGCCAGCCGTCACACAAAAGCGAAGTGACTACTTCGGGAACAAAGCCTTTCACTTTGAGATCCAGAAACCTCATACCGAGTTGGTCATTACCGCCGACAGCGAGGTTCACATCAATGATCACAACAGAGAAATGAATCTGGATCTAGGCGCAACCTACGGTGATGCCCTGAACTACTTTAATAATAATACCTCGCCCAATACACTTGCAGCGCGGGAATATCTGCTCAATTCACCAATGATTGAGTGTGGAACCCGTCTGGCGGACTATGCGAAACCCTCTTTTCACACGGATCGCTCATTGAAGTCGTGCGTCAATGATCTGACCACACGCATTTATAATGAGTTCACATACGACCCGGGCTTTACCACTATTGCAACTCCGCTGGCGGAGGTCCTGGACCACAAGCGCGGCGTCTGTCAGGACTTTGCGCACCTGCAGGTCGGCTGTCTGAGATCGATGGGAATACCGGCGAAATATGTATCAGGTTACATCGAAACGCTTCCCAAACCCGGCGAAACCAAACTCGTCGGTGCTGATGCGACACACGCCTGGGTGGCCTACCTTTGCCCGGAGGAAGGCTGGGTGGAGTTCGATCCAACTAATAACACGCGAGCGGGTATACAACACATCGTTACCGCCTTTGGCAGGGATTACATTGACGTCACCCCCTTAAAGGGCGTGATTTTCGGAGGCGGCGAATCTCCCGTTCTGGACGTCTCGGTTGATGTCAGCCGAGTCGAAGCGTGATCTCGTATCCTTCTAACATTGAACAAACAGCAAATCTGTCGTGGTCTCGCAACAGGTTACCGTATCGTTTGGATAGGGACATCTAATCACTGTGGCCCTATGGCAAGCATTACCTCAAGAAATCCTTCGCCTTTATCTGGAGAGTATTGTGTTTGCTGCTGCGAATAGAGCATGAGCGTTGTGATGACAAGTTCTGATGAAGTTTTCCGCATTGGTGTTGTTGGCGACCTGCACTCTCACTTCGACGAAATTGATGTACACCAGTTAAACGAGCAAGGCTACGACCTGATCTTCTTTACCGGGGACCTGGGGGGAGGAGCCCAAGGAAGCAGCCTGCACATGGCGCGGATCATGTCGGATCTGGATGGTCCCGTGCTGGTCATGCCGGGCAATAATGACACAGTTGATATTACCGAGCTGGGCGCAGAACTACTTCATCGCCATGGCCTGCATATGATTAGGGCTATTGCTACTCACCATGAAGAACCGGGTGATATCGGTTTGTGCGGGTACAGCCACCACCCGATCGAAGTGGGCAACCGACATGTGAGCCTGATCGCGGCGCGGCCACACAGTATGGGAGGGCCCAACCTCAGCTTTGCCGATCACCTCGCCCAAACCTACAACATACACTCGCTGGCGGAATCCGCATCGCGGTTGAACTCCCTGATCGACGAAGCACATAGCGAGATTATCTTTCTCGCGCACAACGGTCCTTACGGATTGGGGGGCGAGCCCAATGATATCTGGGGTTGCGATTTCAAAGCCGGAGCTGGCGACTGGGGTGATACTGATTTGGCCGAGGCGATCGACTATGCGCTATCGGCTAACAAACGCGTACTTGCCGTGGTTGCGGGTCATATGCACCTGATGACCAAGCAAAAAGTGGAGCGGCCCTGGAAGGTCGCAAGTAATGGTGTCGAATACATTAACGCCGCGCGCGTTCCTCGCATCTTCAATCAAAACGATGAGGTCTATCGACACCATGTTTGCATGACCCTGTCGCAGAGTGAACTGGATGTGAAAGAAGTGCTTCTTACTCAGTAACCGGGAGCAGTATCAAGCTCCCTCCAATAAACGGGTCGCAACTTTACTAGATATGCCGTAGTTCTCCGCAACAAACTGCAGAATGTCGGATTCAGACAGGGTCACCTTACCGTCCGCCAAGGCAACAGCGGCTGCTAAGGTAAACGCCGTTTCTCTGTCGAGCTTGTCTGCGCACAATTGCGTGCCAATACCGTAAAGGCAGGCCTCAATGCTGGATTGGCGGACGCCCTCTCGACAATCCTCCAAAATAGCCAAAAGCTCTACATCGGGTATGCGATTCTCAGTGAGGATGCGCATGGCCCCTCGCAAAGCGTCTATCTCCGCGAGGTCTTCATCGCCATCCGCCAAAGCAACCAAAAACATCGTTTGCGCAAAGGGCTTAAACTTCTCCAGAAATGCACAGTGTTGTGCTTCTGTATCGTGCACTTCGGCAACTTCATCACGATCGGGAGCGCGGCCTTCATCCAACAGGGCATTCCGTAGTCGCTGTATCGTGACGGTGTCGAGATTCATTCGCTAAAATCGCCAGCTTGTTGTCGTTGCGAGAGGATAACATCTTAGAATCGAAAAAGGCCGCCCTACCGAGCGGCCTGCCGCCTAATGAGAGAGCGTCCTCAAAACAAACATATCCTGAGGGGGTAACTTTGCAGACAGCTCTCCTTGGCTCTAGCGGCCGGCACTTTAAAGTGATGATGCTGCTGCGAATAATCAAAGTTGGCAAGCAGCAGATCTGCTACACTCCGCGACCAGCTTGCAACAGCAGAGACGCATCGCTATGGCTCAGTACGTATACACCATGAATCGGGTTGGGAAAGTTGTACCCCCGAAAAAAACGATACTGGAGGATATATCCCTGTCGTTTTTTCCAGGCGCGAAAATCGGCGTGCTTGGATTGAATGGATCGGGTAAATCAACGCTGCTGAAAATTATGGCTGGCCTCGATACTGATATCCTCGGGGAGGCGCGGCCGCAGGCTGGCATCAAGATCGGTTATTTACCGCAGGAGCCACAGCTTGATCCGGCGAAAGACGTTCGAGGCAACGTGCAGGATGGTTTGCAAGAGGCAGTAGATGCACTGAACACCTTGCAACAAGTCTACGCTGCATATGCCGAACCAGACGCCGACTTCGACGCGCTGGCAAAGGAGCAGGCACGACTCGAAGGCATTATCGAGGCCACTGATGCTCACAATATAGAACACAAACTTGAGATTGCGGCCGATGCCCTGCGACTTCCGCCATGGGATGCAGACGTCACTACCCTGTCCGGAGGGGAGCGCCGAAGAGTCGCCTTATGCAGGCTGTTGCTTTCTAATCCTGACATGATTCTGCTCGATGAGCCCACTAACCATCTCGATGCTGAGAGTGTCGCCTGGTTGGAGCGATTTCTGCACGACTTCCCCGGCACGGTTGTCGCCATCACTCATGATCGCTACTTTCTGGACAACGCGGCAGGTTGGATTCTCGAATTAGATCGTGGCCGCGGGATCCCGTATGAGGGCAACTACTCGAACTGGCTCGAGGCCAAGGAAGTTCGGCTAGCTCAGGAACAGCGTCAGGAGGTATCGCACCAGAAAGCCATCAAGGCGGAACTTGAGTGGGTCAGATCGAACCCCAAAGGTCGTCAGGCGAAAAGCAAGGCCAGATTGCAACGCTTTGAAGAGCTGCAGTCTCAGGATTTTCAAAGTCGAAACGAAACAAATGAAATCTACATTCCGCCTGGACCTCGACTCGGTGACAAAGTGATTGAAGTGCATGATCTTCGAAAAACCTATGGCGACCGTGTGCTATTTGAAGGCGTCAGTTTTTCCGTACCAAAAGGCAGCATTGTCGGAATCATCGGTGCCAACGGCATCGGTAAATCGACACTGTTTAAAGTTCTAATGGGTATAGAAAAAGCTGACAGTGGCGCAGTGGATGTCGGTGAAACGGTGCAGTTAGGTTACGTCGATCAATCACGCGACGATTTGGCCGGTGACAAGACCGTGTGGCAGGAGGTGTCCGATGAACAAGATCAGATTCGTATTGGGAACTACGAAGTGAGCTCCAGAGCCTATCTTGGGCGCTTTAACTTTAAAGGGTCCGATCAGCAGAAATTTGTCAAAGACTTGTCCGGCGGTGAGCGCAATAGATTGCACCTGGCGAAACTGTTAAAGCAGGGGGCGAATGTGCTGTTACTGGACGAGCCGACCAACGATCTTGATGTAGAAACGCTTAGAGCACTGGAGGAGGCGATATTGGCCTTTCCCGGTGCTGCACTAGTCATTTCCCACGACCGTTGGTTTCTGGACCGGATCGCGACCCACATTCTAGCCTATGAAGATGACGGCAGCGTGGTATTCCACGAGGGCAACTTCTCTGACTATGAGGACGACAGAAAATCCAGACTGGGCTCAGCAGCAGATCAACCACAGCGCCTAAAATACCGCAAGCTAAAATAGTGCTTTTGCCCTTCGCTTGTTCTAGCTAAATGCGCATTTAGCTATCGCAATAGCATTTTGGCGGCGCTATAGTTCAGACAAGTAGCGAGCGATTGAGGGTTGAGATGAGCAAACCAACTAACGACCAGAGGCACTTCACGCGAGTAGCGCTGGACCTACCAGTGGATGTCCATCAGGGCGGAAGTATGTGGCCTCAACGCCTTATCGATTTATCACTTGCTGGTGTAGGCACTGATCAACCAGACATTTGGGACGCTCAATACAACGAGCCGTTTACACTCATCATCTACACTTCAGGCGAGCGTGGTGACAGCACTAATCAGGTAGAGCTGCACGCTTATCTCCAACATGTGGAGGCAGCAAGACTCGGGTTTACGGTACAGCATATTGATCGTGAGAATATAGAGCCTCTGCGGGAACTTCTAGAGACGCGTATGGATGCTACACTCCTCGAAGAAGAGTTGGGCCAGCTAGATTAACGGCTGCGATTCTTTTGCTTCTTACCAGCCACGAATTTCGGCCCGCGAGCTTTTGGGGTCACTGCCCCGCCCTTGAGTCATAGGTCATTCTTCGCGGTCATCTATCCATACGCCATGCGGTCACTTCCGCGAACGCGCTACTTGGCTCAGCTCAAGGCATCCAGCGCCTGGCTGAGCGTGGCCACCGCAACCACGTTCATGTCGCCTAGGTCAACTCTTGGAGCGTTTCCCTTAGGAACAATGGCGCGCTTGAAGCCGTGTTTGGCGGCCTCTGCCAAACGTTCCTGACCGCTGGGCACCGGGCGAATTTCGCCAGAGAGCCCGACTTCGCCAAACACGACCATGTCTCGTGGCAGGGCGCGATCCTTGAAGCTGGAGACGATGGCCAGCAATAATGACAGATCCGCGCTGGTTTCAAGTACTTTTACCCCACCCACCACGTTGGCAAACACGTCCTGATCACCAAGCTGTAGGCCTCCGTGTCGATGCAGCACAGCCAACAGCATTGCTAACCGATTCTGCTCCAGCCCCACCGCGACGCGCCGCGGGTGCCCCAAAGCGCTGTCGTCGACCAGCGCCTGTATTTCGACCAGTAACGGCCTAGTGCCCTCCCACACGACCATGACAGCACTACCGGCAGAGGCGTCATCGCCGCGATTGAGAAAGATAGCCGAGGGATTTTTTACCTCTCGCATACCACTGTCTGTCATCGCAAACACACCTAATTCATTGGCCGCACCAAACCGATTCTTTTGGCCACGCAGGGTGCGAAATCTAGAGTCGTCCGTTGTTTCCAGTAGTATGGAGCAGTCGATCATATGCTCCAGCACTTTTGGTCCGGCCAGGGAGCCATCCTTAGTCACATGCCCAACCAACACGAGTACGGTGCCGCTTTGTTTAGCAAAGCGCGTTAAGTAGGCTGCACATTCGCGCACTTGCGAGACACTACCGGGAGCAGATGTTAACTCCGCGCTGTGTATAACCTGGATAGAGTCAACGACAACCACGGCAGGCTTGAACTCTTCCAATGCCGCGACGATCGTTTCTACATTGGTCTCAGCCATCATACGTACGCTATCTGTCGGCAAGCCCAGCCGGTGCGCACGCATCGCAATCTGCTGTAACGATTCTTCTCCGGTCACATAGAGAACGTCCATTGCAGCGGCCAGCTGACAGCTCGTCTGCAGCAACAAAGTGCTTTTACCGGCACCTGGATTGCCTCCCAGAAGAATTGCGGAACCCTTTACCAGCCCCCCACCCAAAACGCGGTCAAATTCGGCTGTACCAGATGAAAAGCGCGGCAAATCGGCCAGATCGATATCCTTGAGCAGCCGTGCACCCTGCAAGGCCCCGGCGAAACCAGCGCGCGGGGAGCCTGCTCTCACCGCAGCGCTAGTACTCGAAGCCGGCCCCAGCCGGATTTCAGCCAAAGTATTCCAGCCGCCGCAGCTACTGCACTGACCCTGCCATTTGGCGTAGTCTGCGCCACAATCGCCACAGACGAAGGCAGTCTTTTGCTTGGCCATTAGCTGATGCTGCTGATAACGAAGATCATGATGACCAAGGTATCGAAAAAATCCCGGGCTTGTCTATCAGTGGCTGCATTAGGTCGGTATCCTAGTTAAACAAGCGAGCAAGACTACTGTTTAATGCCTGATTCTACCCTGGTCCCGGAACGCCAACTCTTATTTTCACCCGGACTGGCCAGCACAATTGGCCTCAACGAGGCCATTATGCTGCATCAGCTGCAAGGGTTTCTCGCTCATCGGCAGGCGAATGTTCGCGACGGGCGCGCCTGGCTGAGTATAGAGCGGGAGTTTCTTTTACAAACTCTGCCATTCTGGAGCCTTGACGACTTACAGCGTATCAGCCGCAGTCTTGTCGATAAGGGCGTCATTTTAGTGAGTTCGCCTCCCTTGCAAGAAAGTGGCTATCTCATATTTGCACTGAACGAAACCGTAGTCGCTCATGCCAGACATCCTCAACAATATGACCGAACA
>JBCDFM010000145.1:0-9941 GCA_039178015.1 Pseudomonadota bacterium
GCGAGAATTCGCGGTTGGTTTTGCAGGCCGTCGCGCGGCCCGACATCGGTGATGAAAACGCGTTCGCTCATGGTGCTGAATCCGCTGTGTTATCTGTGACTTGAGGACAGCTGTGCCAACGCATCACGCAATGACACCTTCGCCGCGCAGTTGCTCCAGCTCGGCATCACCCAGGTTTAGTATGCCGCGCAATATCTCGTCGTTATGACTTCCAATCGGTGAGCCCGGCCAGTCTGTCTGCCCTGGGGTCTTGCTCAGGCGCGGCATAATGGCAGGAATCTTGAGGGGCTTGCCGTCGATTTCGACACTTTCAAATAAGCCGCGTGCCTGATAGTGCTCGTCCGCCAGCATGTCCTCCACGCTGTAAATAGGTCCCACCGGCACTCTCACTTCTTCCAGGGTAGCGATAATCTGACGCGAGCTATGCTCACTACACCATTTTGCCAAGGCCTCGTCGATGGCGTCCTCATGAATGATGCGCCCGGCGTTGTCTGCCATCTCGGGGTTCTCCGCCATATCGGGCCGACCGGCCGCGACCATTAAGCGTTTAAAAATGGAATCGCCATTGCCGCCAATGACCACATATTTGCCGTCTTCACAGCGATAGGTATTTGTCGGTACGATGCCGGTGACGGTAGTCCCGGATGGCTCTCGCACCACGCCAGCCCCGTCGTATTCGGGGACGATGGCCTCCATCAAATTAAACACCGATTCGTAAAGCGCCACGTCCACGACCTGACCCTCGCCGCCAGGACGAGTACGCTGAATGAGTGCAAGCGTGATACCCAGCGCCGCGTGGATAGCGGCAACGGTATCACCAAGACTGATGTTGGGTCGAACCGGCGCTTGCCCCGGCTCGCCGTTGATATAGCGAAAGCCTCCGAAGCCCTCGGTGACAGAGGCATAGCCAGGCTTGGCGGCGTAGGGGCCGGTTTGTCCGTAGCCCGATATGCGCGCGTACACCAGGCCAGGATTGCGCGCCTTCATTTGCTCGGGACCCATGTCCCATTTTTCCATTAGGCCTGGACGAAAGTTCTCTACCACAACATCTGCCGTGTCCAGTAGCTTCTTCGCCAGCCCCCTGCCCTGTTCAGATTTCAAATCCAGGGTCACGCTCTTTTTATTACGCCCTAGGCTGCGATACCACAACGACGTGCCGTCACGCACCTCACGCCAGCCACGAATCGGATCACCGCCCGGCGGCTCTACCTTGATCACCTCTGCACCAAAGTAGGCCAGTATCGTGCCGGTAAACGGGCCCGCCAGCAGCTGGCCCATCTCGATAACCCGAATCCCTTCAAGGGGTCTGGCTGAATCACTCATCGCTGTCTTCCTCTCGCGTTTGGCCATGGTTCGCCCCAGGGCCTTAGAGCCATTGCTCACTGGATTTTACAAATCGGTCTCATCGCGCGATCACCCTTGCTAACGGACACTGCTAATCCGTTAGCTAGTCAAACGCATTGCCACCCTCGTTGCATATTGCGAAAGCGGCTGTCTCTATCGCAACGCGTTAGCCGTAGACACGCCCCATGTTCTTCCAAAGTCAGTCTACGCTACAGCCCCAACTCGATTGGCGATTTCGGCCCACCCTCTTATTACGGCCCGATCCTCCAACCTGACCGGCACCGCATTCTGAGACTGGACCGAAAGCTGCTACCTCATCGCCGCCGTACCCAACTCGTCGGGCGGATCTTCTGGACCTCATTTGATATATAAAGATAACATTATATCTTTTAATTTGATACCGCTATCGAAAAGCGCCGTACAATTTTCTCAGGGTGAGCATCTCTTTTCAGTGGTAGCCAAATGATGCCATTGCCGGTAAGTGGGGCTGTCATCGGCGAGGCAAGTTTCCCCAGGTCAACGCCGGACAGACCAGCATTGGCGACGGCTCTAGGCCTACTACCAATGATCGCCCGCCAACATTCTCGACAACACCGCTAGCCCCTTGCCCTTGTTGCTGATTTTCCAGGCCAGATAGCTGCTTGCCTTATCCTGAGAATCGAGCGTCAGCTTCAGCAATACACCCTCGGCCAGTAATCTATCGGCCCGATGCTGCGGCAGATGCCCAATACCCAGGCCAGCGATGATGGCGGCTTGTTTCTGTTCTATATTCTGGACGAATAGCTGACTTGGGCCATCGACCAACCCCGCTTTACGAACGATACCCGCGCTGGAGGTATCGTGCGTAATCACCCGGCGCAGGGTAGGCAGTGCTTCGGCAAGGCGCGGCGCATCGTTCGCCAGCTGAGATAAGGGGTGCACTGCCCCGATCACGGGTACTAGGTCTGGGCCATCCAGTTCAATCGCCCGGTAACCCATCTGTCTTGGCACGGGACCGGGCGCACCCACCAGCAATTCAATACGGTCTTGCTCAAGGGCCTCCCATCCACCGCCAAGCACGCACTCAGCAACATCCACTTCTATACTGCCGTGCTCTTTAAGAAATGCGGTCAGCACTGAGAAGAAGTGGCTATAGTCGTGCAGAGACTCAACAGCGATGCGAATACGCGATTCCCAGCCCGTGGCAACTTCCCGCGCCCTATCAGCCAATCGAGTACTGGCCTCGAGAATAAGCCTGCCCTCCTCCAGCACCAGTTTTCCGGCAGGGGTCAAAACCGAGCGCCTACCCTGGCGCCTGAACAAACTCACATCGAGCTGTTCCTCCAGCTTTTGCACGCCGTAAGACAAAGCAGAAGTCGCCTTGTCGAGCTCCTCTGCCGCCTTCGCAAAACTCCCTCTGCGGTCGATCGCATCCAGTATTTCTAGGGCTTCCAGGGTGATGGGATTACGTGCGCTCACTGTTCGCCTCCACAGTTCAGTTTTTCTGAACATTTTAATCGTATATTAGCGCTTATTCTCAAGCTGGCCATCTCTATACTGTCTGCATTCACAACTGACATGCACCTGGAGGTACATCATGGGGTTACTGCAAAACGGGCAGTGGGTCGATAAGTGGTACGACACCAAGAGCAGCGATGGCGAGTTCAAGCGCCAGGACAGTGCCTTTAGAAACTGGCTGACCGCCGACGGCAGCGCTGGGCCGAGTGGTGAGTCAGGCTTCAAGGCCGAGAAGGTCCGCTACCATCTGTATGTTTCACTCGCCTGCCCCTGGGCACACCGTACGCTGATCTTCAGACAGCTTAAAGGGCTGGAAGACTATATCGACGTCACTGTGGTCGATCCCGTCATGCTGGAGAACGGCTGGGAAATGACTGACCCGCTGTATGGCCTGGAGTATCTCTACCAGCTCTATCTGAAGGCCGACGCCAGCTACGAAGGTCGGGTAACGGTTCCAGTGCTGTGGGACAAAGAGCGCGAGACCATTGTCAGCAATGAGTCCTCTGAGATTATTCGTATGTTTAACACCGCATTCAATGATCTCACGGGGAATACGGATGATTACTACCCCGAGGTCCTGCGCAAGGAGATTGATACGCTCAATGAGCGCATTTATCCCGACATCAATAACGGAGTGTACCGCGCCGGATTTGCCACCTCGCAAAGCGCGTATGAGGAGGCATTTAATAAGCTGTTTGCCGCGCTGGACTGGCTGGAGGACAGATTGTCACAGCAGCCCTATCTCGCGGGTGATCAGATTACGGAGGCGGACTGGCGCTTGTTCACCACATTGATTCGTTTTGATGCCGTGTACTTCGGCCATTTCAAGACTAATCGACAGCTGCTATCGAGCTTCGCCGCTATTCATGACTATGTGCATCGGCTTTATCAGATTCCGGGGGTGGCTAGCACGGTGAACTTTGAGCACATCAAAACGCACTACTACGCGAGCCACCGTACGATCAATCCCTCGGGGGTGGTGCCGGTTGGGCCAGCCTTGGACTTCGCACCATCACCAGGCTCGGCAGCGCTTGCAAAGGCGAGCTAGCATTAGCGGTTTGATATCCAGGCTAATCCTCGATGATCTCGCGGCGAAAGCGCACCGCTACGCTGCGAGGTTGCACCACTTTACCTTGCGCAAGCAAATGCGCTTTAGTAAAGGCGGCGCCGTACAGCAGAATTAACGACGAATAGTTCACCCACAATAGCAACAGCACTAGCGAGCCAGCGGCTCCGTAGGTTGACGCTGTGGCGGTATGCGACAGATAAACCGCAATCAGCGATCGACCGAGAGTGAACAGCACAGCAGTCAGCACGGCCCCCAGCACCACTTCTTTCCACTTTAATCTGACATCGGGTAGCACCTTAAAGATCATTGCGAATAGTAGTGAGGCAACGAGGATGGAGACCAACAGCTCAATGCCGCTAAAAGCAAATTCGTACCAGGGCACCCAGCCCTGCAACGTGGGCAACAACACGCGAAGTGCAACCCCCAGGGTAAGCGAGACCAGCATCACAAAGCCGACCGCAAGCACGATAGTGAGGGAGGTGAGGCGCTTCCATAAAAACAGCATAACGCTGTTGCGAGAGGGCTTGGGCGCGACGGTCCATATCGCGTTGAGGGAGTTTTGCATCTGACCAAATACTGTCGTCGCACCCACCAACATCGCCGCTACCCCCGCTACCGTTGCCAGTAATCCCCCTCCCTTCAAGCTGGAGTTGGATATCGCTTGCTGCACGGTGCTGGCCGCCTCCGGCCCAATAACATCTTTGAGCTGGTCAGCAATCTCGCCTTCGGCAGCCTGATGTCCATAGAACACACCGATGACGCTGACAATCACAATCATCACAGGCGCGATGGAAAACAGCGTAAAGAAGGCGAGAGACCCCGCGTTCGCAAACGCATTGCTTTCGATCCAGATCTGTCCCGCGTGCTTGAAGGTGTTCAGCCAGATTTTGAGTTTTGCTAACACGATAGCGTCTGCCGTAGTGTATACACGATGTTCTGGCTAAAGGTGCTATTCGGCCAGCGACGCCGCCTATTACAGTGCACGTTGTCGCGGGAATCAATCACAAATGCTGACTCGCCGGCGCAGTAGCGCAACTGCTTAAAGCCAGACTAAACCATCATACCTGCGCGCAAGCGCGGCGCCTGCACTCACACCCTTCCAGCATACTGCCATGTTCGCATGATCCGCAGATCAATGGGCCGCTATTGGTTTCAAATCTCGACAGAACTTTTTGTCCACATATGATATTTATAAAAGCTTTGTTACAAAGTATTATGGAGGACATCAGAATACTGTCACCAAAGCGCTTAAGCCAAGTTGATCCGATACACGACGTAGAGAGCTTGCCGCTCTACGTCGACCGCGAGGCGGGACACCGTAGCCGAGACTACATGAACCTCGCGCGCCCTTGAAAAGAGAGATACACATGCAGACCAGCACTCACGAAATCGCAGCCAACATCTTCAAGATTCGCACTGACATCCCAGGTGATGAACCCTTCTCCTTCAATCAGTTTTTGATTCGTGCGGATGAGCCGATGCTGTATCACACCGGCCCAAAGAAAATATTCCCCGCCGTATCAACGGCAGTTTCTACTCTAATCGGTCTGGAGGATCTGAAATGGATTGCCTTCGGCCACTTTGAAGATGACGAATGCGGTGCGCTGAACGCGTGGCAGCAGCTTGCGCCCAATGCTGGCTGTGTTTGTTTGGAACTGCTGGCGATTACCAGTCTTGACGGCTTCGCAAATAAAGCAGTGAAGGTAATTGGAAAAGGGGAAGGCAAGCTAGATCTGGGCAGTCATCGAGTGACCTTGTTTGCCACTCCGCACTTTACCCATGCCTGGGAATCGCAGATGCTGTTTGAAGAGGTGACTGGCACACTGTTCTCGGGCGACTTTGGAACACAGGTCGGCACGCCCTCGATCATCGCCAATAGTGCTACGATGAATGCCATTAAGGAGGCAGAAACTCACTTTGAAAGTACCCACGTGTCTCCGCTCACGCTGCAGACAATCAAACGCTTGAGCAGCATGCCCATTAACACGCTAGCAATCATGCATGGGGCATCCATTACTGAAGGTGTACGCCCCGCGTTAGAGGAGCTCTATGACTTTTACGAATCGATCTTGCGCAGGAACCTGGCTGAGCTAGAGTGTTAGCCAACCACCTCGGGCACTAGCGCTACTCAGTCGTTGGGCGTTCATCATCGATCAGGCAGTCATCCCCCAACACATGACGGGCGCAGCGGAAGCAGGCCACCGCCCGCGGTACACCAGCGTAAATGCCCACGGCGTGAATGACGGCGCGAATCTCTTTCACAGATACACCGTTGTTGATTGCACCGCGACAGTGCAGTTCCCACTCTTCCATATTGCCCATTGCGCCCAACATCGCGAGATTCAACATGGAACGTGTTCTTGCATCCAGGGCCTCATCACCCCAGCCAAAGCCCCAGCACCAGCTCGTCATCGCCTCCTGAAAGGGACGCGTAAAAGCAGTCGCACCATTCAGTGACCGCTCCACGTACTCTTCTCCCAGGGTGGACTTTCGTTGCTCTACCCCTTTTTCAAATAAGTGTTTCATTGCCTACCGGGCTAGCTGTGCTTACCCAGGGACCAGTGTTTCTCAGGTAGGACCGCCTCAGAGTACTCACGTGGTTCGTGTTCCAAAGTAGTGCCCGCACTGTCGTTCCAGCGGTTCCAAAAGCCGAACTGGCAGATAACGAAAAGTATTTCGACGATTTCTTTCTCGGTGAAATGTTCGCGTAGCGCATCATAGTGCGCCTGCTCCACCAGGTTGGGTACCTGACCGGCCGCCATGGCAAAGCGCAACGCTACTCGCTCGGCGTCCGAATATAGTTCACTGGTTTCAAACTCCCATATTCTCGCAACTTTATCTCTATCGGCACCACTTTTATTGAGCTTTCCCGCATTGTGCGCGGTGCAGTAGCGGCAACCAGAGGCTGAGCTCGCCATCATTCCAACCATCAAAAGGAGCTCAGAGGGTAAGGTAGCCTCTTGATAAAGAGCGAGACAGAAATCCATGAACTTTTCTGTTGCACCCGGGAGATAGGCCATCGTCAGCACGTCATTAGGCAAAAATCCTAGAAAGCCTTCTGTACCTTGAAAAGTGCCTTCGAGCGCAGACAAGTCCGCTCTTTCTAGCGGTTTGATGTACGGCATATTATTCCCCCAAAATTCTGTTCATTAATGATACTGCTCAACGAGTCAATATAAGGACTCATTTATACTTTGCATATTAGCTTTGATACAAATGTTATACAAGCCGGTTGTCAAAGTCCCTGCTATAAGAAATTTCTTCCGCAAGCGATAGCAAACTACGATCAGATCGCCGTGGCCCTATCACTGATAAACCCCAGCAAAACCCATTAGATTTGATAAGCGGAATCGTGACTTCTGGCAAGCCCGACAAACTCGTCAGGCAGGTTAGGCGGATGATATTTTTGCGATAATCTGCCAGTTGCTCCGCACATGCATCTAGCGCTGCGGGCGGACTTGAAACTGTAGGCATCAAGAGCAAGCCGCACTCCTCCACCGTGGCAATCAGATCGTGACAGACTCTCGATCGCAAAAAACGCGCCGCACTAAGATCTCGCGACGCAAGTGTTCGCCCTGCTAAGATCCGATCTTTTATATCCTGTGATAGTTCATGAGATTGCGATTTCATCGCCCATTCGCCGAAAAGCGCCCAGACTTCCATTGCCTGCAAAACTCGAAACGCTTCAGCGGCTTCATCCAGCGACCATTGCCAATGAGGAAAATCTGGACGTACACTGAGTAGATCCAGAGGCAGCCCGGCCAACGCCTCTTGATATAGAGCGGCGACATTCTCGGGCAAGCTAGCCCAGACAGAGCTTATTGGCGCACCCGCGCCAAGTGGTATCTCAGGCAGATCAGCCAGCAGTACATTCCCTACTCGTGCAAAGACATGGGCATCTACCGCCATCCACCCCGGCACGTCAAAACTGGGTGCTAAAGGGACAATGCCCTGCGCACTGAGCGCGCCATGGCTGGGCCGAATACCGTACAAACCACAGTTAGAGGCCGGCACCCTGACAGAGCCAGCCGTATCAGTACCCAAAGCAAAATTCACCTGCCTGGTAGCTACTACCGCTGCACTGCCCGATGACGATCCTCCAATAAAATGGCCTGGGCTGACCGGGTTCTCCAAGGTCGGGAAGTGAGGATTGTTTCCAACGACACTGAAGGCGAGCTCTTCCTGAATAGTTTTACCCGTGAGGCTTGCACCAACCGCAATCAATCGCTCAACAAGAGGGGCATGATTTTTGGCCTGCAACCGTGATTTTGACCAGTGTGGATTACCCGTGCCAGTGACCGCACCAAGCACATCCATGTTATCTTTCACGGCAAAGCACAGACCTGTCAGTGTTCCCTCCATGGAACCCTGAAAGGTATGCCTTTTCCCTGGAAGAAAGCCCGTTGACTGGTCGCTATGCTCTATCACTAGTGCATCGTCAACGTGGGCGACCACTCAGTCAAATCGGTACTTGGCCGTTAAGCCCCACTCGGTGCCCCGGTCACGCACAATCTCTGAAACACCGAGATTTGATGTGGGTCCGTTTTGCTCCGAATAACCTGCGGAGATATAGTTTTCATCGTTTACGTTCTTGCCATACACCAGCACTTGCCAGTTGCCATCGGCGTTTTCATAGGTCACGCCCACGTTGACGACATAAAAGCTGTCCTGCTTGATCGCTTCGGAATTTATCGCATTATTGAAGTAAGAGTCCCGATAAAAGTAGTCGACGCGCGGTGTTATCGTCCCGCCGTTGGGTAGCTGGAAGGCATAGGTGACGGCGGCAGTGGACGACCACTTCGGAGCCTTTACCAGTTCGTTATCGGTGGAAATACCTGTGCCAGGATCGACGCTGGTATACTCGGCATCCAGATAGCCAAGCGATGCTTCCAGCATCCAGCCATCCGCCGGCACCACTTGCAGGTCCAGTTCAACACCCTGTATTTCGGCGTCACCCGCATTCAGCACCAGCGGCGCCACAGTTTCGGCCTGGGTTATAATTTGCAGGTCTGAATAGTCACTGAAGAAGTAAGCGCCGTTAAATCGCAGCCGCTTGTCGCTGGTCTCCCATTTAAACCCGACTTCATAGACTTCCGCAAACTCGGGATCAAAACTGGGAATCGTATCCTGCGGCGGGAAAATGCGCTGGGTGTATCCGCCTCCTTTAAAGCCTTCAGAGTAACTCAGATACGTCATCAGACCCTCCTGCCAGTGATACGTGAGAGCACCCATGGGCGTTGTTTCCTGATAATCCTGTTTCGCTTGTTCATTGGGCAAAATAGGCGTTCCAGGCGGCGGGCTGGGAGGCACCTGCCCCGGTTCAAAACCCAATGCTTGAGGGGGTACTTTGTCGTTGTTGTTCGATATGACAAACTGATCCGGCGTAAAGCGCTTAGTTTCGTCAGTATAGCGTGCACCCAGCGTTAGGCTGAGCTTCTCGTTAAAGTCATAGGTACCCTGTGCGTACACCGCCGCGGTATCGTTATCGACCTCGCCACCGGATTGAAAGAACACTGGCGGGAAAGTAACAGTCTCCAGATAGGTTGCGCTCTCCTCAAAGTAATACAAGCCAATAATATAATTCAGTGATCCGTCGACAGCAGAACCAATGAACTGTAATTCCTGAGAAAATTGATCCTGCTTGGTATCTGCAATAACTTCCATGACAGTCAGCGGCGAATGGTCTTGATCGAGTGAGAAATCGCTATCAGTATCTCGATATGACGTGATGGACTTGATCTCAAAGGACGCATTGACATCCCAACTGATCGTCCCCGAAACGCCCCACACATCGAGCTTGTCTTCAGGCTTTATCCCGCTAAAGTCCTGATCATCACTATTGGGGATCCACTGGCCGTTATAGCAGACGGGGTTAGGGTTATCTGTACTACCGTTCGGTCCGAAGCACCCTTCAGATGGATCCACAAGAAACGCATTGTAGAATGTTGGAAACGGTGGGCTGGTGTCGAGATCCACCAGTGTCCAGGGCGCACCGTTGGAATCACTGCTGGTAATGTCTCCGGCTAGATCA
>JBCDFM010000146.1:0-9911 GCA_039178015.1 Pseudomonadota bacterium
GATTTAATGTAATCGATCTTGTTGCCGGCCTTGAGAAAGACGCGAGTTTGTTCCTCGATGGATTCGGAAGTCTGAACTGCCGCAGGTTGCTGCTTTTTTGCCGCTGCTCGCGTGGTTTTTCGTGCCATGAGGTAACCTTATGCGTTAAAGAGTAAACCGCACATTATACCTGCACAACACGGCCAAAGACAGCGATTTCTGAGTACCAAGCTTATAAGACCAGTAGGTTCCAACGCGATTCGCTCTCTCTAAATGCTAATCGATCGCCCACTTTTTGCGTCGCCTGGTGTCTCACCTACCTCTGTCTCACCTACCTCTGTCTTAGATACCTTCTATCTCACGTACTTAGCTCACGTACTTGGTTCACGCACATAGGCCCCCCGCGTCATTCAACCCTGGCTCACCTGATTTTGACACATAGAAATTTCGAAACGCTTTACGATAAGCAACGAACACTATAACGGGCCAGATGCAAGACTATCTAGCCTGTCGCGTTTGCGCTCCCGCAACGACAATGCAGTGAACTTGATGAACGAAAGCCATAATGCCTACGGTATACTGAAGCGATATGACGACAGCCCAAAGCATCCTTAATTCGGTATTCGGTTACACCGAATTCAGACCCCCGCAAGCTGAGATCATCAACACGGTCATAGAGGGCGAGGATGCGCTAGTTTTGATGCCCACCGGCGGCGGTAAATCACTTTGTTATCAAATTCCAGCCCTCGTGCGTTCGGGCTGTGCGATCGTTATCTCTCCTCTCATCGCCTTGATGCAAGACCAGGTGAGCGCTCTTCGTCAGCTGGGCGTGTCCGCCGCCTGCCTGAACTCAACCATGACAGCAGACGAGGTGCGAGCCGTAGAAAGTCAGCTAGTATCTGACGCTCTGGACCTGGTGTACATCGCACCTGAGAGGTTGACCCAGGATCGCACGCTATCGCTACTTGCCCAATCACAGCTCAGTCTTTTCGCAATTGATGAAGCGCATTGCGTGTCGCAATGGGGCCATGATTTCCGGGCCGACTATCTACAGTTGAACCTCCTGCAGCTGCATTTTCCAGAGGTGCCTCGAATAGCGCTAACCGCTACGGCGGATGAAAGAACGAGAGCAGAAATCATTGATCGACTGGAATTGCGCAACGCCAGGCAGTTTGTCTCAAGCTTCGACCGACCTAACATCCAATATCGGATCGCGCTAAAACATAATGCAAGGTCACAATTGTTGCGGTTTATCAAATCTGAACATGCCGGCCACGCTGGCATCGTCTACTGCATGTCCCGCAAAAAGACAGAGGATATCGCCGGCTATTTGCAGGAACAGGGACTGCAAGCACTGCCCTACCATGCAGGTATGCACGCCGAGGAAAGAACTGCGAACCAGAATCGATTCTTGCGCGAGGATGACACAATCATCGTCGCTACCATTGCCTTTGGCATGGGTATCGACAAGCCCGATGTACGATTCGTTGCTCACCTTGATATGCCGAAAACGGTGGAGTCCTACTACCAGGAGACAGGTCGCGCTGGTCGCGATGGTCAGCCAGCGACTGCCTGGTTGATCTACGGCTTGCAGGACATCATCAAGCTACGTCAGCTCATGACATCATCGATTGGCAGCGACAGCTTTAAGCGAGCTGAACAGCATCGACTCAACGCAATGTTAGGCCTCTGTGAGATCACCAGCTGCCGGCGCCAAGCGCTGCTAGCATATTTTGGCGAACTTTATCCCGATAAATGCGGTAACTGCGATTGCTGTCTCGACCCGGCAGACACCTGGGACGCGACTGAAGCGGCGCGCATGGCCTTGAGCGTGGTCTATCGCACCGGTCAGCGCTTCGGTGTCAACCATCTTATCGACGTCCTGCGTGGTAGTGAAAATGACAAGATTTTCCAGTTTGACCATCACCAGCTGGCGGTGCACGGTGTTGGCAGCCAACTCGATGCAAACCAATGGCGGTCAGTCTTCAGACAGCTGGTCGCCCAGGCCTTTCTCAGCGTTGATATCGATGGATACGGTGCGTTGCGCCTGGAGGAGAAGTGTCGCCCAGTGCTGCAGGGTACACAGCCTGTTCACATGCGTCGTGATCCCGCACCAAAAAGAACGGCAAAAGCACAAACGCGTACTGCTCTTCCGGACGATCTCGATATCGCTCTATGGGAAGCACTCAGAGATTGTCGACGCCAGTTGGCAGAAGCCCAGGGCGTACCGCCCTATGTCATTTTTCACGACAAAACGCTGCAGGAAATGTGCAGAGACCAACCGCAGAACGCGCACCAGCTCGGCCGCATCTCCGGAGTAGGAGAGCGCAAACTAAATAAATACGGTGACGACTTTATCCGGGTCATCAAAGCGCACGCCGTCGCAACTTCCTAGGCCACATTTCAGTCCTGGGGACAACCTTGCATCGGCAGCTCGTTGCGTTAACAATGAAGGAGAATAAGCACCCACCTAAAGACCCAACCAGTCTGGAGTTCGCGATGAAATACGGCCGCGACGCCATCTTATCTCCCTGTTATTTGCTCGCAGCGGTCTGCTGTCTGGTGGGCTGCTTACCCACAAATAGCTCGGTGGCGCAACCGGGGCCAGCTGTATCGCAACAACAAACCTACTCCTTCGAAGAGGATATCAAACCGATATTGGATCAAAAATGCATCGCCTGTCACGCCTGCTTCGATTCGCCTTGCCAACTCACCCTGACATCCGCAGAGGGTCTGTTGCGGGGGGCAACCGCAAAAGGTGTCTACAGCGGTACGCGATTCTCCAATGCCGACCCCACCCGGCTGTTCATGGACGCTCACGGCCAGCAGCAGTGGCAACAAAAGGGCTTCTACTCTATGTTCAATGAGCGCGGTGGAAGCGCAGCTAACAATTTGGAACAGTCGGTGTTTTTTAGAATGATCGAGCTTGGCAAACAGCATCCGCTGCCGACAAATGCGCCGATTCCTGAAGACATCGCGTTAGGTCTAAACAGGGCAAATGCTTGTACAACCATCGATCAATTCGACAGCTACGCTAAAGGACGCCCACAACAGGGCATGCCGCTGGCCATAACCGGGCTTACCGATGATGAATATGAGACTTTAAAGCAGTGGGTTTTTGACGGCAGCGTGATCGATACGCAACCGCGGCCAGCGACCGAGGCTGAGCAGCGACAGATCGATGATTGGGAAACCTATCTCAATCGTGATGGATTGCGCGAGCAACTGGTATCCCGCTACCTTTACGAACACCTCTTTCCGTCACACCTTTACTTTACCGATATCGATAGCGATAGTTTTTACGAGATCGTGCGCTCTAGCACACCACCGGGCAAACCGATAACAGTGATTGCGACATTACGCCCCAACGACGATCCGGGGCCCGTATTTTACTACCGGCTGCGGAGGGTTGATTCAACCCTGGTGCACAAAACACACCTACCCTACCCGCTTGGATCAGCCAAGCGTGCACGCATAGACAAACTGTTTTTTTCCAGCGACTGGAAGGTTGAGAAATTACCTGGCTATACACGCGCTAACAATGTGAACCCACTGGCGACTTTCCAGGACATACCGGCTGAAGCACGCTATCGATTTATGCTGGACACCGCCCACTACTTCATTGAGACGTTCATTCGCGGACCGGTCTGTGCGGGTCAGATAGCCACCGATGTTATTCGCGATCAATTTTTCGTTATGTTTCAAGACCCAGCGTCTGATTTAAGCGTGACCGATCCAGACTATATGAACGCGATACTGCCGCATATGGAGCTGGTACCACAGAAAGAAGGCCTGCTCGCCATGTACCCTGATTGGCTGGAACGCGTCGATGAAATGAATGTATACAACGGCATGAGGGGCGACGCATATAAGGCTGCCCAGCCCGCCGGCCCCTCGCTTGACGATATATGGAACGGTGACGGCCACAACGACAATGCAGCGCTCACCGTGTTCAGGAACTATGACAACGCCATGGTCACCAAGGGATTTGTCGGCGCTATTTCTCCGACGGTGTGGGTAATGGACTATCCTCTACTGGAGCGGACATTTTACTTGCTGGTGGTGAACTACAACGTATTCGGCAGCGTCGCAACCCAGGCGGAGACCCGGCTTTACTTCGACCTGATGCGAGCCAACGGGGAGAATAACTTTTTGCATTTTATGCCCCCCGGCGTGCGCACGGCGATGCGCGACTCCTGGTACCTGGGAAGTGAAGCTGAAACGAAAGTGACCAAGACATATCAAATTGTTAATGAAGCCATGCCGGTACAGATAGACTACAAAACGATGGATCCCAAAACGGAGTTTATCAATCTCGTGATTGCTCACCTCGGCGCGGCAGCAGGCGCACCCGATGTACTTAATCGCTGTGAAATGGAACCTTGTTTCAGCGAAGGTGCGAGTGCGATAGAGCGACGTATTGAGACCAGCTTACGTGCACTCGCATCGACTCCGGCCAGCGCAAAGGGGGCAAGATTTGTCGACTTTATGCCGGATGAGGCATTTCTGCGCGTAAGCACGGACACAGCTGGAGAGGGTTATGCCTACACGCTCATTCGGAATAAGGCGCACAGCAACGTCGCCTTCATGTTTGAGGAAACTGAGCGTAGGCGCCCCGAACTGGATACCCTTACGGTCTATCCTGGCTTGCTGGGAAGCTATATCAACTATATGTTTCACGTGCCAGTGGGAGATATTGAAAAGTTCACCAAGGCTATGCAAGCTGTCAACTCGAGCTCAGATTTTTCCAAACTGGCTAGAAAATATGGTTTACCGCGATCCCATCCTGAAATTTGGGATAACTTTCAGTGGTTCTTTGAATATATGCAAGCCAACGCACCCTTGAAGGCGGGAATATATGATCTCAACCGCTATAAAAAAGTCAGCGATCTTATCTCCGATAAGCAAGGCTGATAAACGATGACCGCAATTATGCTAAGGAGCGATCTTCCCATGAGATTACGTGTACTGTTGTTTTCATTGACCATTCTAATGCCGCTTCCGGCATTGGCCGAGATCGCTACAGGCGGACGCATACCCGATCTGTCCATCAACGACAAGGGCCAGCTGGGCCTTTCTGATGATAAGGTTGTGTATTCCTCCTGGAGCTATGATCAAAAGCCGGGCAAGGTTCAGGTGGTGCAATATATGGCGGCCACCCGATCTGCTAGCGCAATGAACAAACCTTTCCGAGAAAAAATGCGCGCTAGTCTGCCACTGGACGGCAGTTTCGAATCCATCAGCATCGTCAATTTGGACGAAGCAATGTTCGGAACCAGCGGTATGGTGATCAGTGAACTCAAATCAAGTAAGACCGAATTCCCCTACGCGGTTATGGTGGTGGATGAAAACGGCCTTGGATTAGCGACCTGGGAACTCGAGAAAAAGAGCTCGGCCGTGATTGTCACTAATGAAGATGGAGAAGTGTTGTATTTCAAACAGGGCGCTCTTTCAGATGACGAGATCGACAGCACGATCAAGTTGATCAGCGACGCCATAGGCAAGTCGGGCGCTGAACCAAAAACCGCTTCTTGATCGACCACGCCGGTCCGTCTGCGAGCAGCGCCCCGAGACCATCGAGTCGCCGAACACTATTGCTTTGGCTTACTCGAACAGCTCCGGTTGCTCCTCGGCGATGACATCGTAGAGCGGTTGGAAGCTGAACCAGCCCGCAAGACTACTGCCCACCGTTGCGTGAGTATTGGCGGCGGCTTCATCACCAATCAACACAGGCTTACCCACAGCCTCGGCCATCAGCTGCGCCTGACAGCTGCGTTCCATGGTGATAAACCACCATGCAGCTTCGTCAACGCTCTGTCCCACAGTAAGCAGGCCGTGGTTTTGCAAAATGGCGGCTTTCGTGTCGCCTAACGCTTGCGCAATGCGCGTGCCCTCGCTGTTGTCGAGCACAACACCAGTGAAATCATCGAACAACACGTGGTCCTTGAAAAATGCACAGGAATCCTGGGTGATCGGATCCAACAGTCTGCCCAGGGAAGACCAAGTTTTTCCGTAAACAGAATGAGAGTGCGCAGCCGCTGTGACCTTGGGATTCGCCATATGAATCTGAGAATGGATGGTAAATGCTGCCCCGTTGAGCAAGCCGCTGCCCTGCACCACCTCTCCTTTGTGATTCACCTGCAACAGATCCGAAACGCGCATTTGCTTGAATGAACGTCCCATCGGGTTTACCCAAAAATGATCAAGATGCTCGGGGTCACGTACAGTAATATGTCCGGCGACACCTTCGTCAAAGCCAAACTTACCGAATAATCGTAACGCCGCCGCAAGTCTTTCCTTGCGGTGTTGTCGTTCCTCTACAATGCTGCGTTCAGCTGGCATCGCCGCTTCAGCGGCGTCCTCGTTCATGATGATCTTGTTGGCTGCTTCGTTCATTGTTAGGCTCCTTTGCGTGTCGAATTTAGTAACTATAGAGCAAATACTGCAGTCCTGGCTTGATCAGCGCGGCATTGCGGATCAGGCCGTGTTCGAGCACTGCCTGAACAGCGTGTCTCTTCAGCATGTTGACAAGAGCGAGTACCTCGTTCGCGCCGGTCAGCACAGTCGCCGATTATTTCTCATTCATCGCGGCCTACTGCGACTTTATTACACCTCAGCTGATGGTAAAGAACGCAACAAGGCGTTTTACAGTCAAGGTGACATTACGGGCGCGGTCAGCGCCGCACTGACTGACTCGGCCGCTCCCTTTAGCATCCAGGCCCTTGAGCCCGGCGTGATTCTGCAGGCTGAGTTTGATCAATTGTTCGGCGAACACCAACATCCCGCTCTCACCCGGCTGGCGATAACCCTGCTGTCAGAGGCCTTCATACGTAACGAACAGCGCGAAGCCATGCTGTTGACCTGCACAGCTGAGCAACGCTACCAGTGGCTCTGTGAACGAGAACCACACCTGTTGAAGCGGCTACCTCAACTGCACATTGCCTCGTACATCGGTGTCGACGCAGTGTCCTTGTCCAGGCTCAAGCGCAAACTCAAGCCTGGATCATGATGTCCCAAGGCTGCGAGCCACGCATTAACAAATGTTAACTGCATCGATATTTCTTAACGATTGATCCAAATCGGTATCGACTACAGCTTAATCTGAACCGCGCCGGCCACAGCCTTTGCCGCGACGACCGCCGCCTCCACGGTGTTCGCCTGGGCAAGTGCTACTCCCAGTCGGCGCTGCCCCGCCACTTCCGGCTTGCCAAATAGCCGCAGTTGGACATCATCTGCGTCCAGTGCTGTATCAACGCCCTCGAAGCAGATATCTGTAGATTGGCCTTGCCCTAGCACCACCGCCGAGGCTGATGGACCTAGCTGGGCGATACGCTTAATGGGTAGTCCTAGAAACGCGCGCACGTGCAAGGCAAATTCTGACAGCGTTTGCGACATTAATGTCACCATGCCGGTGTCATGCGGCCGCGGTGAGACCTCGCTGAAAATCACCTCATCGCCCTTAACGAACAGTTCCACGCCAAACAGACCGCGCCCTCCCAGGGCGCTCACGACTTGTGCCGCCATCGCTTGCGCCGCTTCTAGCGCGCTGTCCGACATGGGTTGAGGCTGCCAGGATTCGCGGTAGTCGCCATCCTCCTGGCGATGGCCAATGGGCGCACAGAAGTGCATGCCATCGACGGCGCTTACCGTAAGCAAGGTGATCTCATAATCAAATTCCACAAAGCCCTCAACGATGACGCGGCCGCCACCTGCCCGTCCGCCTTCCTGAGAGTAGCGCCAGCTTGTTTCCAAGTCGGCGTCAGAGCTCAGCAGGCTCTGTCCCTTGCCCGAAGAGCTCATCACTGGCTTAACGATACAGGGATAGCCCAACGTCTCCACGGCGGACTGAAAGGCATCGTAATCCTCAGCAAATTCGTAGGGAGAAGTCTTCAAACCCAGGGTCTCACTCGCTAGGCGGCGGATCCCCTCACGGTTCATCGTCAGCTGCGCTGCCCTGGCAGTGGGCACCACGTGTTGGCCCTCAGATTCCAATTCCACCAGGGTCTGTGTCGCAATCGCCTCAACCTCGGGTACTACAAAGTCGGGTTTTTCTTGCTGGATAACCGAGCGCAATTGTTCCGGATCGAGCATATTTACTACGTGGCTGCGGTGAGCTACCTGCATTGCGGGTGCATTGGCATAGCGATCGCAGGCAATCACTTCGATGCCAAGTCGTTGGCACTCGATGGCCACTTCCTTGCCCAATTCTCCCGAACCCAGCAGTAGAACCCGAGTTGCCGACTGAGAAAGTGCAGTTCCGAACATCGTTTTGTCCTCGATTGTCTTAGTTGTGAGAGCGGGATTCTAGTCGCTGAAGCAGGCTGTGCAAATAAATGATCGCTCCTTCCAAACAACGCAGTATCCAACTCCGTGCTGAACGGGACACAGTGACAGTGTTCTACTCAGCTCGCGGAATAAGACAGGCCCCCGTCAATCTTAATCACCGCGCCGTTCGTGTAGCTAGAGGCATCACTGGCAAGATACAGGGCCGCACCAACAATCTCGCGAGCGTCTCCTGCCCGCTGAAGCGGTATGCGCTGTTCAAATAACGTCTTCATCTGCGTCATGTCCCAGGCTTTGGAAATATCAGTCATGAACGGGCCGGGCATGATGCAGTTGCATCGCACCGTGGGGCCATAGGACTGGGCGATACCCGTGGTCAGGTTTTGCAAGCCCGCCTTTGCGGCAGCATAGGGAATTTCATTCGCAGTCGGCATCGCAGCCGCCGTGCTGCTGATGTTAATGATCGAGCCGCCCCCCTGTTCAACCATGTGCTCGCCTACTAATGCCGAAAGCCTAAACGGCCCCGCGAGGTTTACGCCCAACACTTTGTCAAAAAGTTCGCGACTGACCTCGGTCAAGCGGCCATAGGGAGGGGACATGCCGGCATTGTTTACCAGGACATCTATCTTTCCAAATTCGCCAAGCGCTACTTCAATAAGCCGATCACAGGCATCCCAGTCCGCCACATGACAGGGTGTGCCTACACATCGAACACCTGTCTCGGCTTTGATTTTCTCTGCAACCTGTGCACAGGCCTCCTGTTTACGGCTGCTGATCACCAGATCGGCACCGGCGTCTGCAAACGCGTTTGCCATCGTCAGACCCAGGCCCCGTGTGCCTCCGGTGATCAAAATCACCTTGTCACTCAGATCAAAATAGCGAGCTGTCTTTTCCAGATTCATAATTTGGCTCTTAATATCGCAGCACTAGGCGTTGCGTATCGTCAAACCGCCGTCCACGGGTATCACCGTTCCGGTGATAAAGCTTGCGCTCGGTAAAACGAGAGACAGGGTAATATGCGCGACCTCTTCCGGACTGCCGTAGCGACGTAGCGCCGTGCGCCGCCTGGCAAAGGTTGCTTTATCCTCGTCTGAGATTCCGGATGTGATCGCCGTGTGGATAGGGCCGGGGCAAATACAGTTAACCGTAATGCCGTGCTTGCCCAAATCCACCGCCATCGCACGAGTGAGTCCGATTGACGCATGTTTGGACACAACATAAGCGCTGTTATGGGGGGTCGCACCCAAACCTTCTGTGGAAGCAATATTGACCACGCGAGGGTTGTCAGATTCTAGCAAGTAGGGCAGCGCAGCACGTATCGCCCACTGCTGCGCATTCGTCATGATATTCATAGAGGTCTGCCAGCTGTCGTCAAAGCCCTCGTAATCCAGGGTCGATGCAAGTACAAGTCCGGCGTTGTTCACTAGAATGTCGAGTCCGTCAAAATGGTCAGCCGCCTCATGTACCGTGGCTTCGACAGCGGTTTGCACGGCGCAGTCTGCCATCAAGGGTAACACATCAGCGCCAGCCGCGGTCAGCTCCTCGGCAAGCGTCTGCAATCCGGCTTCGTCGATATCTACAACCGCCAGCCGCGCACCTTCATCAGCGAACAACCGGGCAGTCGCTTTGCCCATGCCACTAGCAGCGCC
>JBCDFM010000147.1:0-9910 GCA_039178015.1 Pseudomonadota bacterium
CCGTCCAGCATCATCTGCTCTACCGGGTCCGGTTCCTCTATCAGGTGGTTATAACTTGCATCCGGTTGGCAGTGACAGGTCGCGCATACACAGGCACCACCACACTCGGCGAGCACCCCTTCCACATTGTGCGCCACAGCAAGTTCCATCAGCGTGATTTCCCTATCTACCTTGGCTACGATCTCACGCCCGCTGGCTTCCACGAATACTATTGTTGTCATCCCGCCGACTCCAGAAGCATCACCTTACTATAGCTGGCCGCTTCAACGCGCGGATCGCGCCGGATAACCAGACTGATCGCTACCATAAAAATGCATACCGAGATCATTCAATGACAGAGATCGCGCCTTCTGGACACCAGGAAGCGCCCAGTCTTGCCGTCTCTTCTTGGCCGGCAACGACAATGAACTCACCCATCCGGTTGTATCCTGTGTCATCCAACTCATAGACCTCAGGTGCTTGTGAGGCGCACAGCGCATGTCCCTGGCATTTATCGCAATCCACTATAATCTTCACCGTCAGACCTCCCCTCCCGAAAAGTGGGAACGTTCTTAGCATTATAACTATACACTCATGTAAAGTTTAAATATCATGTACTTTGGTGTCAATCAACAGGAACCGGCCAATGAGCATAACAACAGAATATGACTCACTTTATGTCGGCGGCGAGTGGATAAAACCATCCGGTAAAGAAAGGCACGCTGTCATTAACCCGGCAACGGAACAGCCCATCGGCGAGGTGCCTGTAGCGTCCCCGGCCGATGCTGACAGAGCCATCGCAGCAGCCAGGAACGCCTTCGACCATGGGCCCTGGCCCAAGATGGCATGGCGAGACCGGGCAGACGTTCTACAAACGTTTTACGACAAAATAAAAGCCCACAAAGACGATATCGTGCAGCTATGTGTCGCGGAAGCCGGTTCTATTATGCCTGTCGCGAGCATAATGCAATTCGACATGGCTATGGACGGCTTTCAGTACTACATTGATCAGATTCGGCAGCGACGTTTCGAGATTCCAAGCTCCGTGTCCGTACACACTAACTGGGCCACCGGTGGTGAAGTCCTGGGCAGCACGGTTAAAGTGTACGAACCCTTGGGTGTATCCGTGGGCATTACCGCTTACAACTACCCCTTCTTCCTTAATCTAGCCAAGCTCGGGCCAGCCCTGGCATCAGGCTGCACCTTCATTCTTAAGCCCGCCCCGCAGACACCCTTAGAAGCGCTGATTTTGGGTGATATTGCATCCGAGTCGGACTTACCGCCTGGGGTCCTCAGTATCATCACCGGTGGCATCGACGTTGGCGAAAAGCTCACCACAGACCCCAGGGTAGATCACATATCGTTTACCGGATCAGACCAGGTCGGGGCAGCGATCCAGGCCCAGGCTGCGGCTTCGCTCAAACGCGTGACGCTGGAGTTGGGGGGGAAATCCGCCATGATTGTCTGCGACGATGCCGACTTGGAACAGGCAGCATTCGCCGGTGTCGTTAACTTCACGAACCAGTGCGGTCAAGGCTGCATTTTGCAAACCCGGCAGTTAGTCCATAATTCCATCAAGGACCAGTTCATCGAGATGCTCAAAGCCATGGTGGGCCAGGTGAAGATCGGAGACCCTTCAGATCCTGCTACCGGCATGGGGCCGTTGATCAGCGCCAGGCAACGAGAACGAGTGCTCGCCTACATAGAACAGGGTAAAAACGAAGGCAACTCACTGATTTACGGCGGCAATATTCCGGCCGGCATGGACCGCGGTTTTTTTATTGAACCTACTATATTTGACTGCCCCAGCAATAGCACCGCCATAGCGCAGGAGGAAATTTTTGGCCCTGTTGTCTGCGTCATCGGTTTTGACACCGACGAGGAAGCAGTAGCAATAGCCAACGACTCGCAATATGGACTAAGTGGCGGCGTGTTCTCGGCTGATTCCGGCCGCGCCTACCGCATCGCAATGCAGATGCGCACTGGTGGCGTCCTCATTAATGGCGGTGGCGGTCGTTTGAATCCCAGCGTACCCTTTGGCGGGTACAAACGCTCAGGCATCGGACGCGAGTACGGCGAAGAAGGTCTCAATGAATATCTTGAAACCAAGGTCATCGATTTTCGAGCTGCTTGATACCACAACACTATTCCAAAGTGGATTTCGGCTATGACGTCTTCGGTATTGAGAACACTCCCGGAAACAGAGAAACACACTGAAGCTTTCTGGACCGGGGGCAGCACTGGCAGCCTGCTGATAAACCGCTGTCAATCCTGTGGCCACTACATCCACCCACCCGTACCCATGTGTCCAAAATGTCACAGTCGAGACGTCAAACCAGAAGCCGTCTCAGGCAGAGCTACCGTGATTTCCTTTACCATCAACTACATGCCATGGGTACCGGACTTACCTGTTCCCTACATATTCGCTGCGGTAGAGCTCAAGGAGCAACCCGGCTTAAGGTTGAGCACTGAACTGATCAATATAGCGCCCGAGGCAGTGGCTATTGGCATGCCGGTGAAAGTGACTTTTCTGCAGCAGGAGGAAATCTATCTTCCACTGTTTGAACCCATAGATACCTAAACCATTGAGCATGCGGGTCGGCTAACATCAAGCGTGCAGCTGATTCGAGTTAATTCTGGATATCATCCTACAACGAGCAAGCAACTGTTAAGCGTCCTGTGCATAGAGCCGCCTGCGACCGCTTAGAGCGACATTGACCCCGATGCTGCCTTTTACTCATTCGTAGCAATTGTCTGGGCAGCACAAACCGCTAACCCAATACGCCAACACAGATATCTGAACCGTGATCTGGCAGGCGTCTCCTTATCCACTTTGTCTGACTTCATGCGCTTTGTACCGTCATGTACAACTCCCCCTGAACGCTCTTGTGCGCTAATCGTGTGAAGCCATTACCCCTCAGCCTTTACTAAACACTACTGTAAAGTTACTATACACGCCCGTGTAGTAACAAGGAGCCGGTTACATGAGTGATAGTGCTACCGCTAGGTCCGAAGTGGGAAAAGTCACCGAAGACACATTGCGTCGCATGGAGGAAAGGGTTGGAATCGAAGTTCCCGAACCTCGTCGCTACCACAACGACGTGGTCACCCAAGATGGCTCTCGACATTTTTGCTGGGGCTATGGCGACGACAATCCGCTCTACTGCGACGCTTCCTATGCCGAAAATACACCATGGGCTGGCCTAATTGCCGCGCCAGGCTTTACTTATACCATGGGTGAAAACGACGTCCCTCCCCTACCGGCGGAGCTGAAACAAAAACTCAAGGGCGACCCGCTGAATGGACTAGGGGCCTATCAAGCGGAGATGACTTTTGAGTGGTGGCGGCCACTGCGCGAGGGGGATCGCTGCTACCTTCGCAAAGCGCTGGTCGGGACACGCCTCGCAGACGGACGGGTTGGTGGCAAGTCTATACACGAAATGCGCGGCATATTTCAGCGCAATCAGCACGGGGAACCGGTTGCTTCCCGGCGAGGCCTGTTCATTGCTAATGAACGAAGCAGTGATTCAGAAAAAGGTGAAAAAAAGAAACCTATGCCATTACCCGAACCCTATTCGGAAGAAGAAATTGCCGCAATTGACGCCTGTTACGAAGCAGAAACCGACACTCGCAGAGGCGCAACACCGCGTTATTGGGACGATGTCGAAGTGGGTGACGAGCTGCCTACCATGGTTAAGGGCCCACTCAAGCTGACCGATTTGATCTTATGGCATATGGGTTGGGGTCTGCAGATATCACCCCCTGGCGCGTTCAAACTGACCTACGATGTGCGCAAGAAAATACCCGGTCTATTTCCAAAAGATGCACTGGGTGTGCCCGACACGGTACAGCGCTGCCACTGGCAGCAAGATTGGGCACAGCATCTGGGGTTCCCTGGTCCCTACGACTATGGGGGTCAGCGCGAAGTGTGGCTGACCCACCTTTTAACAAACTGGATGGGAGATGATGGCTGGTTATGGAAGCTATCGGTACAGCATCGTAAGTTCAACTTTTTGGGTGACACAACCTGGCTACACGGGAAAGTCACCCACAAAGAAGAGCAGGACGGACAGTTCACCGTGCATCTCGATGTGTGGTGTCGCAACCGCGCCGGTGAAAAATCTAGCTTAGGTCATGCCGTCATATTGTTGCCATCGCGAACCCAGGGCAAAGTGTCGCTGCCCCTGCCTCCGGCTGACAACCTTACCGATCTGATTGAATTTGAAGTCGCAAGATATACCCGAGAAAACACCTGACGGCTGTTTACAGCCAGCAATGACCTGAGGACGAACATCTATGGATTTAGAGAATAAAGTCGCCATCATTACTGGAGGATCGGGTGGTCTTGGGAGTGCAGCGGCGAACGCCTTTCTTGAGAAAGCTGCCTGCGTTGCCATTTATGACTTACAGGAAGGAGATGCGCCAGCACTGGTTGAAAAGTACCCAGGCAGGGTAAAGTTTTATGAAACCAACGTAACAAGCGAAGAGAGCGTCTCTAACAGCATCAATCAAACTGTGGCTGATTTAGGCTCGCTAGATATTTGCATCAATTGTGCCGGCTTTGGGCCCAGCGTTAAAACCTACAGCAAGCGCAAAGGTCCACACCCGCTAGATCATTTTCAGAATGTGCTTAACGTCAACCTGGTGGGCACATTCAACGTGCTGCGCCTGGCAGCGGAAAAAATGGCCGACAACGACGGTGAAGAGAAAGGCGTGATTATCAATACCGCCTCCGTCGCCTATATGGACGGGCAGAAAGGTCAGGCTGCCTACAGTGCAAGTAAAGCTGGCATCGTTGGCATGACGCTGCCGATCGCACGCGATTTGGCAGAGCTGGGCATACGAATCAACGTGATAGCCCCAGGCGTGATGGGAACACCTGCAATGTTAGCCGTCCCTGAAGCGCTTCGACAGGGGCTCGAAAGCATGGTGCAGTTTCCTAAGCGACTGGGTCAACCAGAAGAATTCGGCCTACTCGCCACGCAGATCGTCGAGAACGGTTATCTCAACGGAGAGACTGTACGTTTAGACGGTGGCATACGAATGTAAAGCCATCGTCACAATGACTAATCCGCTCTCAGCAAGAAGCAGGAACCCAAAGGGCCACCACCGTTAGCCACTACCGCCACCGAAGGTGTCCGGGACAATTGACGTTCCCCTGCTTCACCCCGTAACTGCAAGATCGCCTCGTGGAAATACCCGAAACCGTGCGTACGCCCAGCTGACAACTGGCCTCCATGTGTGTTCAAAGGCAACAGACCATCTCTGGCGATATTAGCGCCTCCCTGCAGAAAATCCTTCGCCTCACCCTTTTTACAGAACCCCAGCGCTTCTATCCAGGACAAGGTCAGCATCGAAAAGCCGTCATAAAGCTGTGCTACATCGACATCCGCCGGTGCCAGGTCAGTCTTCGACCACATGTCTTTTGCAGCGTCATGGGCTGCCATGTCAGTCAAATCCATCGAATAATTGTCCCAGGAATCTTGTCCTGACAGGGCACAGCCCATCGACTCAAGGTAGATAGGGCGACGGGTATCGCTGGCAGCGTCCGATCGCGATACGATCACTGCAGTACTCGCGTCTACCGGTATATCACAATCAAACAAGCACAGCGGAGAGCTGATCATGCGCGCAGAGAGGTAGTCCGCCATCGTCATGGAGCTGGTATAGATGGCCTTTGGATTCAGCGCAGCGTTGTTACGACAGTTAAGGGCGATTTCTCCCAAGGTTTCTCGCGTGGTACCGTAGTCATGAAAGTGCCTTTGGGCATAGAGTGCGACCGTATTCACCGCTGAATAGCCACCAAAGGGAACCATCCATTGAAACGGCCCAGAGATTCTCTCGCCTGCAGTACCGGAAACACTGGCTTTGCGGCCTTCGCTTACCGAAGAGGCCTCGGTGACCGCACGAAACACCAGCACATGCCGACACAAGCCACTGGCGACGGCGATGCAGGCATTAACAATTGCGCCCGCTTGTGCCGGGCCTTCCCAGCCCGCTGAATGCCATTTCAAACTTAGCCCCAGCGCATTCTTCACATCGGCAAGCGAGACGGGACCGAATCCAGGTGAGATGTCTTTACGGACACCAGGGTAGGAGCACAGTCCGTCTATATCTGCGATATCTAACCCCGCATTCTCGATGGCCTCTATCGCAGCGTCCAGCGTAAGATCAATCGCTGAGCGATCAAGCTTACGTCCAACCGCGGACTGGCCGCTACCGCTGAACACAACCTGGTTCACATCAAACACAAAAGATCACTCGTATTTGAGGGTCAACTACCATCTCAACGCTCTTCGCTTCGATCGCCCAAGTCCATTTTAACTTTACAGTAGTGTACAGTTTATGTAACCTGAGATTACTTAACAAGGCCTCTTCAGGCACTTGCAGCTGCTCTAAAATTACAGGCGCTCCCACATGGCAAGCATGTTTGATTACACAGTACCTGACCATGTTCCGAAAGAACTCATATACCCCCTGGACGGAGAGTCATGCCCGGCACTAAAAAAGAATCCCTTTGGCGTCTTCGCCGATCTGCACAAGCAAGTACCACCCATTTTCTTTAACCCGGCGGCGTTTCAGGGAGCGGGTGGTTGGAGTATTTCCGATGGTACGATTATGAAGGAAGTGCTGCAAAATCCGGAGCTGTTTTCTTCGAAAAACAATACGGGTTTCTCGTTCCTACTGGGGCATGAGCTCGATCTTATCCCACTCGAGATCGACCCTCCTCAACATATGCAATATCGAATGCACTTTAATAAACCACTGTCCCCCCGAGCAATTGCGCCCCGAGAGGATTCAGTGCGCGCAACGGCGGTTGCTCTGATTGAGAAGCTGCAAGCACATGGGAAGTGCGAATTTGTATCAGATTTTGCGATTCAGTTCCCGGTACGCATTTTTATGGACTTGTTCGGCATGCCGCCCGAGGATTTTGCGCGGATTCTGGACTACGAAAACAAACTGCTACACGTGTCTAACACCATCGAGACTAGAAGTCAGGCCGCTAGAGATATCTACGATTATCTTGTCAATATGCTCGCGGAGAAGCGGGCCAATCCGAAGGATGATCTGGCGACCGCGATACTCGATTTTACCGTTGATGATCGCCCGATCACCGATAAGGAAATTCTCGGTATGTATTTCTTGCTGTTCGTTGGCGGCTTGGATACGGTCGCTTCCTCGCTAGGCTTTGCCTGGCGATACCTGGCGGCTCATCCAGAGTCGCAGCAACAGCTGCGCGAGAATAAGGATCTCATTCCCGGTGCGATTGAAGAATTTTTCCGCATGCACTCCGTCGTAGAAGTAAGGCGTACAGTGACGGAAGATGTGAGTTTCCACGGTGTGGATCTCAAGAAAGGCGATTTCGTTAACTGCATCACGGCGGTCGCGAGCCTTGACCGCAACGAGTTTGAAGAACCCATGCAGGCTAAATTTGAGCGCTCACCCAATCGGCATTGCGCTTTCGTGTTCGGCCCCCACCGCTGCATGGGATCTAATCTTGCGCGCCTGGAAATGCGGGTCGCTCTGGAAGAGTGGTTAGCGAGGCTGCCCGAGTTTTCCATTGAGGACGGCGCAGAAATCGATGTTAACTTGGGAGCCGTTGTGTCCTTAGCGCGACTCCCCCTAACCTGGTAACCCAAGCCTGTGACTTAACCTCACACTATGAGCGAGACCAAGATGCCGACAACAGCCGAAGAACAAATATATAAGCTTTTTTCTGAAGCCGTTAACAGCGGTGACCTGGTAAGCGCATTCCAGTACGCAACAGACGACATCACTTTTCGGGTGAACGGCAGCCGACACGGTCTAGACCGCGAGTTTAACGGTATGCAGGATATCCTGGAAAACTGCTGGGCACGGGTCTTTCAGTTCATTGATGAGAATGGTGTGGATATCACGGTAAATCACATACTGACGGGTAAAGACATCGCCATGGTGCAGTTCAGCGGTAAGGCAACGGGTCGGTCAGGTATGTCCTACAACAATGACTACGTACACCTACTGCGTTTTCGAGATGGCAAGATTTGCAGTATCACAGAATTTCTCGATTCCGATTTGCTCTACCAATTAATGGAGCAGTAAGCTCCATACAAAATCTACTCTAGCAACTCGATTTCCGCCCCGCTTCGCAACCAACCCGTTTTACTAACGGCGAGATTGACGCCAAGAAATCGGTTCGTGGTTTGATACAGCGACTTACTGACTCCCGGATTGCGTTCCAGCCCGCAATGCTGTTGTTCCCTTGCTGGCATTGAGCAGCGTAGCGTGCGGGATTCCACTTTCAGCTCGACCTCGTCGATTTTCAAGGTCTTGCCTATCCAGTCAAACTCCGCAAATCCCCTCGTATCGGTAGCGGTTTCTATCAATAGATTCGGCCGGAAACGACGAATATCAAAATCTTCGCCGGAAAGACCACGCATGTGATCTAAAGCGGCCGTCGTGATCATGTGCAAAGGGAAGGCGTCGTAGTAAGTACCAGGAATAGACGAATACTCCATTAAAAACTGAATCAAGGTTGGGTCATATTCCGAAAAATCGAGTTCTTTCTCACCCTTGCGGACATTCAACGATCTATTGAATTCTTCTTCGCTAGGTGGAGAGGACATTCGGTAGTGGTCTTGATTCTCGGGTGGTTCCAGTGGATGCAGTCGGACGGCCTTGCCGAGATACTCACTCACTGCGCTAGACTGGGGGCCCGAATGCGCTATCTCCCGGCCATCTGGAAAGCTAATAGCAACTGGTGGTATCTCTGTGGTGTATGCCACGGCCGACTGCGGCTCGCGCTCAAAACGCGCTGTCATATTCAGAAGACCGGGGAGGCGTTTAGCCGTGCAAATATCGCCAGTCTCTTCATCTATTGCTGCCCAGGCCCGATCACCCGCAACACCCTTGTCATGCACATAAGCGGTTTCCACTGTGCTGCCGCCCAGGCTCTTCACTGGGTAGCGCCAGATCTCCCGTAGTTTTCCAATCAGCATACTTGCCCCCTCGGGACCAGGCATTGCGAAAATGTAGCCTCGGTGACCGCCATTCTACTCACTGTGCCTCGATCCCAGAACCTTGAACCTTGAACCTTGAACCTTGAACCTTGAACCAAGGTGAAGCATTGTGATGGAACCCGGTCAAGCATTCCAAGGTTTCAAGTGTTCGCCTATTCGAAAAGGTAGGTGAGTTGCGCTATCACCTGTCTGCCGCGCGCCTTGGTAGCCAGGAAGTCTTCTTGAATCGTCTCCGGAATACCGGTAAACGGCTGCGACACGGTGCTAATAAAATAGTCTTCATCGGTCACGTTGCGGCCGATAAATTCAAGCGTCCAGCGATTATCCGGTGTTGAAATCGAGGCATTAAGCGCAAGCGTGGTGTAGGAGTCTTGAATGCCCAGCGGATCATTCTTGCTGTTGGCTTGATATTCGTCAGAGTAGAAAGCCAAGGCGCCCACAGTATAGTTAAAACCGCCGCCAAACTGGCCGTTAAAATTGAAGCCGAGATTGGCCGAATTCTCAGGTGCATTGGTCAGCGGCGCACCGGCTAGATCCTGAAAGCCACCTGGGGGACACTCGCCGGCAAAAATCTGCGACTGGGAACAGTCGGTAGTAAATTCTCTATACTCGGCATCATTGTAGTTATACGAACCGTAAATCGTAAGACCGGTCAACGCTTCGGGCGCGTACTGAAACTCAAGTTCAAACCCCTTAACCTCTGATTTACCCGCATTCAGCGTTCGTGTCGAGACCGTCTCCGGATCAAATGTATCGAGCTGCAGATCCTCATAGTCATAGTAGTAAATGGCGCCGTTTAACCGAAGCTGATCGTCGGCCCACATTGTTTTGAAGCCCACTTCCCCTCCAACCACCTCTTCATTATCGAATGAGATATCGAAGGGCTCAGCCAACAGAGCCTGATTCGCCGTTGAGGATGTATCAAAGGAGCC
>JBCDFM010000148.1:0-9903 GCA_039178015.1 Pseudomonadota bacterium
AAGCGCTCTTCGTGGCGCTTTCGCTGTGATGCGCCCGGCTGCGGGCCTGCATCACCAATACTTCCATAATACCATGCTGAGCGCGGGTTTCGCAAAAAACGCCGCGCCAGCATCTGTGTTTGCCGTTCCATCATCATGGTTCTGAGACTACCGCGCTGGGGTGAGTTTGACCGGGCACGCTAGGCCCCTTCAGGGGTGATGCTTCGCGGATATGGAGCGGAAATCAGCGGGTACTTTGCAGCCAGATGCGGCTCTAAAAGATGTTTGGTGTCAGTGACTTAAAGGTGGTCACGAAAACGTCTGTAGATTGCGTAGAACGCGCCGAGTAGCTTGGAGATGCGTCGGAAAAGTCATAGCATTTCCTCATGACGCAACAGTGGTAACGCTCAAAAGCAACAGAGAATGAGCTTACCCTATATAGAGGCCCTCGAATGAGGGGTAGCGATGCTATGACTATCGAGCGAATTATCGTTGCCGATGACTGGCAACTCCTTCTTCCTGACTATGTGCAATCTCAAATCTGGACGCCTGCGCGCGCCTTACGTGACTACGTTGGCGGGATCGGCGCGCTCCTGAATGTCTGCACATGTCTGTATGACTATGACGGGCGGCTTTACTTCCCCAATGGTCGTCCCTGGCATCATGAGGATATCGACGACATATTCGGCGATCACGGTGAGCGCTGGCTTCGCAACTTCCTGACCTGCGATGAGGCCGAGGAAGGGCCAAAGTTCAAATCTACCAAGTTTGAACGCTTACGAGCGTTGCACGGCACCGTGCAGATCATCGCGCAAACAAAACCTTGGGCGGCTGAATAAGCCGCTCAATACCATGTGCTACTTGTCACTTGTAATTCTTTTCCCTGTTACACCTTTCCCTAACTTCCTCCGTCATGAATTGAGCCCTGCAGTTAAGGCGCCTTTGTTCGTTTTTTAGGCCAATGAATTGTAAAGCTCGATTAAAGGCCATTTGATTTTTAACTTTTTGGACACCATTGCACCCCAAACTGGAAGGATGCCTTCCTGCCATACGTGATCGGCTTTCTTTGTTTATACACATCAAAATACACAATGAGTAATCTCGGCAGAGCCAAGCCCGATATTCTAAAGATAGTAATGGAACTGTCGCCAATGCGAGTGTGAGCCCGCCAATGAGAATAAGGAGCCGCGTCCTGTTTACTGGCTTGTGGTTTTGAATATGCTTTGGTTCTTCACTCAAAACTGGTTCACAGTCTTTGTAATTTTACCTGTACTCTAGTATGGGCTCACCGAGCTCGATTAAATCCTTGTAAATTATGCTCCAAGTCCCAGGTATGCCGTCAAAATATGATCTTATGTGCCATTCCAGACCAGCCCAAAATGACGGTAGCACTGTAGTTCTATGACATGCGCCAGGACCATATGATGGCTTCACAAGTCCATCTATTGCAGTACGGTTTGCATATATGAGGTAATTTAGGTTTGGTGTGAAAGCCCTATGATTACAATCAATTTCTAATCGCATGGTGGGAGACACTTCGCCCTTCCAAACCTTGCGAACGCGAATAAGATACCCGTTATCGTCACAATTCATAAGTTTACCAGAAAAAACAAAATCGTGCTTTTCTTTGGTTTTCTCAACGCCCGGCGAGAACATACATGCGTTAGCCGTAGAAGTCTGTAATACAAGAAAAAGGCATGTGATTGCTAGAGCCAAGCTTAATTTGGTGTATCTATTAATGGTCAATTTCCGGCTGCATTTAATAGGAGAGAACATTCACTATCATATCAGATAGAGATGAAAAATTGCACGTTTTGAATTTACGCTATCCGAAGCAAACGCCCCACGATCCACCAACTCACAATTCCGCCAATCACCCAGACTTCTGCATTCGCCACCGCATACCAATACGGGACACTCGCCAGAGAGATGAGAGTGCTCAGGATCAGAAGCCGCTCTAGAAGCGATGGCCCCGACGCTCTGTGATCCAGGCGGTGCTGGCCCCGGCCCATAGCCGTCATGCCGTGCATGAGTTGATGGGCTCTGAACTCCGCCATCCTCCGCCATGAGCGTGCATGCGACCAGGCAAAGAGGCTAGCGATGATGCTGATCGGGGGTGCGGCGGCCCAGATCGCCTGATACAGCCAAGGTGCAGGCAGGGGGAGATAAATGCCGTAGCTATGCGCAATGATATGCGTGCAGCCAAAAGCGCTGACGACTACGATGCTGCCCACGAGGAGGATGGGGATCAGCATCACCCCACCCGCAAATACGGCTCAAGCACATGGCCGAGATCGAGCCCGCGCCCGGTGAAGTCGAGTGCCTTGGGGATTGGCCTTCCGGCGTGATGCGGATGGATGTCGTAGAGCGGCGAACCTGATCGATCTCGAAACCGCCCATCCAAGAAATACGCAGGGCGGTACGCCATCACCGGATGACTAGCCGCCATTTTGATGAACTGCACGGATGGATGCAAGCTGGTCAGCTCATCCGGCGTGATCAGCCGCCTTGAGATGGGCGCATCGCCAGGTCCGGCAAAACTCGGATCACCAAAGAGCGAGGCGCGCTCGCGGGCGGCTTCCATAGACAGGCGCGGCACGCTCGTCATGCCTGAGAGTGCAGACAGATACTCGGCTGTCATCTTATCGTTTGTGCCGAGACACTGTACGCTGGCGGCGTTCGAGATGAAGCTTTGCGCGCGCTCGCGGTAGAGATCGGTGAGCTGGTTTAAATCCTGCAAAATACAGACGAACTGCATCCCAAAGCCTGCAAGAAGGCCGACGCCTTGCTCGATGGGGCTCATTCGCCCGAGCGTGGCCATCTCATCGAGCAGGAACATGACGGGCACGCTGGGGCGTGTGTCTAGTTCTGTCACCGCATAAATCAGACTGGCAATCACAACGCGCAGCCAGCGCTTGGCTGTGACGATCCGTTTTGCGGGCAGCACGATATAGATCGTGGTGTGATCGAGATTGGTGAGATCAATGCTGGTGCCAGACAGACTGTCGGCCAGCGGCGCGCTTTCCAGGAAATGGGTGTTGGCTTGGGCTGTCGAAAGAACGCCGCTTAGCTCGCGCTCTTCTTTGTTCTGCATGCGTGCCCCTGCTGCACGCACAAGCCCATAGGGGCTCTCCAGCATGCGGGCGATGTAATCCGTGAAGCCTTCCTTCGTGGCGTTCAGCGCGGCGCGCACATCGCGCAAATCCCCGCCCATCTCGACTTCCCTTAGGATGAAGCCCGCGATCATGGCTTGCGCTTCATTGCTCCAATGACTCTCGCCATGGCCGTGCGGGACGACGCAGGATTCAGAAACGTTTGCCGCTTCATCGAAGGCGGCGCTGCCGTCCAGATCGACCTGGCGCAGCGGGTTGAGCTTCGCGGGCACAAAGCCAAGCGCGCTTGCCACCACATCGAAGTGATCAAGGATGTGAACGCTCTGGCCCAGCACATCGCGGCGATAGCGCGCAGTGATGAGCGCGTTCTCCCCATCCTTCACATCCATGACGATGGCAGGGCCTGGATGTTCGAGGAGACGCGAGATGACGGTCGAGACGCCCTTGCCGCCGCGCGTGGGTGCAATCACTAGCTCGTGGCGATCCCCGGAATAGGTGATGGGAATGGCGCGTGCGCGGCGATCCTCGGCAGGCAGAAAGCCGAGCGTATGCCGCCCGGCGGGTCCGTAGCCCCGGTCTAGAAGATGCTGCGCATCCGCCCAGCGGGAGGAGCCATGCAAGGCCGGGTCCTGAACCCAGACTTGCGGATGGTGTTGCGCCCTCATGGCCCCGTACCGTCTTCACACGGCCCCAAACGCAGAACGGTTTGCTGCGCGTAAGCATCGCTCACCACCTGAAAGTATGACGCGAGTTGCGGGGCAAGATGGCCGTCATGGGCGAGATAGTTATCCGCAATGCCGCGCAGCCAGCGCTCTTCTCGTGATCCGAGGAAGTAAACGAAGGTCACGCTGTCACCCTTGTCGCTCACAAGGCTGGCGATCTCGTGCTCATTGCGATTGGCGGCGCCATCGGTTATGACGATCATCGCCCTTTGATGGTTCTCGGGCTGGCTGTTGAGCCAGGCATACCCCATCCGCATCGGGTCATAGAGATTGGTCCCGCCATCTGCGCGCAAGCCATCCAGATGAAAGTTGCGAGGATGGCAGCTTGATTCGCCCAGCCCAGAGCTTCGCGAGAAGTTCGGCACGCTCGCAAAGGCCCCGACATAGCATTGCGCGCTATCGGGCAGATCGGACAGGAAACCATTGGCGGCGTCCCTCAGATCATCCATCACGCTGCCCATCGAGCCTGAGGTATCGAGCAGAAGCGCGAAAGACATGGGCGGAGTTGGAGCTTGTTCCAACTTTTGCGCCTCCTCTGCGAGGCAGAGCCGCTCGCCATCCGTACGGTAGGCCGAGATGGACGAGGCAGGCGGGATCATCACCTGCCCGGTCTCATCCCGAAACACAGCCAACACCTCCAGCCCGTCTGGGCTGATACGATCAGCAAGAATGATCTGCGCAGAGCCTTGGGAGGTGCCCAGCACGAGATCAGCGTGCGCGTCGATATCATAGCCGCGTGTGACGGCGATGCCGCTGGCATCCTCCATCGCCAATCCTGCAACCATCGCGATTAAAGCCTCGCTAGGAATCCGAGCCGGATCGCGGCGCACTTCGAGGATCATTCCTTGCGCAAAATCCCGAAGCCGCTCGACCATCAGATCAGCCCGAAGAGACGGATCAACCTGTGGATAAATCTCCAGAACGATAGGAGGCGTGTCAGGCGCATCTTCAATGATCAACGGAGATTGGGCCAAGGCGGTGCTGCCCAGCAGAGCGGCGAGCGCCGCCCCGCACAGGAAAGAACGAAAGAGCGTCATCACCGATCTCCCAGCAGATGACCGGCACGCGAACGCGCGCGCGCTGCATCCAGAAGATCGAAGGACAGCGCACCCGCTTCCACGCGGTCCAGGACGCCTGTAGCTTCGAGATAGGCGAGCAGCGGCTCATCCTGATCGGCGTGCACACCTATGAAACGGATCGCATCGGATCGCTGCGCCATATGCGCGAGAGCCAGGTTCTGCGGCACGGCTTGTGGCAGCGTGATCCGGGCGTTCTCCCCCGTGCAGGGAAACCCTGCATGGATAAAAGGGCCGACATGGATGATCTCCAGATGATCGGGCCTATCGATCTGCGCCGAAAGCCGGACCTCGTCATACGCCAGCTCCAAATCCGAGCACGTGTCGCGGAAGGCCACCATCTCGATCACGAGCCCGCTTTGCGCATAGAGCTGGCTCACATCGCCCGTCCAGGCGACCGCGCTTGGATTGGCTGTGAGAATGATCGAGACTTGCGTCTCCCGCGTCGCGCGGCGCTTCCTGAGTTCTGTCACCTCACCCAGCAGAGCGAAGGTGAGGCGCAATGCCTCTTCCCTTTGCGCTTGCGGGACCACACCGCCATTCTCAATCACAATCATGATATGACGCGATGGATCATCCTGCGCGTGAGCGTGGCCGCTCACAGACAAAGCCAGAGCCAGAGCGCAGATGGACATCTTTACATGCTTGATCATGGCTTTAGCCCTTTTTCATCTCATTGATCTTGTTCATCGCGATGACGGTCATCAGGGCGACGACGGTGTTCACGACCGCAAAGAGCACCGCCACAAAAACGCCGAGCCCTTGGTTCTCTGCGAGAAACCGCGTGAGCGTGCTGGCTGTCCCTGAGGCCATCCCAAAGCCGCCGACGCTGGCTTGCGCGATCAGCGTGTAGAGATTGACGACTTCTAAAAGCAGGACGAGCCCATATAAGATGCCCGCCAGGATCGCGTAGACCTTGTTTGTGGGCTGGGCGATCCAGGCTTGCGGATCGAGATGTATCTTCTGCTCAATGACGTAGCTCCAGATCGCTATCGGCACGCCGATAGAAAAGACCGCCAGGAGCAACGCCAGTAGATGCGCGACGGACATGTCTTCATCGATCACGCAGAAGATGCGGCCCATGAGCGGTAGCTCACATAAGAAATGGCCCGATACGCCCGCGATGGTCTCGGCATAGACGCCGTACATCGTGATGAGCATTGCCAGCTCCAATGCAAAGGCGAAGCAGGCAAAGTCGATGGCCTTGGGGTCAGTGTTCGGGCCAAACGGACCGCCAGGGCCAGAGCCCCAGCTTTGATCTGGCAGGCCGGGGAGAGGTGATTTACGAGGCACGGTTTGCGCTCCTTCTCCAATAGTGGGGAGCGCGCCGAGGTCATCGTCCTAAGGCCAACGCCGCGCTCATGGAGGCAGCATGGCAGTAGTGATCTGAGAGCGCCTGATGCAGGCGGGATACTGGCTGGTCTTGAGAGGTGCTTGAGAGCGGACCCTGTTCAGAAACCACCCGGACATGGATCAGTTTCCAGAACAGTTATCCACAACAACCTCAACGAGTTTCGAACAAAATATTTCGCCTAAAATGCCCATTGTTTTAATAATCTAATTGCTTTGACGTGTGGGGGAAAATTGAGCAATCAAAAAAAATCACTAAAGATAATTGTCGCGCTCTTATTGTTGTGCGCGGCCCTCCTTGCAGTTCAATACCAACGAAAACACTTTCCATTCTCCAATGGGCCCGGAATACCTATCGACTATTACGTGGATCGAGATGGAACAAAATACTATAGAAAAGGCGAGTATAAATTCATTGATAAAGAGGGAAATGAACTAAGACTGCATGGCGGTGGTCCACATCGGGTGGAATGAACAGAAAAGGAGAAATTATGCAATACCAATCAATGCTATACAGCCATAACTTTGTTGGAGGCGGAGGCGCACAGATCGTACCTGGAACATCTGTTTCCCAAAATGGACAGGGCGTATATGATATCTCGTTTGGGTTTCTAACGACGGATGCTGACCTACAAGCTTCTTACTATAATCCAATCGGCGCACCATATCACGAAGAGGATCATTTTATCGACGAGCTAGACTCCCGTTATATGAGCTGGGCCTTCACAGCAATGAGAGAAATATTCACTGTGCAAAGCACTTGGAACCATTCGTTTATTGATGTCGCAAAAATTTCCTTTAGCGAAGAAGCTACACAGCCTGACACTGCTGAAATTGTCATTGGACAAGCTGGAAATGATACCTCTGGATTTGTCTATGACGGATTTCAAACAAGCAACGTCTCAGCTGCCACATATGTATACGACGGTTTCAATACAATCACTGGTGACACCCATGGAGACATCTGGCTCAATGCAGATCACTATTCTGCGTCAAGCGGAAACATCTGGCACATAGATTGAGGGCCAACCGATCCGCTCGAAGAGGGCGAATACAACTACACAGTACTTCACCAAGAAATCGCTCATGCACTAGGATTTGACATTCAGTCGACTGGGCTTTCTGGAACAAATTACGACTCCCATAAATATACAATCACCTCCTACAACTCACATTCGGAAATGAATTCCGGTAGCCCGTCAACGCTGATATACCCGAGTGGATTACAGCTTTTTGATATAGCAGCGGTTCAAGAAATATACGGTCGAAACTTTACTACACGATCAGCAAACACCGATTATATGAAAAGCGGAGCTTTTGCCACCACCGCTCCAAATGACGCCTTCATATATACGATTTGGGATGGTGGAGGTACTGATCTTATTAGTGCCGACGGATTTTATGAGTCTGGAGCAGGCGCCAGCGCAATCACTGGCGCAGAAATAGACCTAAGGCAGGGAGCTTTTAGTTCAATTGGTTCAAGCGTCACCGCAGCTCGCGCAACCGAAAACGTAGCGATTGCATATCACTCAATCATTGAGAATGCAACCGGCTCCATCAAGGGCGATGTCTTGGTCGGTAATGCTTGGGACAATATCTTAAAGGGTGAGGCAGGGAACGACATCCTCTATGGAGATGGCCTTACATTTGATAATTATGTCGGCTTTGGTGTTGATCCCGATCAACATGATAGCAACAATGGGAATAATACAGCAAGCAGTTATGACGAAGACGAACTATACGGTCATAGTGGAAACGACTTGCTTTACGGCGGATACGGATCGGACAGGCTCGACGGCGGCTCTGGAGATGACGAAGTTAATTATTCGCTTGCATCTGTTTTCATAAAGATAACTGCTATTGACGAGGCTGCTGGAGATTTTGAAGTTGAAAAATGGTATGCAGGGTCGGACCCGTTTAGCGACCCAGCGGACGATACTGATACGCTTTATTCCATTGAAGACCTGAAAGAGTATTCATCGTCGGCAGCACACGGTGCTGCCTTCCAATCCGATAGCTATGGCGGGGTCCCCATTACTGGTGACAACAATGCAAATAGTCTTTGGGTCACAAGCGGAGCAGCTACGATTTCGGGCCTCGGCGGCAATGACTCCCTTGCTGGTGCAAGCGATAATGACAAGCTCATTGGCGGGGACGGTGACGACACTCTTAATGGTTGGGGTGGAAACGATGAACTACTTGGTGGCGCGGGTGAGGACACGCTCTACGGTAGCACCGGAGATGATTACCTCTATGGCGGTGCAGGCGATGATTACATCTCTGGTGGGCAAGGGAGCGACATGTATGTGTACAGTGGAGGCAACGACACCTTTCACGAGCATGGCGGCCATCAAGATGATGTGGATACGCTACGTTTCAACGATGGATCGAGCTTCGCCAGCTTGTCCTTTGCTCGTCACGGCTCCAGCGCCGACATCGAAATCACCACGGGCAGTGGAGCAGTTGTTACGCTGAAGGATCAAGCGCACTTTTCCGCGAACATCGACCTGCTCGAATTATCTGATGGCACTTATGACATGAAGGATATTCTCGTTCCAGTATATGGGACGGGGAGTGCAGATTACATTCTTGGGTCATACAGTTTGCATCATCTGGGTACCCATTCCTACGAGGCAGCGTCGCTTGATGACGTTATTTACGGGAACGGAGGTAATGACTCAATCTACGCTGGTGATGGAAACAATACTGTTTTCGGCGGCACTGGAAACGACACCATTTATGGGGGAGACGACTCCGACCTTCTGAAAGGCGATGGAGGCAACGACCGACTTCACGGAGAGGGCGGCAACGACTTTCTCTATGGTGGAGACGGCAGCGACACGCTGTACGGCGGATATGGTGCCGATGTCCTCTACGGCGGTTCGGGGAACGACATCATCTACACCGGCAACGACAGCGACCTTGTTTTTGGTGGTGCTGGAAACGACACGATCTACACAACCACGGGCGCTGACACCATCGTCCTAGAGAACGGCGGAGGCCAGGATACAGTTTGGTACTTCAATACCTCGCATGGTGACGCTTTCGATCTCTCCGACCTGCTAAGTACCTACGACTCGCTACAAGACGACATTGCGAAATTTGTTGAGGTCACGAGCACGAAGATATCGGTGGACGCCAGCGGACAGAGTAACTTCACTCAAGTTGCGTCCCTGGTTTGGGGTTCATTCGGGACAACAGATGTTGTTCAGCTTGAAGCAAACGGAACGATCATCACCGCGTAACCGAATTGCCGGATCGCTTGCATTACAAGGTTCCCCCCTCATGTCTTACGACCTGGCTAAAGCGTTCCCCTGCTACACATGTGGCAGGGGTTCGTATTTTAGAGCTAAAGACGCTGTAAAAGCGGCATTTCCACGTTAGGACGTACCGCAAGATGTGTGTTGTAGTACAACACTATCTTGGCAAGGGGTCCCGCTGCGCGCCCCCGTTGCATCCCCCCGGCCATGTGGCACCTCCAGGGCATATGAGCCCGTTCCATTGCCACTTGGGAGACTTCGCTCTCCCAAACCTGCGCGCACCGGGGTAGCGCGGACAGGGATTCCAGCGTGACGCGGACAAGCATTCCAATCTAGCGCGGACAGGATTCCAGGCTGCGCGGACAAGCGTGGCGAGACCGGTTCGGGCTGCTGAGCAATCACG
>JBCDFM010000149.1:0-9833 GCA_039178015.1 Pseudomonadota bacterium
AATGAGGTCCGAGGATTCAAACCCCATCAGGCCTAAAGCAAAGCCCGCGACCAGATAGCCCACCAACGGTGGTTGGCCAATTTGGCGTGCCGCAAAGCCACAGGCAAAGGCCGCGACGATAATAAAGCTGTCCATGCCCTGGTCGTTCCGTCCCCAAAACGTTGTGATGCTGATTAGTCTACAGAATCTTCACCCGATTGGGAGTCGACGGTCACAAGCCGTGGCCGGTCGATGATATCCCAAGGTCAATCGGTCTAAGAGAAATCCTCCAGAATGACGACTATAATCTGAGCGGGCTGCGGCAGAATCAGTAGCGTGATGTATAGAGCGTTGCGGTGCGCGAGCTGCTTCGCTCCTATTTCTGATTGAACGCATGGCAGCTCGCGCGACGATATGCCTGCATCGATCACGGCTCGTATGAATGTGCGGTTATTAACAGAGCAGTGCCTAACATGGTTGCCATGCTCCCGTGTTCTGAACGCGATTGAGGGGGATAGACTCAATGGATCTAGATAGAGTAGTCGTGGGCTTAGGCAAACATCCGGCACTCCTATTGGTGGATATGGTGAAGGGTTTCACCGATCCAAATTGTTCTTTAGGGACGCACTGTCCCGAAGTCGTTGAGGCGAACGTGCAGCTGCTGAATGCGTTTCACGAGGCGTCGTGGCCGGTGTTTTTCACCACGGTCGTATTTCGTAATGAACAGCAAGCACCGGTATTCCGCGCCAGACTGCACGCTCTGAACCAGTTAACGCCTGATTCGAAATGGGTAGAGGTAGACGAACGTTTGCCTCGAGAGCCGGGCGACGTGCTGATTGAAAAGCAGTGGGCCAGTTCCTTTCACAAAACCGACCTGGATGAGCAATTGCGCCAGAGGGGTGTCGATTCCTTAGTGGTAACGGGTCTCACAACCAGCGGCTGCGTGCGCGCAACGGTTGTGGATGGATTACAGTATGACTATCCCGTTGTTGTCCCGAAAGAGGCGGTGGGGGATCGTAACCATGATGCTCATGAGGCAAATCTGTTTGATATGCATGCAAAGTACGCCGAAGTGATGCCTGTGGCGCAGGTGCTGGCTGCTCTGCCCGTTAAGCCGTCTTGAAGTCCCAGGGCGCAGTGCGGCGATCAGGCCGTGTTCTGCGCTCAATTCGCCCATTGTTCGCGAAACCTGTGCTTGCCGTGTTGCTTACACGTCGTCTGTCTGAGACCCCTGTTTTCCTGCGCTCCTGGGTCGAAATACGTTGCCCATATTGTGCTCCCCAGGCTCTATCCACAGTACTTCTTACGTTGGTGTTCACTGCGTTGCGGCGCAGGCCAAACAGGCGAGCGAACGCCGCAGTCGTTTCCTTTATGACGAACAGTAAAAGGCTAATCGTTGCAAACCTGTCAGAGAGTCGCTCCGATCGCGATTGATGACGTTGATACTGCATAGGGACAACCGTACTTAACACGTTGGGTGTTTAAAAAGCCTAGCACGCGCAGGATTTTTATCAGGGGCGGTTGTTAAAACTGTGACACGCATCACGTAAGGCCAGCGCGGTAAATGCATGCTCTTTTGACAGCGCTTGGCGGTCGTCCGTACGCGTATCCCTAGCTTTGTAAATCCGTCCGGCAAGGCCTGCCATTAACTCAGGGGCGCATTGGCATCCCAGCGTTGGCGATCGGTACCTGCAGACCGTTGTTGATAAGGCCGTAGATATAAGGGCAGATGACGAATTAGATGAAGCTTTCGAAAGCTTATGTTTGGACGACACGGTGTGGTACCGGCGACGCCGGCACTGGCGATCTCCATCGGCGTGATATGTCTAGTGCGATTGGGACCAGAACTGGTCGATTGCGGCTACGGTCTCAGGCAATTTCTCCCAGTGCGGTAGTCCCATTGTTGGCGAAATTCGTGCCGATTCGCAGACTGTGTTTCGCTCCAATAGTTGCGGCAATTTCTCGAAGCTGATGTTCGCATCTCTGTCGTACAGGACGAGGGTTGGCACAGTTAGCTGCTCATAAAATAGTTCGCATGCACTGCGGGTGAACAACCTGCCAGACAGAAAGCAGTACGGAGCGAAATGCGCTCCGCTCTGATGCGAGGTTGCGTAGGCGTAGTCAATCATCTCTTCAGGTGCGCTGCCCTGGAAGGATTGGTTAAGAAAGAAACGGATGGACGCTTTACTGGTCAATAATCGAAAAACACCCTCCGCGAGGAATGGCGTGCGGAAAACGCCGCGTATTGTGTCGCTCGTGCGTTCAGTAGGCGGATTTCTGTTGCCTAATCCGGTGGGAGAGACGATCGTCAGGGAGTTGAACAACTCTGGCGACTGTGACGCGGCCATCGCCGCAAACTCAGAGGTGGTCGATAGGGCGATTACGTCCGCGCCTGAAAGGTCGAGCTCTTTCAGGATCAGTAATATTGCATCGGCGTAGAGTTTCGGCGTATACAGCAGATCCGGGCGGCTGGATAAACCGAAGCCTGGCAAATCCGGTGCGAACACCGGGCGCTGCTCGCGGTAATGCTCGAATAGCGGTTTGATTTCCATGGCGCTGGGTGCGGCATTAATGCTGTGTAGCAGCAAAAGCGGTCTTCCTTGCTTGTCATTGTCACGATAAACCGCAATTTTTCCGGTCGACGCAGGAACGTCAGAACGTTCAGAGTCGATAGCAGGTGACAGCGAAGAATCGCGTTTGCTGGGCATGATGTAGTCCGTGAGTAGCCAGATGGTGATCGCCGCATCATAGCAGAGAGCAGCACAAGCCATGCAAGACGCGCATTGAGCGTACTGCCACCTGAGGACAGCTTGTGTTTCAATACAGGCTTTTGCCGGGACTAAAATAATATGGCGATCGCCTATCCCTTCTCCGCCATCATGGCGCAGGATGAAATGAAAACCGCGCTGTTAATCGCAGCCGTCGATCAAAGTGTCGGTGGCGTACTGGTATTTGGCGATCGCGGTACCGGTAAATCTACTGCAATTCGAGCGTTGGCCGCGCTGATGCCAAAGATAAAAGTGGTGGCTGAAAGCCCCTACAACTTTGATCCGGATGCGCCCGATGATATGCAGAACGAGCTTTTTCTCAAAGCACAGCAGGGCAAGCGCACGCGAGTGATTAATATGCCTATGCCTGTAGTAGACCTGCCTTTGGGTGCGACTGAAGATCGTGTTATCGGCTCGCTAGACCTGGAGCGAGCGTTGCGCCATGGCGAAAAAGCCTTCGAACCTGGTCTGCTGGCACGCGCGCACCGCGGTTTTCTGTACATCGATGAAGTTAATTTGCTGGAAGACCACATTGTAGATGCCCTGCTCGATGTGGCCGCATCGGGAGAAAATGTAATCGAGCGCGAAGGCCTGAGTATTCGCCATCCCGCTCGGTTTGTGCTGGTAGGCAGCGGTAACCCGGAAGAAGGCGAGTTACGTCCGCAACTGCTGGACAGGTTTGGTTTATCTGTGGATGTGAAGACGCCGCAAGCCATTCAGGATCGAGTAAAGATCGTACAGTTGCGCGATGAGTTCGAGCGTAACCGAGAGGCCTTTGTGCAGAAATGGAAGCGCAAGGAAGGGGCGGTCCGCAGCAAAGTAAATCGCGCTCGAGAACGGCTCAGTGGGGTCGAATTGCCGGCGGAAGTGTTAGAACGTGCTGCCGGCCTGTGCATAGCCCTCGGAACAGACGGTTTGCGCGGCGAGCTGACACTGATTAAGGCCGCTAGAGCGCTCGCGAGTCTTGATGGAAAAGATGTAGTTACCCCCGAGCAGCTGCGTCGCGTCGCGCCATCCGTGCTTCGTCACAGGCTGCGCAGGGACCCGTTAGATGAGTCCGGTTCGGCCGTACGTATTGAGCGCGCCATGGCGGAGATATTGGATTGATCGAGGCACCGGCAGGCGATCCTGAAGCTTTGTGGCTGGATGCAGCCAGGGTTATCGATATGCTGGCTGTAGCACCTGGTTTGCTCGGCGGTGTACAGTTAAAAGCAAGCCCTGGACCGGTACGCGATGCCTGGCTGCAGCAGCTGCGCCAGACGCTACCCGATAGCATCCCGTGGCGGAAAATCCCCGCGCACACCAGTGAAAACCGCTTGCTTGGTGGCTTAGATCTGGCCGCAACCCTGCAGGCGGGTATACCGGTCGCAGAGCATGGATTGCTAGCGCAGTGCGATGGCGGCATCGCGTTGTTGGCTATGGCCGAGCGCAGCAAACGCATCGTCGATGCACATTTATCGGCGCTACTTGATTGCGGAGAGATCAGTGTTGCCCGGGAAGGGTTCATTGCCAATGTACCCGCCACGCTAGCGCTGGTTGCTATGGACGAGGGGATCGAGGAGGATGAGCAAACCTCCGCCGCGCTGCGTGATCGATTAGCGTTACATGTAGACTTGCGCGCTATTGGCATTCGAGATACGACGGAGGAGATCACAAAACCAGAGCGTATTGCTGCAGCCAAATCAGTGCTAGGCGGTGTTGAATGCGAATCAAGGTATGTGGAAGCGCTCTGTGCGGCGGCATTTGCACTCGGCATCGAGTCACTCAGGGCACCGCTGCACGCGGCGGCGGTCGCGAGAGTAGCGGCCTCCCTGGAGGGTCGTAACGAGGTCGATGACAGCGATATCGACCTGGCGGTGCGCCTTGTACTCGGTCCACGAGCGACACGCCTACCTCAGCTTGAAAACGACGATATCGCTGCCGAGTCTGAACCACCTGAAGCGCCCAGCAGTGATGAGAGAGACCGCAGCGGCGACCGCGATGCTGCGGCAAAGCAAGCCATGGAGGATCGTTTGATCGAGGCGGCCGTGGCTTCGATTCCGCCTGACCTTTTGGCCCGCCTGGGTCAGCAAGGTGCGCTGGCACGAGGTCGCAGTAGTGGGGGCAAATCCGGTGCTCAGCGGCGATCCTTTAACCGCGGCAGACCCATGGGCAGCGTTCCGGGTGATCCTCGAAGCGGAGCCAGATTGAACCTGATCGCAACGCTGCGAGCCGCCGCCCCCTGGCAGCGACTACGCCGTCAAGATAGCGGATGCCTGAATGGCCCCGTCGAACAGCTGATTGTGTTGCGCGAGGATTTTCGCGTGATGCGCTATCGTGAGAGATCGCAGACAACGACTGTATTTCTGGTTGACGCTTCGGGCTCTGCTGCATTGAATCGCCTGGCTGAGGCTAAAGGTGCCGTTGAGCTGTTGCTGTCTGAGTGTTATATCCGTCGAGATCAGGTGGCGCTGATCGCGTTTCGTGGCGAGCAGGCTGAGATTCTGTTACCGCCTACGCGATCGTTGGTGCGTGCAAAGCGCAACCTGGCAGCACTACCGGGTGGTGGCGGTACGCCTCTGGCCTCCGCCATCGAGTCTGCCGTCCTCATGGCGGTACCCTTGGAGCGACGCGGCGGCACGGTTGCCGTGGTTTTGCTCACCGATGGTCGAGGCAACATTGGCCGGGACGGCAGCCGCGGAAAAGCCGCCGCGCAGCCAGATTTAGAAGCGGCCGCAGAGCAGTTTAAAGCGACAGGCCTGCACGGTGTGCTGGTCGATACCTCGCCGCGCCCCCACGCTGCGGCCGAAACGCTGGCGAAATCGCTGGGCGTGGTCTATCTACCAATGCCGCATGCCCAGGCCGCTCAGCTGCGCGATGCGGTTAATCTTGTGGCTGGCGCGTGATCGCCGACGAGCATACCCTGCTTGCAGCGCGTAACTGGCCGCACCGGGAAGCCAGTATTTTTATAAACAGCGGTGCACTGCGCTGGCACGTGCAGCGCATGGGTAGCGGACCCTGTGTGCTGCTATTACATGGGACGGGGGCTTCTACCCACTCTTGGGCAGGGTTAGCTGAGCACCTGGTCGAGCACTTTGAGATCATTGCCGTCGACTTGCCCGGGCATGGCTTCACTGAGCTGGCTGATGAGAACGGTATGTCGCTCCCCGGCATGGCCGCCTTGCTGAGCCAGCTGTTGCACGATCTTGAAGTTTCAGTAGATGTTGCGGTAGGGCATTCAGCGGGTGCCGCTTTGCTGGCACGCATGTGTTTGGATCTTAGCATGGCGCCTGTGGCTGTGATCAGTATTAACGGTGCGATGCTGCCACTGCCGGGTCTTGCTCGAAAGTTATATCCGGGCGCGGCGCGCCTGCTTGCCGCCTTGCCAGGCGTGCCAAAGCTCGTGGCAAGGCACGGTTCACAAAAGCCTGTTGTACAGCAGTTACTGCGACAAACCGGATCGGCGGTAAACGATCAGTACGTAGAGCACTATCAGACGTTGGTAAGCTCGGCAGAACACGTGAACGGCGCAATTCAGATGATGGCAAACTGGAATCTCGACACCCTGGAACAGGAACTCCCCGGCCTGGCACCAGCGCTTTATCTACTGGCCTGCAAAAACGATAAAGCTGTACCCTTTGCGCAAGCAGCAAGGCTTAAAGTACAACTACCGCAGGCGGTTTTAAAAGTCTTACCGGAGCTGGGACATCTGGGTCATGAGGAAGATCCAGAGCAATTTGCCAGGCTCATCACCGATATCGCGCGTCCGCATGGCGTGTTCGACAGCCTGGAGTGAATGCACCCAGGGATCCTTACTGTTCATCCGTTCGCATTGATGCTATCTTGTAAAACTATATAGACAGATAACCTGTCAACTAAAGTTAACAAAAATTGCAGCATCGAACGATAGCGAGCAGCCATGAACAGTAGTCAGCCCGCCATGCAGCGCGCCGCGACCCGTGCTGCCAGACCTCACGCGGTTGTCATTGGCAGTGGTTTCGGGGGCCTGGCGGCAGCAATTCGTCTGGGCGCCAGGGGCTATCGCGTGACCGTGCTCGAAAAGCTTGACGCCTTTGGCGGTCGCGCCCGTGTCCACCGCCAGGACGGCTTTGTGTTCGATGCCGGTCCTACCATCATCACCGCACCCTTTTTGCTCGAAGAATTATGGGAGATGTGCGGTCGCACCTTCTCGGACGATGTTGACTTGCGGCCCATGTCGCCGTTTTATCGCATTCGCTATGCCGACGGCGAGACTTTTGACTACAGCGGTGATGCAGACGCGGTGCGGCGCCAAATAGCGCGTTTTGCGCCCGGAGATGTCGATGGATACGACCGCTACATGCGAGCCAGTGAAGCCATTTTTCGTGTGGGATTCGAACAGCTTGGACACGTTCCATTTGATCGCCTGGCGGATATGGTCAAGATCGTGCCGGATATGCTGCGCCTACGCAATTACCGCTCGGTGTACAGTATGGTCGCGAGCTATGTCAAAGATCCAAGAGTGCGCATGGCGTTGAGTTTTCATCCGCTTCTGATTGGGGGTAACCCATTTGCAGCTAGCTCCATATACTCGCTCATCTCTTATCTAGAGCGCGAATGGGGTGTCCACTCAGCTATGGGTGGCACTGGCAAAATAGTTGAAGGGATGGTTAATCTACTTCGCAACCGTGGCGACACGCTGCGCCTTGGAACGGAGGTAGAGCAGATAGTTGTGGAGCAGGGCAGGGCGACGGGTGTGCGCCTGCGCGGTGGCGAGCGTATTGATGCCGACATCGTTGTGTCCAACGCTGATGCTGCCTGGACTTATCGCAAACTCTTGCCCGCATCATGTAGAAAACGCTGGTCTGACCGTCGGCTGCAAAAATCAAGCTACTCAAACGGCCTGTTCGTTTGGTATTTTGGTACCGACCGACGCTGGGATGAGGTTCCGCATCACTCAATTTTGCTGGGGCCGCGTTACCGTGAATTGATAAATGATATCTTTAAGCGCAAGCGCCTGGCCGATGATTTTAGTCTGTATTTGCATCGGCCGACTGCAACTGATCCCTCTTTAGCGCCCGCAGGTTGCGACACGTACTACGTGCTGTCACCCGTCCCGAACCTGGACGCGGGTATTGATTGGGCGTCGCAAGCCGAACCTTACCGACGTCGTATTGAGCGTTATTTGGGAGAGACGGTGCTGCCGGGTCTGCGTGAGCATATTGTCAGTTCAAAGGTTACGACACCTGTAGACTTTCAGAACGACTTACTGGCTTACCGTGGCGCGGCCTTCAGCTTTGAGCCCTTACTCAGGCAAAGCGCTTATTTCAGGGCACATAATCGCAGTGAGGACGTTGAATCACTATACATTGTCGGCGCGGGTACACATCCTGGCGCCGGCGTGCCGGGCGTATTATCTTCAGCTCGCGTTCTAGACTCTGTGATTCCTCACGCTAATGCAGTGCTATAAGACCTAAAATATGCAGACCACGTCCAAAGATATGTCGGCCTGTCGACGTGCACTTAAACACGGTTCTCGCTCGTTTCGCCTAGCGTCACTCATATTACCGCAACCATTTCGCGATGCGGCGACGAGCCTCTACGCGTTTTGTCGTCAGGCGGATGACGGCGTGGATGAGTCCTCCGATCCACTTGTTGCGCTGGCTGCGTTTGCAGAACGAGTAGACGCTATTTATGAAGACAGGCCTAGTGATAACCCAGCCGATAGGGCCCTGCACCAGGTGGTTGATCAGTTTGCGATACCGCGCGAGTTGCTGGATGCACTGTTGGAAGGCTTTGCCTGGGATTGTCAGGGCCGCCAGTACAATGATTTCGCGGAACTAACAGCCTACGCTGCAAGAGTGGCGGGCACGGTTGGCGTTATGATGGCGCTGCTGATGGGTGTGCGGCGACCAGAAGCGCTCGCACGTGCGGCCGATCTGGGGGTGGCCATGCAGCTGAGCAATATTGCACGAGATGTCGGTGAAGATGCAGCGCGCGGCAGAATATATCTGCCGACAGACTGGTTGCAGGAAGCGGGTATCGACCGCGATCGCTTGCTTGTTGAGCCCGCTTTTAGCCCAGCACTTGCCCAGGTTGTTAAGCAGCTGCTGGCGCAGGCGGAGACCCTCTATCAAAGGGCGGATGCTGGCATTCGAAGCTTGCCGAAGCGCTGCCGTCCCTGTATCTACAGCGCACGCTTACTGTATTCGGAAATTGGCAACGAAGTAGTTCGGCGAAACTATGATTCAGTCTCTCAGCGCGCTGTTGTTGGGCGACTGCAGAAACTGAGGGTATTGAGTCATTTGCGACGGGTAAACCACCTGGATGACAGTCAGATGGAAATGCCGCCACTGCCTGAGGTGGCTTTTCTCATTAACGCTGTTCCGGCATGCCCAACGACGCTTGTTCGATCGCCGAAGCAGCCAGCGGTGGAGTGGGTGCTGGATTTGTTTGCCGACCTGGAACAGCGGGAAACTGTGCGACTGGTGCCCGAGAGAGCACGCAGAGCCGTACAACAACGTCCTACCCGACCCCGTCGTTTGTCCCAGCCACCCGCTGCCGCGGTGCCCGGCGCGGCATCCTAAAGGGCAATAGCAGTTGTACCCATGGTCGTCTGAATCGCGACAGCGATAGGCTTTCATGCATTGCCAGTGCACGTTCACCCAGCAGCCGGGTCTGTAACACCGATCTCGCATAAAACGGTGTGTCTTCAAGCGTTTTTTGTATTTGCGGCTGTTGGCCCGAGTCCGTCAGTGTTCCTCGACAAACTCGCCAGATGGGTGTGACGGGTAATGCTGCCCCTTGCATATCTTGTAAGCTATGAGGCTCTGCGTTGGGCCTAAAGCGCATAGCGATTACAGGTGCATCACCCTCGATTTGTTGGGGTGTATACAACACGACTGTGCTGCCATCGGTGAGCTGCGCTCGCGACCAGTCCCAGCGCTCGAAGGTGTCTTCCAGCGGTATGCTGCCCCCGTTTGCATCAACATAGGCATGGCCTTGCCAGCGTAGTTCAGGTTGTTTCATGGTGACTGTTGCACGTGCCATGGGGGCGATTGGCCACCAGTAGTGGTGGCCGGCGTCGTCCAACGACAAATGCTGTGGCTGAATTGCATCGAATGAAAT
>JBCDFM010000150.1:0-9803 GCA_039178015.1 Pseudomonadota bacterium
AATGCGGCGCGCTGCATTGTGTCCGGGCGCCCCGGTGACACCGCCCCCCGGATGCGCGCCTGAGCCACAGAGGTACAGCCCGGCTACCGGAGTCGCGTATTGTGCAGCCTGCGGATGGGGGCGGGCACTGTAAAGTTGATCCGGTTCCAGGCGACCGTGGCAGATATCACCACGTGTCATGCCAAATAAGCGCTCTAAATCCAGTGGTGTAAGGCATTGGCTTGAGACCAAGATCTCTGGCAAGTTCGGTATAAACCGAGCAAGGTGCGATAATATGTTCTCTACCACTCGCGGTTTCTCAGTATCCCAGTCCTTTCCTTCGGCCAGGTCGTAGGGCATGTATTTGCACAGCAAGCTCATGACATGAGTGCCTGCTGTGTCTGTCAAACCGTGATCAAGACTGCTGGGGATGATCGCTTCGATGATCGGCGGATCGGCGGGTACGCCAGAACGGGCAGAGCAGTAGGCCTGCTCTAAATGATCCATGCTTTCTATCAGCGTGATGCTTGAGCAGTGTTGTGGACCAATCTCCTTACCGGGGATGGCTGCAAATTCGGGTACGCCGGACAGCGCTAAGTTCATGCGCAATGAAGCGGATTCCTGACGAAAAGCGCTGATATCTCGTGCAAAACCCTCGGGTAGGTGCTCTTTGCCCAGCAACGTAAGAAATGTACGCTTAGGATCGGTGTTCGCAGCTACCACGGGTGCGTTGATAATTTCGCCACTTGCGAGTTGCACACCGGTTACAGCGCCGTCTCCCGCCAGTATTTTTGCCACGGGTGCGTTGACTCGTATCTCGACACCTCGCTCTGTTGCGGCAGCGGCCATCGCCTGGGTTATGGCGCCCATACCGCCGCGCACAAGACCCCAAGCGCCCTGGCGACCAGCGATGGAACCCACAGCGTGGTGCAGCATCGCCAGACTGGCGCCGGGTTGAGTCAAGGGGGCATAGTTTGCGGGCATGATATGGGCCGTGACCATCGCCTTGACCTTTTCGCTTTCGAACCAGCGCTCTATGATGCTTTTGGGAGCACCGATAAAAAACTGCATCAGCCGCCAGCGATTTTCCTCGTCGAGTGTGTATACGTCACGTCCGAGCTTGATGGCCTCCAGTAAGTCGCTGAGTCCACCGCCGTGCAGTTTTGGGGGCTCTTTCAGCCATTGCTTTGAGAGAATCGCGCCGACGGTGTCGATACTGTCTTCAAACGCCTCCATCGCGTCGTAGTCTGTGTCGGAAAAGCGTTTATATTCCTCACGGTCGTGCGCCTCATCGCCTGTAAGCAGCAGATAGTCCCCTTTGGAATCCAGATACAGCGAATTACTCAAGAGGATAGGTTCATACCCATGACGTTCCAGCTCCAGATCCTTCACCACTTCCGGTCGCAGTAAACTGACTACATAGGAGGCCAGCGAGTTGCGATATCCGGGATGGAATTCTTCGCTCACCGCAGCTCCACCGACGACGTGGCGCTGTTCCAAAACACACACCTTCATACCGCCCTGGGCCAGATAATTAGCCGCCGTGAGGCCATTGTGGCCTGCACCCAGTACTATTGCATCGAATTGCATACTATTTCAAAGCGCCCCAATGTTTGAAAAAGGGATCATACCGAGATTATAGACCTCAGCATTCACATCCTATACGGGCGAAAAGCGCGCCGGCGCGCATTTGGCGGCCTATACGGCAGGAGGACAGCATCCGGTAATAACTCAATAATGTTGCAACGCTGTGTATTCGGCTATTAGGGGAAGTACCGATGGCGTCAAAGACGCGCTGGCACGCGCAGGCGGTCAACGAGTGGCGATTGTTTTGGCTGATTGTGACGCCGATGTCACTGGCGATGATAATCGCGATGATGAGGACAAATCTGGCTACACCCGAAGGGGTGTCCAGTATGATCGGCTATTCTGTCCGATGGTCTGTACCGTTTCTGTACTTGGCGTTTGCAGCGTCGGCGATGCAGAAGCTATTCAGCGCCGAGTGGAGTCGATGGCTGTTGCGAAACCGGAAAATTCTGGGCCTTATCTTCGCTGCCGGTATGGCCTGGCAGGTCACGTTTATTCTATGGCTTGTGGGCTGGCACCGGGAGTATTACATCGAAGAAGTGTATATCTTGCGCGATGCCATAGAAGGGGTAATCGGTTATGCCTTCTTGATTGCAATGACCGTTACCTCCTTCAAAGCACCTCGCAAATGGCTGGGATCCAAACGTTGGCGCTTGCTGCATCTTTGGGGGATTTATTTTCTCTGGGCCTATGCGTTCAGTACCTACTGGCACTCGCTGTTCTACTATCAATCGCCTGATTGGGTGGACTATCTCTATTACACAGCGGGCATAGCGGCCTGGGCTTTTCGTCTGGCCGCCTGGGCGAGTCTACGCATCAAAAAGGCGGACAAAACGGGAAACCTTCTGGCGACTACACCGCTCCCGCTCGGGCTTTGCATGGCGGCCGTGTTGGTAGGCCTGGTGGGTGTCGCCAGCGGCAACCTATGGGGCAACCTGGCCTACGATCATCTTTGGGGGCACAATGCGGTCGCCTGGTTTGAACTTTATCTTCCTTACTGGCCTTTAGTGCCGTTTCTACCGCTTATTCTTGCAGCCTTGGGCACGCTGTATTACTTGCGTCGACGCGCCGCATAGTAAATCGGTCGCATCGATAGACGATCGCGACCAGTCAGACCAACGGCCATGGTAGTGACAAAAAGCCATGTACATTCACGCTTGCCCCGCCTCGGCAAGTCGCTCATATCACCCCCAACTCCGGTTACTTTCCCGTCGGAAACCTGTGAGCCATGCAATATCTCCAGCCGGACGGCTTTGACTCGCAACGACCGCCATCCGATTTTTCGACAATGGATACAAAACGACTGGAAATGCTATTCTATCTGCTAGCAGCAAGATAGTCGCGAGCGCAGCAATAGACTGGGCAAAGCGCATTGTCTTCTTTGCACCCGAATACACGAGATATAAGGCTTAATATGAATACAAAACTCAAAATAATAGCGGTTGTTTTCGTGTCACTGATCATAGGCGCATGCTCATCTACACCTACCTGGGAAGGAATGTCTCAGACCGAGATCGCCCAGTGGAAACAGGCTGGGTTTGATCCCGGCACGGCTCAGTCTTGGAGCAAAAAGGGATTTACTGCGGCAGATGCCTCATCCTGGCGCAATGGTGGCTTTGATCTGGACAAAGCAACTGACTGGAAGGAAGAAAAATTCACTGCCGATGAAGCGAAAGCCTGGAAGGCAGGTGGTTTTAATTTAGATGAAGCAGTGGAGGATCGTGCAAAAGGTTTGCAACCAGTTCAGGCGGAAGCAGCCTCCGGCAAGTAGCATCGGCGCTCGCTAAAGCGAGCTTGCAAGGTTTCAATAATGCTCAGCTTTAGGGGTGGGGCTGCTCACAGGAGACCTGTTCTCGTCCCTGCGATCAGGTGGCCATGATAATGCGATTCTTAGTAAGCTAGACGGTTCAGTTCAATTCACCCACTGCGCGATGGGCCTGCATAATCGCGGTTTCCATCATAGCACTCGCACCAGCATCAGAGTTGGCGATGCCGATACGACCGTGGGGCTGGCGGGCTCGCACATGTGGATAGCGGGGATCGTTCCAATCCTCGTAGAATTCGTCTTCAAGGGGGCTGTACCAGGACGAATAGCCATGAGCCCAACGGTTGACCGTAATGCCGGCAATGTCGGCTGCGGGATCGAAGCCACCATCGCCTAGCATACCCGTCAGCTGCTCGCGAATGCTGCGCTCAATATCCGCAAAAGGTGTCACGAGCAGCTCGTGTCGTCCCTCTCGATATAGCTGATGCCGAGATCTTCCTGCCTTGTCACGCATCATAAACGCTTCCATATGAATGAGCGCTGGTTTATCAGGGCCTTCACTGTATTGGTAGTCTCCGAGACTGACAGGAAAGTCGAGCTTTGCCACGGTGTGATAGCTATTCGGCGCCATAATTGCACCAACACCCAGGGCCTTCCATGGTTGCCAGTCTTTCACGGCAACTGTGGTATAGAGCAGAGGCATTTTAACTTGCCTGGACAGGGCCTCTTGCTGGTCAGCGGGGAGCTCTGGGCACAGGGAGGGAATCATCGCGTTATAGCAAGCCAGGACACAGTGTTTCGCGCGCACGGTTTCTCGCGCTCCAGCGCGGATATAGGACACATCAACGTCCTGAGCAGTCTTTGCATCGCCGCGATGTGCGACTTCGATCACGGTGCTATTGAGACGCAGGCGCACGGGCGCGTCATTTAAATCGAGCTTGCCATAGTCCAGTGGTGCAGTGACGATATCCTCCATATCGTCGCCGGCGACGGTAGCCGGAATGAGGCGTCGAACCAGAAGGCGGGCAATGGAAGCGTTGCCGTCTGGGAAGTGATGAATATAGGGTTCAGCCTCTTCGGGTACCAGACCACTGACCTCCAGTCCCGGCAAGCCCGAATACAAAATGGCAAACAAGGCAGGTGAGCTATCGATCCGCAGCCCCGAATCATAGGTGAGGTCCTGCAGCACGCGATAGGCTTCTGGCTCAGTAATGCCCAAATGCCGCTCCATAAACTCCTTATAGCTCATGGTGCTCAGATAGACATAGCGTTCGTACTCCGATTCGCTGGTGACTGGTTTGCCAGCGCCAGTTAGTGCCGCCAGCAACTGGGTCTTTGCGGCCGACGAGAGCGGCATTTGTGCAACCGCCTGCTGCGCATTTAGCCCGTCTTCGGAAACGGGCACGTAGTCCCTAAAGACTGTGCCCAGGTGATAGCGCAGAAGGGTTTCCTTGCCCCAGGCCTCGGGGTTGAAGTACAAGCCAGCGGCAAGATTGTGGCGACGATAAAAGTCATGATCGTAAGCGGTATCAAATCGGGTGGGATCGACCTTGAGGTCGCGCAGCAGCGTTTTGACAACCTGCGGGTAGCTTGAAGGCTCGACCATGGTCTGGCTGCCGCCATAACCGATGAGAGTGCGATCACCGACCATAAACTCATTGCGGCGAGCGTGCCCGCCAAAATCATCGTGATTATCCAGCAGTAAAATGCGCGCGTCTGGCTGCTTTTGCAGCCAGAAATGCGCCGTGGCTAAGCCACTGATACCCGCGCCAACCACTACAAGGTCGTAGTCGGTCGTATCCGGTTTACCGCTTGGGCCCCATTGAGTTACGCCGTTGCGTGCCAGCGCATGTGCGATTTCCCAGGAGCCTGGATGATTGCCACGCATCCCTGTAAAGCCGGGTGGATAGGCAGGGCTCGAGCTGGCAGGAACGCGCATTGAATGGGGCAGCATACTAGCCCCTGCTACGATACCCATTCCCTGCAATAGATCACGACGGGTGATCTTGCAGCGCATACCTAGTTCACGGTCGGTGTGTTTCATTGCCATAAGAGTAGTAACTGGCTAAGAGGCATCGGCTAGCGCTGGTATCGTCTGTTTTAGGCGAACGTACATGAACAAATAGATAGCAAAGGCCACAATGGAGGCCAGCGAGCACATCACAAAGATGGTGCCATAGCCCAGGCCCATAGCCAAGATGGAGGCGGCAACGTTGGGCCCGATAATCTGTCCCAAGCCCTGGGCGCCAGGCATCAGCGCGGGGAAACGTCCGGATCTATCCACGTTGGCCATCGTTGCTGATTGATACACATCAACAAAAATCCAGCAGAAATTAAACGCAAACATACTGATCATCACGTTTATATTGTTGATGCCATTAGCCAACATCACCACAATCACGGCCTGAAAGATCAGCGTAGCGAGAAGCGGCCGCGCCAAACCAAAGCGGTTACTGATCAGCGTGGCGCAGGCGCAACCAATCACAGAGAATACCGAGGTAAAGACCAATATGTTGGCGACCCATTCCTCCGATGCGTTCGAAGCGACGGAAGCCAGTTCGATATACGTCCAGTAGGCGCCGATATTAACGTAAGTAAACAGAACGGCCCCTAGCACCAACCAGGGTACGGAGCGAGGCACATGGATATGTTCGGAGTGATGCTGGCCACTGTCTTCTTCCATATCAATTTCCACATCGAGACTTTTTTCAGCGGGCCTTGCCGGCAACCAATGCAGAAATAAGAGGCCAACAATATAGGTGGCAATGAAAAATAAGTAGATTTGATCCATTGACAGTTTAGGCAACAGATAGAGCTCGCCACCTTGAGAGAAGGCAAAGGAGAATAAGAGAATGTTAAACGCCCGAGCTGGTTTCGAAGTCCCTGACAACGTAGCGATGGCGACGGCAGTGTAGACTCCGCTGCCAAGGCCCGCGATCACACGCAACCATAGCGTCTCTTCGTAACTGAGCATGAAGATGCAAAGGCCGTTGGCTGCCATGGCCACCGCTGCAGAGACGAAGACGAGTAAGCGTCGATTCACTTTGGATACCATCAGTGAAGCTAACACTGCGCCCACAGAGAAACCGCCCAAATCTGCCCCTGCCACGCGACCCACCTGTACTTCGGTAAACCCCAGAAGATCCACCCAGGCAGAGCTGATAACCGGAATGCCGACCATCACGCCGTAACCGACCAGGGCCATATATATTGCGATTGAAATTGACCGCCAATCATCGAACTGAGTGCGTCGATGAATGAGCACGGTCTGAGAGTCAGACATGCAGAAGGCCTCCGGGAGTGGCGAGAATTTTTTGGCGGTGTGACTGACAGCGACAACGCTGCCCTTGAAATAATGTAACCCGATTAGCGCTCAATTGAAATCACCAGAGATCAACGCACGCCAGCGCCTAGTGTCGTCCAAGCCTAATACATGCCGCCCCAAATAACTTTATGGCCAACAGCATAAATGAGCTTGTAGAGACCTTTTATCCGGACCTATAGGGAAGCATTCGATATCGATAGACAAAGTGATAGATTGCGGTGGCAGTACAGGCGCTACTCACAAGCTACGGCTGCATTCTCGCCCCTATAGCTACAGACACTCCGTGGTCGCATGGAAACAGCTGGCACACATAAAGCGAAAATTCCCCTTAGGCTGTTAGTTGCTATAACCGCCTGCTGGTATCTCGCGCAAATGGGCTACTACGCACAGGCGCAGTTGTTCGGCTCTGTAATGGATCGCTATGGACTTGATGAAGCCGCAGTTGGTCTCATCATGTCGAAGGAAGTGATGATATATGCGCTGACGGCTCTGTTATTGGCTGGCCCAGTAACGCGGATCTCACGGGCGAAAATTGCCTTTGTCGGCGGTGCTCTGGTGTTCACCAGCAATATTGTATCCGGCTTTAGCGAGAGCTATGAAGTATTGCGTGTTGCGCGCATGTTATCGGGCTTTGGCGCGGGAATGATCGGCGCTGCAGGCACCGCCTCAGCGGCTTCATCGGTCAATCCACAGCGCGTGTTTGCCATTGTCGCGGTCAGCTGGGGTTTGTTGGCTGCGGGTGGCGCTGTCGTCTTCCCGTATTTCACTGAAGCTATGGGCGCCATGGGTGGTTATTTCTCCCTGGCTGGCGCGGTTGTGCTGCTGTTACCCCTGTGTATTTGGCTGCCACCACCCCCGCGCGATTCTGAAGACGAAGCTGTAAAGGCGCAATTAATGCGCACACTTTCGCCCCTGGAGCGCTTTGCGGAAAAACTCGGTGTGCGTGGTGCGCCCAACAAGGAGTTTGCCATCGTAGCCCTCATTGCGCTGTTTATCTATGAAGTGGGGCAGGGTGGTATTCAGGTCTTTCTTGAGCAGATGGGCCTGCGTACCGGTATGGACGCGGTAGAAGTTGGGCGCGTCTTGGGCATTGCCGGCTTCGTTGGTCTGGCCGGGGGTGTGATAGCGGCCTGGCTGTCCAATCGATTTGGTAATCTGCGACCTGCGCTACTTGGCATCGCGACCAATGCCATCGTCGCAGCCGCCTTAGCCCTGGGAGACAGTGCAGTGGCGTTTGCTCTGTTGTATCTCGCCTGGAATATCTGTTTTTACTTTGTAGTCCCTTACATAATGGGAATTATGTCGGAGATGGATAAGAAGGGTCGATGGGCGGTTGCCACCGATGCCGTCTGGTGGTTCGGAGCCGCGCCTGGCCCTGCGATAGGCGGATACCTTGTTGCGGAGACAGGCTACACCGGACTGGCGATACTACCGTTGGTGGTAGGGACAATCAGCATCATTTTGTTCAGTGTCACCTTGGGACGATTTTATGCGCGCAGGGGCGGACAAACCGCTACCGATAGCGTTACCGAAGGCGGTGCAGTCTAGTCGGGCTAGCGCGGCCACAGTCTCTGGGAATGAGAGATTTGTACACTCGTCTTAATCCTGCTGGCATCGAACAGAGGCAGGGGAGGTACTGCTCATAGTCACCGGCAATTCAGCCTGGTGACACTGTTCAACTTGGCCACTTACACCGCTGTGGTTTCTACGTGATCGACCCGACTTGGTTTTTGTCGAGAAACGAGCAGGCAGCCCCCAACAATCAGTAATGTCCCTACGACTGTTGTAATCGTCAATGCTTCGGAGAATACAAGCCAGCCCAATAGCGCGGCCCAGACAAAGGCTGAGTACTCGATCGGGATCAGTACTCTGGCTTCGGCGCGGCCATAGGCCCAGGAAATGAGGAGCATTGAAGCAATGCCGCAAAGAGTGGCAGCCAGCAGGGAGGGCAGCGCCTTGGTTGGAGGTATCACGGCAATGAAAGGAGCAAGGAGCACATACACCGTAGCAATAACGACATGATTGAAGAACGCGATTTCCAGAGGCTGCGCCACTAGGGCTTGCCTGCGTTGCAATATCAGATTGTAGGCATAAAGCAGAGCGGATAGCAGGATAGCAGCAATGCCCCAAAGTGCGTCGTCGCTGAATTCACTCCCTAAGTTACCGCTGACGATAATTAGGGCACCTACAAAACCGATGAGAGAAGCGACAATCGAACGCGGGCCAATTTTTTCGTGCAACATGACAGCGGCGAAATACAGCGCGATCAGCGGCGCGATAAATGACAAGGCGACGGCCTCTGCGAGCGGAATACGAACTAAGCCCCAAAAGAACAAAAACGCCATCACGGAGACAACCACCCCTCGCCAGATATGCAGGCGCAGGACATCTTTTTTTGGCCAGCCGGAATGAATCGTGAAAAAGGGGATTGCTACCAGGGCCGCGCCTAAGATACTGCGCCACAACATGGCGTTATAGACACCAAGTCCAATCGACAGGCTTTTCATCAGGACATCCATGACAACATAAATCGCGATGCCTGTGGCGACAGCGCCAATAGGTATCACGGATTGGCCTGATGGTGAGGTCACTGGTTTATATTCCTAAAATTGATCACGCCACCGAAGCTGTTATTGCAGTTAAGCATCATTAGCCCTGAACAGGCAGCCTAACGCACATTTAGCCAAGCACTGCTCTGCGAAAAAGCGATGAAAATAGGGGACATCGTCCCGCTAACTGAATTTCAGGGTAGCACGTTAGCGAGATGGGCAAGCAAGGACCTGTTACGCCTGTTGGAGTCTAGCAGATACGGGCTTTTCGGGTACTGGACGTCAAGCCCGAGTTTTCCTAGCTGATTCTTTCTTTTGTGGCGCTTTTGCGCGACCGCCGGGTTTGGCTTTGCGTTTTTGGGGAGCGCTACGGCTGGAGGTTTTGGCCTTGGTCTTCTTTTTGCTCTCGCCACGTGGAGTTGCGGCGGCGAGTAATTCGTTAAAGGCGTCTTCCAGACAATCAACGAAAAAGAGACAGTCCGGCATGATTTCGCGGGTTGATGTCACATTAAACGTCATTTTGCCGTCGAAGCTGGGAGTGGCTATAAACAAGCCGATGCCATCCCCCAGCGGAGCAAGGCCGTAGTTTGCGGACGTC
>JBCDFM010000151.1:0-9789 GCA_039178015.1 Pseudomonadota bacterium
CCGGCCCACCGGTAGTGAACCAAAAACCAGTCGAGAGCGTCGTTCCCCGTTTATGATTATCCGATCACCTGTAATAAAGTAGAGGGTATTTCCGGATCGCCAAAGGGGTCCCCCGGACCGCATAGTGCTGAAAATGAACGCATCTCGACCCGCGATGCGCTGGGATCGGATCAGATTGAATTCACTGTCATACTGATCGAGCTGGATGCGGTCAGAGAGTCTCACCAGCACAGCCAGTCCATTGTTCTCGTTCCACAAGTAAGTTAAGTCTTTCACATCTTCGTAGAGGTAGAACAGAAGGTTGTTTGTCGCGCCATCGCGAACTTCGCTGTCGGAACCTAAGTAGAATTTGCCATCTGGTGAAAGACGGCGGCCATCAGATATCAGCGGGTCTTGATTCTCAAATTCAACTAACCGTGGACTGCCGTTAACGTAGCGGATGGTTACGCCAAAGGGTTCATAGGGCTCGTAAGCCGGGCCTCTGAAACTGTACAACTCACTGTTCAATGAAGCCAGCACGGTGCCAGACGTATCGATGATTTTGATGCGATATCTTGGCGCTTCAGAATACACATCTTCCTTCACCAAGAAGCCATCTGAGAGCTTGATGCTCACACCTATTGCGCCAGTCGGGGCCAGCTCGCGATAGACCAATCGAGGAACCTCCAAGCGGACGTCTAATACCTGAAGTTCACCGTCCCAAAAGAGGACTGCAAGCGATCTACCCTCGTTATAACTGATGATTGTGTTAATTGCAGCTTCCGAGCTCTCTGTTGAGAATTCAATTGGGGTCAGATACTGCTGAGTAGCAATGTCGTAACGAGCCAGCTCTGCAGCGTCCTGCCTGAAGAGATAGACCAGGCCACCTGCTCCAGCCACGCCAAAGACGGTTTGATCACCTAGGGTGCTGTAGCAATTCTCACCGTTGCCTTCGTCAGGTCGCGAACACACCGGATCCAACGGATAGGCGTCAACAGAGTCATTGACACCGTCGTTATCGGTATCCAGATCGGCACTATCGCCAATCCCATCACCGTCGCTGTCGTTTTGCTCGTTAGGATCATATGGGAAATCGTCAGAAAAACGCGGGGTGCCGTCGTTATCAATGTCCTGATCTTCAATATCCGGAATACCATCGCCGTCAAAGTCACCTGTTACGATCACATCAACAATGAGTGACTCTGCGGATACCAATCCGTCTGCGTCAACAGCTTTGAATGCGATTTGATAGCGAAGTTTGGGGCCGGTTGTATCCGATGAAAAAGACCATCTACCTGCCGAGACGGGAGACAGGGTATAGCTGACACTGGGGTCATCCAGGGGGATCTCAACAGGCTCCGTAGCTGAGCCCAGTGGTTCGCGCATGACCGCAATCACTTTCGCGTCGAATTGTAGTAAGTCACCGCCGTAGTCTGTGAAGTGTCTGACGACGTTGAGCACAGTAGACTCGCGCTGCAGAAGGTCGTCCTTACCTATATTGTTTGCTTCGCTTGTCATTAGAGTTGGCGAATAAAGGACGCTGTCATCAAAAAATCGGTAAGCGCTCAGGTCGTTTGTTGCTATAGATAAAGCTTGATCACTCTCCTCTCGACCGCTTTCAAAATAATAAGCGATGAAGTAGTTTATGCCAAAGAAGTTGTCTATATCATGTAGTAGCTCTACTGACGCGCCATTGCCGGTTTTCAACAGCATGCCACTCGACTCTTTCGTTACTTCAATGGCACCAATACCGGACCTTCTGATGATGCCGGACGCCCGGTTGATTCCCCTACCGCTGTTTGCGAAGTCGAACCAGTCTGCGTACCCCAAAAGCCAATTTTCGGCGCGGATTTCTCCCTCTACAGAGCTCTTAATCTGCAAATTTGCGACGACAACCTTCTTCGCGTTATTGACTCTGATCTCGCCATTGTAGATTTCTGTCAGATCGCCCAGAGTTACGGCAAAGTCAAAAAACTGACGCACAATGGATTCCTGACTTGGCACCAACACCGTTGACGCTCTTCCATTTAGAGTCACCTCGCTACCGCTAATCGTCGCCTTGCACCCTGAAAATCGTTCTTCCAGAAACGAGCGGTTCTGCGCAAGTTCTATCCTCACCGTGCCGTCTCCCGTACACGGCCTGGTCGAATCTCCGTCAGGAATCCTGGAATCGAACCTGCCCGCGCCAGAATCATCGCCCCATTCCGATACCATTTCTTTCGCTAACTCAATCAGCTCGACCTGGAAACCAGCAGCTCGCCCTGCATTAGTAGCGTTCAGGCCAGATGTGGCGGGGCCGCCCACGGTCCTGAGCACCCAAAGATTCTCTGCGCTTTTGAATAATCTGTAATTAGAGGTCTTCTGTTTGTTCTCTGGCGTGTTAGCAAAACTGACAAGCAAAGCCGCTCTGGAGGCTGAGCGTGTGTCTAATTGTCGAGTCCAGAACGCTATTCCATCTGGTGCACCGCGGCGACCTAGAATATTGATGAACAGTTGCTCGACATAGGCTTGATTATTGGGTGTACCGAACCGCTGTATGAATTCCGGCGAGGAGTAGAATCGACTGGCTATTGACTGAATGCCTTCGCCTCTTTCAAAGCTGCGCACCCAAAAATTCAGCCCATCAGCCTTTGGTTGCCTGTCAAATGCAGCAGAGTAAAGTCGTGCAATAGAGAGCACCTGGCCCGTGGTTGCAACGCGATCCGCCACGCTGGCGCTCGCCCACGACATCAGCAAGACCAGTATAAGACTGTTTTTTAACATCGTTTTTTCTTAATCCCCCAAGAACAGTCTACCCATGAGGCGCTAGAAAGCCACTTTAAATATGACATTGAGGAACTAAGATAAAAGTTAGGTCTATGCGAGCAGTACAGGTTGAGGCGAGGGTATGGCAAACAACCATGCCATGTTGAGCGCTACCCCGCTTGAGAACGTGCAAGTGTCGAAAACTTAGGAGGAGATACATGGCGTACAGAGCGTTTACCACCAACTTGGATCGGTACGGCTGCCTATGATCGGTCAGAGATTAGAACATTGGTTATGCCCAGCGATTGCTCAGATCTTGGGTTCCGACTGAGCTCGTGGTTTATCAAGTCACATACCACGGGTTTCAATTGGCAGCCGATGCGTGCGTATCTCAACAATTTATGAGAGACCATAGTGAAGCCCTGTAGAGGGGTATAGCCAGAAGAGTCCGGAAGTTGCCGCAGTAGAGAGATGGCGGTTCTCAGATTGTACATCTAGCCCCAGTGTATGGGGGCGAATTAATTCGACGAGTCGTGGATTCGTGAGATGTCCACTTACCCTAAACTGAAACAGACGTGATTGGAGTTCGCTGAGACGACAACTAATCAGGAGACCCTCTTGAAGACCTCAAAACTAAAGCGCGGTTGCTGGACGGTCAGCCGACGCCAGGCGCAACACTTCCAGGTAACCCTGCGATACTAGCGCGTTGGGGTGGTCGTGGTAGAAGCCTCGCTGCTGCAACAGCCGGTTCAGGTGCGGCAGGTTGTAGGGCGGTACGGTCGGAGCGAAGTGGTGTTCACAGTGATAGTTAATGTAGTTGGGGGCGATTAGCCACCGCTGCCACCAGTTGGCCAGGGTGGTGCGAGTCGTAAGCCGCACTGGCCCGGATAATTGTGTCATGGCGCCGTGTTCGCCGATCTGTCGAATTCGCAGGATGCCGGGCAGAAAGAAGATATGGGCAAACCACCATGCCAGGTAAACCCAGGGCTGGCCAAGCGCAAACAGGATACCGAACAAACTTCCATGTACCAGTAGTATTGCTGCGTAGTTTTTCATCGTCATGCGCAGGATTTCCGCACGACTGCGCTCCCGCTTTTGCACTCCCATGGAGGCCGCATTTCCAACGCGGCCCGTATTGACAAAAAGCAACGCGCCCAACAGGGCCTTTAAACCAGACTGGCCTGTGTAGTCCCTCACCAGCTTACGACGCATGCTGCACTTACTGACCGGGTAGTTAGCAATATTCTGCACATCGGGGTCATGCTCGGTTCCGGTCAGTCGATGGTGCAAAAAGTGGTACTCGCGGTAAAACGGCAAGGGTATGAGGCTCGGCACACCAGCAAACCAGTGGCCAAAAAAGTCATTGAAGGCCCGGGTGCGAAACATACCTCTGTGCGCGCAATCATGGAGAAACGCGCCTAGGGCCATTTGTTGGCCCGCCAATAAGAACCCTGCCGCAATGGCGGTAAAAACGTTGGGAAAATAGGTAAGCAGAGTAAAAATAGCGGCGATCACCAACCAGGTCCGACCCAGTAAGAAAAAGGCTTTGAGATCAGAAGTGGCTTTGACGGCGCGGATTTCTTCTTCGTTGAGATAATTCGCTAGCTTGACATTTTCACCAGCGCAGTTGGCGACCTGTGGCGAAGGCGTGGCGGGCATATGAATGCTCCCTGCAGCAATTTAGCGGCTAGATTATCAGTTTAAATACGACTAATATCGCCATATAAGGACTATTTTTCGATCCAAATAGCCATTAAGGCCATGAAAAACCCGGACAGAACGGTAAGAGTCGCGTTTTTGCTCAACGAACAGACCTGGCTAAGTGGGGTGATTGTTGGTGCAGAAGCTTACAGTGCGGTGGGCCGTAACTGGCAGCCTGAATACCACACCGACTATTCCCGCTTCGAAGTCAGTTTCTTGCGCCTGCCAGGCGCAGAGGGGCGCAGTTTCATGGGTGTCAGTCTGCCCACTCAACCTCTGGACGACGACCGTTATGATGTTGTTTGCATACCGCCGATGTACCGCCTGTCTCTCGCCGAGTTGGGCGCGGCCTCCAAGGTGATGGAGTGGTTGCGATGCCAATCAGCGGCGGGTGCCACAATGTTGGGCTTGGTGACCGGCGCTTTCTATCTTGCCGAAGCTGGGCTGCTTGACGAGCGAGAAGCCACAGTGCACTGGATGTTCAGCAAGTTGTTCCAGCATCGCTACCCACGGGTTCGGCTTAATCCGCGATTGGCAACGAGCGACGCTGGTAACCTCTGGTGCACCAATGGATTCAACTCCAGCGTCAACATCGTGCCGAGGGTGATCGAGAAGTTTATGGGGGCGCAAGCGGCACAGCATACAGCGCGTTTTTTCATGCTTCAGGGTGAGGCGAGCCTCACTGAAACCCAGACTAGCTCACAAGACGCGCTGGTGGATGCCGTTATGGATAGACTACAGATGGACTACCAACAACCCTTTAAGCTTGAGCAGCTGGCAGTAGAATTCAACATTAGCGTGCGGACGCTTTGTCGGCGCTTTGTGCAAGCGACAGAGCTAACGCCCATTCAGTTTTTGCAACGCCACCGCTTGCAGGTGGCACGTCGTCTGCTTGAGTCGACTTCCAATTCGGTGGAGCAAATTGCCCATCAGTGCGGCTTTTCCTCTGCGACCGTCCTGGGTCGAGCGTTTGGTCGCCGTTATGGCATGCCACCGCTACAATACCGCAAATATATGCTCGCTGGAGAGTCCGGCGCGATTACCATCTAGAGCAAGGCCCTGATGGGTTTGCAGATCGGGAGGAGTTAAACCAGGTATGCCACTGACACCATTTCATATCGCCGTTCAGATTCGAGATATTCAAGAGGCCAGGGATTTCTATGGCCGGCGTATGGGTTTGCCTGAAGGCAGAAGCGCGGACCATTGGATCGACTTTAATATGTTTGGCCACCAGTATGTTACCCATCTCAATCCGGCACTTGGGTCTGGCGGACAGGTGCCGGGAATCCATAACCCTGTTGATGGGCACGGGGTCCCGGTTCCACACTGCGGTGTAGTGATGTCGTTCAGCGATTGGGAGCGCTTTGCGGACAGAGCCCTGGGTTTTGTCGATGAGTTTCTGATTGAGCCCTATGTGCGATTTCGAGGAGAACCGGGCGAGCAGGGCACCATGTTCTTTCGCGATCCGTCTGGCAATGCGCTGGAGTTTAAAGGTTTCAAAGACATAGAGCGTGAATTGTTCGCGCGCTAGATTCGCTTTCAAGCCCGGGCTTAGAGTTCAACCGCACGGTCCGAGACCGGGAAGCCTTAGCAGCACGGATCGTCAGGGTGATCTCCTGGTGGGACAGCCAACATCGTATCACCTTCAGGCTCTATCATATCCATTTCAGCCGCGGCACCGGGTAACACTGGTTTCGCAAACGGCGCCATTACCTCCTCACTGGTTTCAGCCTCAATAACCTCACTCGCCTCCGCCTCGTCAAACTCCGGCATGCCCTCACGCGGGCCGGCATACGACTGCGCATAAACCGTTGGGATGACTAGTATCATTAATGCCAGTGCTGCTAATGGTTTCATCGCATTCTCCTTTGTATTTGGCTTTTTTCCAGTCGCTTGGTGCGAATTTACATCACCTGTGATTCGAATACCCGAACAAATTCGTCATAAGCAGATCGCAACAAGCTTCTCATCCATCGCTTCCCTAAATTGTTCAAAAAAACTCTCAAGCAGTGTTTCGCCAGTTCGCTCTTTCAACTCCCGCATGATTGCCACTGCACCGTAAGCGCAATGTCTCCCCCAAACAGTGAGGCAGCAACGCTTCGATATCCTCTATGCTGGTAGCCTTCGGCAGCTCGGTAAATACGTGCCGCAGGTAACGATACGGCGCAATAGCGTTCGCTTTGGCCGTCTCGATTAGGCTGTATAGATTCGCCGTGGCGTTGGCGCCAGCGACACTGTCGCAGAATGAATAGTTCTTACGGCCCACGACAAAGGGTCGAATGGCATTTTCAACCAGATTGTTGTCGATCCTGAGATCACCGTGCTCGGTATAGACCGTCAGTGTCGGCCACTGTCGGTTCAGGTAGTTGAGCTTTACCCAGGGCTGATTAACGCGGCACCAGCGGTAGGTGCCCATCCAGCCACTGCCGCAGATCGTGGAGCAGTGGAATAGCCTTGTGTTGCCGTCTGGCCTGGTGCTCACTGGCGTTCGGTGATGGGTTTGATGGCCATGGTGCTCTCCGATTGGGAAAACACGAGCATGTCAGCCTCAGGGGCAACGCGGAAGAATGCACGTTACGTTGCGCTTACGGAAATCTGGCCCGCAAGTCGTGTTATCGCCTCCCCACCTATCACCTAGTGAATGAGGTCGATTGCAAAACGCACGTCTTCAATAAAATTCGATAGTCTTGCGCTGGCATCTAATTTTATCGTTGACCTCAACCTAGGTTGAGGTCATACAACGTGTCAGAATCAAAACAACGGGGCACCTCGTGAACGAGCAATCAGAGTACATTCGCTGGAGTGAAATCCTGAACAGGCGGTTCGGCTTACCGCTGTTTATTATCTGTTTTGGTGTCACCTTGCATGCCCTTGACGAGCTTGTGGTCGCAACCATGCTTCCCGCGATGGTGGATGAGCTTGGCGGTCTCGATCTCGTGTCCTGGACGGTTGGTGTTTATGAAGTCGGCACGGTGATATTCAGTGCCATGTCAGGCCTGATCACGGTGCGTTATGGCGTGCGCTTTCCGATGCTGTGTTCATCTATTTGCTTTGGCCTTGGATGCCTAATCAGCGCTGTCGCTCAGAGCATGGAAGTTGTGTTACTCGGGCGCCTTCTGCAGGGGTTCGGTGGTGGTGGGCTACTGGCCGTTTCGTTTGTTGCATCTGCCGTGCTGTTTCCGGAGCGGACTCTCGCCAGGGTGATGGGTTTGCTCTCGGTTTTCTGGGGTGCGGCCGGGTTTCTTGGCCCTATGCTTGGTAGCCTTTTTGTAGAGCTTTACTCGTGGCGTATTGGTTTCTGGGGCTTCGGTTTGTCGGCGCTCGTATTAACCGTACTCATTGTGTTGAAGATAGAGGATAGGCGTATGACGGCGACTGAAACAACACCGGACAGCTATCCTGTAAAAAGGCTGCTCGCTCTTACCCTGGGTATTTTTCTGATCGCCGCGGCTAGCATCAAGATGACATCTCTCGCTGCACCTGTGTTTATCGCCGGGGGTATATTTTGCGTCGCGATGTTCCTGGCCCTGGATGCACGGGAGGCGAAAAACCGAATGCTGCCTTTACAACCTTTAAACCTGATGGAGCCCATGGGTTCTGCCGTGACCATGATATTTTGTCTATCTGCCGCGACTGTCGCCCTGCCGATCTATGGTGTGCTCATTCTAACGTCTATCCACGATGCTTCCGTCCTTGTTGCGGGTTACGTAATAGCCTGTTCTGCCATTGGCTGGTCCTTAACAACGTTCTTAGTGTCGGGCCTGCCAGAGCGGCTAGATCGTGCCCTAATCAATTGGGGCATGTATATCGCGGTAATTGGTGTTGTCGGCTATGTTTATGCTGTTCCTAATGGCCCGGTCGCTTTGGTGGCTTTGTTTGCGTTTATTGAAGGCGTGGGCTTTGGTATTGCGTGGGCGTTTATTCCCCGCTTTGTTCTGCACATTTCCGAGCCGGAGGAAATCGAGCGCAATACGGCGGCCCTACCGACGGCGCAGTCCATTGGATACGCTGTTGGTGCTGCGTTTGTGGGTATCGTCGCAAATTGGTCGGGTGTGGCCGATGGGCAAGCGGATGCAATTTCCTATTTCTCCGCGACCATTATTTTCCTTGCATGCGTACCTGTTTACCTGTTCGGCCTTTTTGCAATCCGGGTATTCGTTCGATAAGCATGTCGATACGTGCGTCCTTGGCGGTTTGTGCGCGCAAGCGGTTCTTGGTGTTGCATTCCTGCGCGCCCACGTTTGCGAATTCGTGATAGATTCTGCGTGCCTGGAGAGCGGTCAACGTGCTCTCAATGCCAATTCAATGGCCCAGGAGAGCATAAGTTGGTGGAATTGACGGGAAACCTCCCGGTGATAGTTGTTTTAGTTGGCACGTTTGCGGGTGCATTTGTCGCGGGCTTTGCGGGGTTCGGATTATCAGCCGCTGCCGGTGCTTTACTGCTTCATGTGTTGCCCGCAGCCACTGCTGTACCTTTGATGATGCTGTGTTCAGTAGTTGTACAGATTATCTGCCTGGTTTATCTGCGAAAAACGATGGACATGCGCGGCTGCGCGCCCTTTCTAATCTGCGGTGCACCGGCGGTGCCAATCTCGGTATGGATACTTACCAATGCCCATCCAGAGCTGCTCCGACGGGGCTTTGGCGTATTCCTGGTCCTGTACTGCGGCTATATGCTCTGGCGTTCGCTGGACAAAGCCGCCGGGCAATCGTCATCGAGCGTAGCAGTTAGCCACGCTGCGGAACCCGCACGCTTAAACGCTCTCAGCAATGCAGCCTTCGGCTTTGCCGGCGGATTGATCGGCGGGTTAACCGCTATGCCTGGGGCCACCATCAGTATCTGGGCGGACATTCGAGGCGGCAGTAAAACTGACCGCAGGGCCATTGTTCAACCGTTTATACTCGTTATGCAAATTGTTGCACTAGGCATTATGGCGATATCCGGTCATCTGTTTCAACCGGCTATACTGCAGCTTTTCGTCATATCGATTCCTGGGATGCTGATCGGGGTAGCCCTGGGGCTGTTTTTGTTTAATCGCGTAGCGAGCGAGAGTTTTCGTGTTTGGGTTCTGGCGTTGATCCTACTTTCAGGTGCTCTCATGGCTTTACATTAGTTACCTGCCGCGACGAAAGACGGGTCAAATACGAGTAGCGGAATCGACCCTGGTCGATTGGCTGAAATCCCAATCTTTCTACTCTTACGCTCTATCACTCAGTGCTTACGATGAGCAATAGAGAGTTAACGAGCGTACGCGGAGTTAAGTTGGCCGGGCTGTAGGGTAAGGCACTACAATCCAGTGTGCCCATTGGCTTTGGGCATGTGTTTCAGGTAATCAGGTGTAATAGGGCCTAGCGGGCTAGAAA
>JBCDFM010000152.1:0-9737 GCA_039178015.1 Pseudomonadota bacterium
ACCAGCGGCCACCTTACCGGCACAGGAATCCTCACAATTCGTAATCCAAATAGGTCTGCAGCACCTCCGCCTTAGTAATCCCAAGGTACGCCATGGTGACCGAGGGTGAGCTGTGGTTCAGCACCTTCGCTATCATCTCAATCGGCACCCCGTCCGAGTACATCGCCCAGCCACGGGACTTCCGCATGCTATGCGTCCCGAGCCTCACCCGGAGTATGTCACCTACCTCCTTGAACGCTTTGGCCACCGTAACGCGACCGACCGGTTTCACGAGGCCCTGCGTGCGGTTGCTGTGCACCTGGAACAGGTAGGTGTCCGTTGGGTGCTCCCCGCGCCGCCGCTCCACTATTAGGTATACCGTGTTGTTCAGCCGGAGGTGCCGGACCTTGGCCGTCTTACCCTCCACCAGCCGCAGCTCACGCCGCTCCATATCCATGGCGGCATACTCGATGGCCAGCAGGTCACTGATACGCAGCGCTAGGTTCACCCCAATGCGCCATATATCGCCGTAGAGGTCACCCTTGTGCTTCCTTAGCAGGTGCTCGACGGTGGCTATCTCCGCCTTGGTCTTGACTGCCTCGACTTCATTCATCCCAATACTACAAAAAAATACAGATTAAATAATGTGTAGTATAAGGTAGCATGCCAGTGGCAGGAGTCAAGCAATAGAGGACCTCGCTATGCAACATAAGAGGATTGTGTAGGTTAGGTTGACGCGGGGTGGGGGGGGGGTCTCCGCCTACTTCGTTTAAAAAGCAGCACTGACGGCGACCTGGGTTCGCCTCGGTGCACCGATTGATTCCGCTGGACTCTCTGAGCGTCTCACGAATAATCGACATCAATCCGGCTTCCAAAACCTGAGACAAAAACCTTCCCGCTCCAAGTTGTCCATCCACGGAACGAATCCACCAACGCCCCCACCCCCTTATATATGAGCGGGAGGTGCTGATGACTAAAGTAGTGCGTCGCAGATTTTTTTCTGGATTATTGTGAGGGGGTGGTATCTACAAGAGCGTGTCACAAACGCCGTAGTACTGTGAAGGCATCAACTCGCCTAGCCCGCTAACCACGACATGCCTGCTGTGTACTGTCCTTCCCACATCCTTATCGTTCTTCGCGTCTAGGACTATTGACGTAGTCATTACATTCCCCGAGTCAGTCACCTCCACGAAACTCACGCCCTGAGTCCCGGGAATTATAGAAACCTCAGTGCTCCCCTGATTGCCTACGATGTAAGCCTTCTGTGCATCTAAATCCATGAGGAACTGTATTGAGAATGGTGGCTCAACGTCTGCTAAACCTTCTTCGGAACTGTAGGCGTTGTAATCGCAATTAAACGTCATTGTTTGGGCCTGCAAACCAATACTAAACAACATCCCTAAGAACAAAATAAGTCGTGCCATATTGTCACCTTCTTTGGATCATTTAAGTAACGTCAGTGCGCGCCAGTCCGCCTCTAACCGTGTCACTGCATGACACCCATAGTCCACCTTACGAATCTCCTCTAACAACCTAGGTTGCCCCGCACCCTTATCGTAGTGTCTAGTAGCACCAAACTGTGACTTCTCATGCCCCACTATCTGCTGCACATACTGCAACGGAATATCCGCCACATTGAGCGCATGAGTAACAAACATATGTCGAAAGCTATACAACACCTTGCGCTGCTTCTCGAAGTCCGGAAAGTGCTTGTCGCGATATCTCTCGTTCCACCACTTGCCCGCTAGAGCAGCCGCCTTACGTTTACCAACGTTGACACCTTCTAACACGCGCTCAGCACCCGCCCTCCGCAGCATCTCCAAGTACTCCTCAAAGCCCACCCGGATCAACTCAGGGTGAACCGGAAATGTCCGCCGCCCTGCCTCCGTCTTAACCTGCTGGCCCTTGTCGGGATCATCAACCACAGACATACACAACACACCATCAATCGTGCTCACATCCTCCAGCCGCATCTGGACAATCTCCGAAGGTCTAGCGCCTGAGTAGAGCAAAATTAGCGGTAACCACCATAGGCCCGCCGTCGTGGTCTTTATGCTCACATAGCGTGAACCGGGTGTGTATAAGGGACTGCTGAAGATTAACTCCAAGTCATCCGGTTCATAGGGAGGGTAGGACTGACTCGTAACCGCAACCTTGAGCGCCTCGAAGGGATTCTGTGTTAGTTTGCCGGTCTGTTTAAGCCAAGTGAAAATGGTCTTGATGTGTCCAATTATTTCACCAACCGTCTTACTCTGAAGCCGTTCTACCTCTGGAATATCCATGGCCAATATTTCGGACACCGCCTTGTCGCGGTAGGCTCGTATCTTCTTTCTGTTCTTCGGTAGCTTGAGCAGAGTATCTCGAAGTTCTTTCGCATCATCATATGTGACCGTATCAACGCGCCTGTCTCCCAAAACATCAATAAACGCCTGAACATGTTGCCGATACCCATCTTTTGTAGTCTTCGCAAGCTTCCTACCTGCTGATCTGTCCTCCAAGAACTCATTGACCACCTCGCTGATCGGCGGCCCACTCGGCGGCTGTGTATGCAGTGAGGCCTTTGGTTGCTCTATGCCATCCTCGGGCACCGTTTCGCCATCCATCAGCGCTATTCGATATCTGTGTAAATCTATGGACGCTACGACCCACTCCCGACAGGCGAGCTTAAACTGGTTATCGTTAGTATTCGTGTCTTCAGGTAGGTTAAACAACGCCTTAACTCTGTTTTCGAACTTTCGATAGTTTGAGCTGGCTAGTGCTTCTCTAAAGTCGTCAATGTCCCAGGAGAGTACGGACCATATAGCATCTCTTTCCTCTCGATCCCTAGAGGGCCACAAGTGGTCCATCATGTGCGACTCACGGGACTCCCGCACATACTCCCGGATGACCTCCTGTATCGTCTTGGCGTCTAACTCCAACCCCCCACCTCTCAGCTGCGCAAGCAGTGTCTCCACTTTGCTCACAACGTACCGAGCGCGGCGCTTTGCTTCAACCTTAGAGTGAGTCTTGAGTGCGTACCGCAGCTCCCCGCCTAGCTGTAGGTGGCGATACTGAGGCGGTATGACGTATCGGAAGTAGTAACCGGAGGAGCGTAATTGGACATATTTTGGCACAGAATTTTGGACCTTTTTTGGACCAAAACACTACTACAACCGCATAAATGCCTTTAAATTAAGTACTTAGAGGATTTTGGTGCCCAGGAGAGGACTTGAACCTCCACGCTCTTTCGAGCACTAGCACCTGAAGCTAGCGTGTCTACCAATTTCACCACCTGGGCAATACAACAGGGTGGATTTTTGTGCTGTCACCGGCGCTCTGATGCCGTCCGAACCGGGTCCAACTGCCACTATAGAGCCAGTGCTGTTCTATAGTGAGACGAACCAATAACCAGCTCCGTGCGAGTCGACAGGCTCAGGCTGAGTTACGCTCCGCTTAGGCGCTCGCCGAAACAGATAAACGACCCGCCACCGCCGACGTGTTCACGAATCTAAGCACTTATCCGTCTTCTTTGGCTCGAAGTCGTTACTGTCGAATCGGCCGCGAACTCTACTTTTCCCCCCCGGCTTTGTCAATCCTCGCGTATACTCAAGAGCTAAAACCTACCGATAATCACTCAAGGAAGAATGCCAGATTCATGGCCAATAAAGGCAAGATTGCCGACCCGCATGCCGCGCGCGAGGCCGCTCGTTACGACAACCCCATACCCAGCAGAGAAGCGATCCTGAAGCTGCTCAATGAGGTGGCTAGCCCGCTCTCTCATCAGGGCATTGCCGAGCGCCTGTCTCTTGCCGAGCTCGAGCAGCAGGAGGCCTTGCGCAAGCGTTTGCGGGCTATGGAGCGCGATGGCCAGCTGCTGTTGAATCGTCGCGGCGACTATGCGCTGGTAGATAAGATGCACCTGCTGCACGTGCGCGTGCAGGGGCACCGAGACGGTTACGGCTTTGGTATCCCGCTGACCGGGGATGGTGAAGATGTGTATTTAAATGCACGCCAAATGAATTTTGTGTTCGACGGTGATGAGGTGCTGGTCCAGGTGACCGGCGTGGATCGCAGGGGGCGTCAGGAAGGTAAAGTGGTTGAGATTCTGGTACGGGCACACAGCGCGATTGTCGGCCGTTATGAAGAGGAAAGCGGCATTGGCTTTGTTGTTCCTGAGAACAGCCGCATTAATCATCAGATACTGATTCCGCCCAAAGAGAAATCCAAGGCCCGCTCCGGCCAAATTGTAACTGCCGAAATTACGTCTTTCCCCACGCGTCAGCTGGGAGCAAAGGGTCGAATTACAGAAATTCTAGGCGACCATTTGGACCCTGGCCTGGAAATCGACGTGGCCATCCGGGCACACGGCATTCCTTTCAAGTGGCCGGAGGCCGTGATTGAGCAAGCAGGTCATTATGAACGCGAGCCACTGGATGCGGATAAGACATATCGAAAGGACCTGCGCAAACTACCCTTTGTGACGATCGACGGTGAGGACGCGCGAGATTTTGATGACGCGGTCTATTGCGAAAAACGTAAGGGGGTTGGCTGGACACTTTGGGTGGCGATAGCCGATGTGTCCCACTATGTGACGGTAGGCTCGCCCATGGACGAGGAGGCAAGGCATCGCGGAAACTCGGTGTATTTTCCAGAGAAAGTCGTGCCCATGCTGCCGGAGGCACTTTCCAATGGCCTGTGTTCCTTGAATCCCCTGATGGATCGACTGGCGATGGTATGTGAACTGCAAATTGACCGTGGTGGCACAACCACCCAGTTCAGTTTTTATGAGGCCGTGATCCATTCCCATGCTCGCCTGACCTATACACAAGTCGGGGCGGTTTTGGCTAGCGGGCAGCACGATATGGTAGAGAAGAAGCGAATACCAGATCTAAAACGGCTGCATAGCCTATATAAGGTGCTCCGCGATGCCCGCAATAAACGCGGCGCGATTGATTTTGAGACGGTGGAAACCCGTATTCTTTTTGATGCCCAGCGCAAGATCGAATCCATAGAGCCGGTGGTGCGCAACGACGCTCACAAAGTGATAGAGGAGTGCATGTTGGCTGCAAATGTTGCTGCGGCTGAATTCTTTCTGGCTAACCGCTTACCGATTTTGTATCGCGTGCATGAGGGGCCCACAGAGGAAAAGCTGGAGAATCTGCGACAGTTTCTCGGTGAGTTGGGCCTGCAACTTGGCGGCGGTGACAAACCGACACCGCTGGATTATCAACAACTGCTGCAGCAGGTTGAAAGCCGAGAGGACGCCCATGTAATTCAGACCATGCTGTTGCGCTCGCTGCGTCAAGCGGTTTACCAGACAGATAATCAGGGTCACTTTGGCCTGCACTATCCCGCCTATGCGCATTTTACCTCGCCGATCCGCCGCTATCCGGACCTACTGGTACATCGGGGCCTGCGTCGTGTCATCCGGTCCCAGAAGCAAGGTGAGCATGTGCAGCGCCTGCGTGGTGCCAAAAACATCCCTGGCAAAAAGATCTTCCCTTACGATCTACCCATGATGGCAACGCTCGGTGAGCACTGCTCTATGACCGAACGCCGCGCAGATGATGCCACGAGAGAGGTGCAGGCCTGGTTGAAATGCGAGTACTTACAAGATCATGTTGGTGACGAGTTTAATGGTGTTGTCGCCGCTGTGACGGGGTTTGGCTTGTTCGTCGAGCTCGAAAACCTTTACATAGAGGGCCTGGTACATATCACGGCACTGCCCAGTGACTACTATGAGTTCGATGCCGCTCACCAGCGGCTTGTGGGTGAGCGCAGCGGGCGCAGCTTCCAGCTGGGTGGTCGTCTTCGCGTGCAGGTCGCTCGCGTAGATCTAGACGACAAAAAAATAGATCTCGAGTTGATTGACAGCCGGCCCCCTCAAGGAGCAGCGAAAAAGGGGACTAAGCTCAAAGCTGACAAGGCTAAAAAAAATAAGCGTGCCGGTAAGCAGACAGGCAAGCCTGTGCGAAGGGGTAAAGCGGCCTCCAAAAAGAAGATGAGCAAGACCGCTCCTCGCCGCAGCAAATCCAAGGGAAAAACCGGCCTGCGCAGGCATCATTAATTATGGCGGATTATGTTTATGGGATTCACGCGGTAGACGGTGTACTGCGCCAGAATCCGAAGTCGGTGCAGCGACTCTGGGCGCAACAGGGTCGCGATGACAAACGTATCACTGCGCTGCTTGAACTTGCCCAAAACCAGGGTGTTCCGGTTGCCCGCGAGACCAAGCGCGTGCTTGATGACATGGTGAGCGGGCGTCATCAGGGCGTGGTGGCCGAAGTTTTTGCTGAGCCGGAACAGCTAGAAGACGGGCAGGCGAATTTGTGGTCTGAAAAGCAGCTGATGGACTATGTGGCTGCGAGCGAGGCACCCTTATTACTGCTGGTATTGGATGGCGTGACGGACCCGCACAATCTAGGCGCTTGCCTGCGCAGTGCAGACGCTGCGGGCGTGGATGCCGTGATTGTCCCTCGTGACAAATCTGCAGCGCTCAATGCGGTCAGCCGCAAGGTCGCTTGCGGTGCAGCGGAGGTAGTGCCGTTTGTCCGGGTAACCAACCTGTCCCGTACGCTCAAAGGGCTTAAATCGGCAGGGGTCTGGCTGTTTGGCACAGCTGGCGAATCAGAGCAATCGATCTACGACAGCGATCTCACCGGATCGATGGCGCTGGTCATGGGCGCTGAAGGAAGTGGTTTACGCCGGCTCACCCGAGAGCAGTGTGACATGCTCGTACACCTGCCTATGGCGGGTACCGTCAGCAGCCTGAATGTCTCCGTTGCCACCGGCATTTGCCTGTTCGAGGTGCAGCGACAGAGGCTTGCTAGGCACCTCTAAAATCTGTACACTCCGCGCTCTCAAAATTTGCCCGGCTGCTCAGTTCAGCCGATTCTCCTTGCTACACCGCACCGTTGTGACGGGTAGCATTGACCCATAAGGAGCCTATCGTATGCGACACTACGAAATCGTATTCATGGTCCATCCTGACCAATCTGAACAAGTGCCCGGTATGATCGAGCGCTATAGCGCCGCCATCCAGAAAGATGGAGGCCAGGTTCATCGACTGGAAGATTGGGGGCGTCGACAATTGGCCTACCCAATCAACAAGATTCACAAAGCTCACTACGTGCTCATGAATGTGGAAGCGTCTAATGAGGCCATGGACGAGCTGACAACGACATTCCGATTCAACGATGCGGTCATTCGCAATCTGGTAATCCGCCGTGATGAGCCGGTTACCGAAGAGTCGTTCATCATGAAAGCAGAAAAGGAAAGCCGCGAGCGCAAGAGCCGCTATGAAGAACGTCAAGCGGCGGCTGAACCCAGCGCTGCTCCCGCCGGCGATGCCGACACTGAAGTCGTCGAGACCGCTGAGAGCGAGTAGGCAAAGGAATCTAGAGGAGTACACACATGGCACGCTTTTTTCGCCGTCGCAAGTTCTGTCGATTCACCGCCGAGGGCACCAAAGAGATCGACTATAAAGATCTGGAAACACTGAAGGCCTACGTTTCAGAAACGGGCAAAATAGTGCCCAGTCGAATTACCGGCACCAAGGCCAAGTATCAGCGTCAACTCAGCACAGCAGTCAAGCGCGCACGCTTTCTTGCTTTGCTGCCCTATACGGATGCCCATCAGTAGGGAGTGCATTAACCTCGTAGGCAGTCTGCGAGGACAACCATGACAGGTCTGGCCGCCTTCGTGATGCGTGGCCGCCTGCAGGCTTTATTGGTGAGCATTGCCGGCGCTGGCAGTTTGTTGTTTTGTTGGATCAGCGCGGCTGCAGTCGGGCTGGTCACCCTTCGCAAGGGACCATCGGCTGGTCTGAGCCTGTTGGCTTGGGCGCTGCTGCCCTCGGGGCTTGTGTTATACGCCTACGGTGACAGTGGGCCGTTGACGATGCTGATCGGCACCACCGTGCTGGCGATCGTACTACGATCTACTGTCAACCTGCAGTTTGCAGTGCTGGCCAGCGTGCCGGTGGGAGCAATCACCGGACTTGGGTTGGTCGCCTTTGGTGGTGACTACCTGAGCCAGATAGTTGAGGTGTTTGGTCAACTGCTGACCAGCATGGAAGACCAGCTATCGTCGGGTGAGGCGCAAATTATTTTTGCTCGACCCGATGCGGTTCAGGTAGCGGGTATGTTGGGCGCAGGAACGGCGGCCAGCTCGATTCTTTGCCTGTTACTTGCGCGCTACTGGCAAGCCGCACTGTACAACCCGGGTGGTTTTGGGCAGGAGTTCAAAGCACTGCGGTTTCCACCCGCTGCGACGATCGCGCTGGCGCTGGCTGGTATAGCGATATCCAGTTTAGGACCGCAGTACGGCACCTGGGCGATCATATGCGTGTTGCCGCTAGCGCTGGCCGGTGTGGCGTTGGTGCATGCGTGGGTCGCGGCACGGCGCCGCGGAGTGGGCTGGTTGGTTGGGTTTTACATTGTCTGGGTGATCTTTGATCCAGTTAAACTGGCTGTGATCTTTATCGCGGTGGCAGATAGCTGGTTTGATTTTCGTGGGCGATGGTCTCCGACAGCAACACGAGAGCAAACGGGGCATCAGACCGAAAAAGATCAAAAGAACGACGATTGACAAGTTGTAGTGGGAGGGGACTCCCTTAAAAGAGGAAAGAAAGATGGAAGTCATTTTGCTGGAAAACATCAGTAACCTCGGTTCACTGGGCGATAAGGTGAGTGTAAAGGCCGGTTTCGGTCGCAACTATCTGGTACCCCAGGGCAAGGCCGTACCGGCAACCGCCAGCAATATCGAAGCCTTTGAAGCCCGCCGCGCCGAATTGGAAGCGACCGCCGCGGCAGCACTGAGTGCCGCTGAAGCACGTGCTGAGTCCATTAATGCACTCGATTCGGTATCTATCCCGGCGAACGCTGGAGAGGAAGGCAAGCTGTTCGGGTCGGTTGGCACTCGAGATATCGCAGAAGCCATCACCGCAGCAGGTGCAGAGGTCGATAAATCAGAAGTCCGTCTCCCCGAAGGCGCTCTGCGTGAACTGGGTGAGTATGAAATAGCCATTCAAGTGCACGGCGATGTGACCGCGCATGTCGCCATCGAGGTCATCCCCGAGTAGCCTTACTCAGGCTCCGCGACGATGGGGTGGAGCACCCTAGGGTGCAGCGGGTTCACCCACAGCCAACGTGCTCGCGCATCCGCCGATATGTATTGGCCTCGCACAGGGGCCATAGCGCAATGGACGCAGCCTCGTTCATCTCGCAGGGGTCACTTTTTCTAGACAGCCGGTGCTGCGTCGCAGAGGGTTTTTCGTTAACCTGTGTGGCCCGGCTTAGATAGTCCGACGATTCCATGGCTGATCACGACATCCCAGGCAACCTTGCAGAACTTCCCGGTCGCAACGATCGTGATATTTCGCGTATCAAAATGCAGCCCCATTCGATTGAAGCAGAACAGTCGGTGCTCGGCGGTTTACTGCTATCAGCGGATGCCTGGGATGCCGTTTCAGAAGCGGTGGTAGCCAGTGACTTTTATCGGCCAGACCACAGGCTTATCTTCAAACAAATCTTTCAGCTTGGAGAGGCATCTGAGCCTATAGATGTCATTACAGTCGCCGACAAACTGGAGGCACGGGGTGAACTGGAAGCCGCGGGCGGATTAACCTATCTCGCCGAACTCGCTCAGAACACGCCCAGCGCATCCAATATACGCGCCTATGCTCAGGTGGTGAACGAGCGGGCAAGTTTGCGCAAGTTGATCGAAGCTGCCCAGGATATTGCCGAAAGTGGCTTCAATCCCGAGGGCAGAACATCAGA
>JBCDFM010000153.1:0-9697 GCA_039178015.1 Pseudomonadota bacterium
CGATGGATTACGATCAGCGACGGGCAGCCAAGGATCCTGCTCAGTCTGAGGCACTGTCTGCAGATGAGGATATCGCGAAGATTTCGCGCCGTGAGCACCTGTCCTTAGTGTACGTCGTAAACAACAGCGAGGGGCAGCTCGACAAAATCATTCTGCCCGTCCACGGCTATGGATTGTGGTCCACGCTGTACGGCTATATCGCCCTTGAGAGAGACGCGAATACGATAGCTGGACTCGGTTTTTCCGAGCACGGCGAAACGCCGGGATTGGGCGGTGAGGTGGACAATCCTCGCTGGAAAGCCCACTGGCCTGGCAAGCAGGTTTATCGCGATGGCCAGGTGTCAATCGGCCTGGTAAAAGGAGCGGTTGATCCGACCAACCCCGATGCACCATGGCAGGTCGATGGCCTCGCCGGTGCGACTCTGACAGCGCGCGGCGTGACCAACCTCGTACAGTTTTGGTTGGGCGAAAATGGGTTTGAGCCATTCCTAAACAATCTTGAAGCAGGGGACGCCTAACTGTGGATTACTCGATAAAAGATACACTCTTCGGACCCATATTTAGGGATAACCCTATCGCCCTGCAGATTCTGGGCATATGCTCCGCGCTGGCGGTCACATCTTCTCTGCAGGTCACGCTGGTAATGTGTGTTGCCCTCACCGTAGTGTGTGCGTTTTCCAGTCTGTCCATATCCTGCATTCGCAACCATATACCCGGCAGTATTCGCATTATTGTTCAGATGGTGATCATCGCCTCTCTTGTGATCGTGGTGGATCAGGTGCTCAAGGCCTATGCATACGCGATTAGCAAGCAGCTTTCGGTTTTTGTCGGCCTGATCATTACCAACTGCATTGTCATGGGCAGGGCTGAAGCCTATGCCATGAAAAACCCACCGCTGCCTAGCTTTCTCGACGGGGTCGGCAACGGACTTGGCTATAGCGTTGTGTTGATCGCCGTCGCTGTGGTCCGGGAACTGTTTGGTACCGGCAAGCTCATGGGGATAGAGATTTTTCCACTGGTTACGGAAGGCGGCTGGTATAACCCGAATGGCCTATTGTTGCTGCCGCCGAGCGCTTTCTTTTTGATTGGCTTCTTCATCTGGGCGTTGCGCAGCGTTCACAAGGAGCAGGTTGAAGAGCCTGACTTTAAGCTCGCCAAGCACACGGTAGCCGAGGAGGGCGTGTAAGTGGAGTATTACCTGAGCTTGTTTATACGCGCCATTTTCATCGAGAATATGGCCCTTGCCTTCTTTCTGGGCATGTGCACGTTTCTTGCGATTTCCAAAAAGATTCAGGCGGCGTTGGGTCTTGGTATTGCGGTTATTGTGGTGCTGACGATCACCGTCCCTGTGAATAACCTGATCTACACTTACCTGCTCGCTGATGGCGCGCTGTCTTGGGCGGGACTGCCCAATGTCGATTTGAGCTTTCTCGGGTTGCTGTCTTACATCGGTGTGATCGCAGCACTGGTGCAGATTCTCGAAATGTTTCTGGATAAGTTCGTACCTGCTTTATACAACGCCCTAGGCGTGTTTTTGCCCTTGATCACTGTGAACTGCGCCATACTTGGTGCGTCACTGTTCATGGTTGAGCGCGACTATAACTTCGCCGAAAGCGTAGTGTTCGGTGCTGGCGCAGGCGTGGGTTGGGCCCTGGCTATCGTGGCATTGGCCGGTATTCGCGAGCGGCTTAAGTATTCTGATGTACCCGACGGCTTACAGGGTCTGGGTATCACCTTTGTTGTGGTGGGCCTAATGTCTCTGGGCTTTATGTCGTTCGGTGGTATCGATATCTAGCGTTAACTGATACTGGGATGTAACTGTTATGGATATGACGATTGTATACGGCGTGACAATGTTCACGGTGATAGTGCTGATTCTCGTAGCGATCATTCTCACCGCGCGTTCAGGTCTGGTCAGCTCAGGCGACGTGAACATCGAGATCAATGGCGAGAAAACCATTACGGTCCCAGCCGGCGGAAAACTGCTGCAGACGCTGTCCGAAGCGGACCTTTTCCTACCCTCAGCATGTGGAGGCGGAGGCACCTGCGCCCAATGCAAGTGCATTATCGAAGAGGGGGGAGGATCTATGCTCCCTACCGAAGAGTCCCACTTTACCAAGCGAGATGCTGCCGAGGGTTGGCGTCTTAGCTGCCAGACGGCAGTCAAGCAGGACATGAAAATCCAGGTGCCCGAAGAGGTATTCGGCGTCAAGCAATGGGAATGCGAGGTAGTGTCCAATCCCAATGTCGCTACCTTTATCAAGGAACTCACCCTCAAGCTACCTGAGGGTGAAAACGTTGATTTTCGCGCCGGCGGTTACGTTCAGTTGGAGTGCCCGCCGCATTTGGTCAAGTATTCCGATTTTGATGTGGAAGAGGAGTATCGAGGCGACTGGGAACACTTTGGCTTTTTCAAACTGCAGTCAGAAGTTAAAGAGACTGTGATCCGCGCTTACTCCATGGCCAATTATCCAGAGGAGCGCGGCGTTGTGAAATTTAATATCCGTATCGCTACGCCACCACCCGGCAGCAAAGATATTCCCTGTGGGCAAATGTCCTCTTGGGCGTTCAACTTAAAACCCGGTGATAAGGTCACGGTGTACGGACCATTCGGTGAGTTCTTTGCCAAGGAAACAGATGCGGAAATGGTATTTATTGGCGGTGGCGCTGGCATGGCGCCGATGCGCTCTCACCTGTTTGATCAATTCAAACGGATTCATACGAACCGAAAGGTGTCCTTCTGGTACGGCGCTCGCTCTTTGCGCGAGATGTTCTATCAGGATGACTATGACCAACTTGATGCTGAAAATGAGAATTTCGAATGGCATGTAGCGTTGTCTGATCCCCAGCCTGAAGACGATTGGGATGGGCTTACAGGTTTTATCCATAACGTGCTCTACGAGCAGTATTTGAAAGACCATCCGGCCCCCGAGGATTGTGAATACTATATGTGTGGTCCGCCGATGATGAACGCGGCCGTTATCAAGATGCTCACCGATCTCGGTGTTGAACCCGAAAACATCATGTTGGATGATTTTGGTGGTTAAATCTTACTCGAGCCGCAGAAGCCACCCGCTAGGGTGGCTTTTTACTTTTGTGACCGCGTGCTTTTTGCTCAGTCTAACTGCCTGCGGTAGAGACACCCAGTATGCGATTGAGCTAACCGGAGAAGCGCTCGGCACGGTCTGGCACGTGACGCTGCTTTCGGTAGGCGGCGATGTCGACCCAAACAGCATACAGGCGGTAATAGACGAGGTGCTGCAAGAGGTGGATGACAGTATGTCTACCTATCGTAAAGACTCCGAAATCACCCGTTTTAACGCGTCCGAAATTGATGAATGGATACCGATTTCAGCCGATTTTTATACCGTGCTATCGGCAGCGATGGCCATCGGCTACCAAAGCGGTGGGGCCTACGATGTGACCGTGGGGCCGCTGGTGGATGTATGGGGTTTTGGGCCAGCGGGCCCGGTGAAAGAACCACCTTCCGACGATACGGTGACCGACATCTTGGAGTACGTGGGTCAGGACCATTTGCGTCTAGATGGTGACGGTCCCAGGCTCATGAAACGCAGCCCTGTGGAGCTGGATTTTTCGTCTATCGCTAAGGGCTATGCCGTGGATCGCATTGCACAGTCATTGGACGCTCGGGGAATCAACCGCTATCTGGTCGAGGTGGGCGGTGAGTTGCGGTTAGCGGGTTTAAGTCAGCGCGGCGACCTTTGGCGGATTGCTATCGAGCGTCCCGATAGCCAGGCGAGAACCATTGAGCAAGCCATCAGTCTAACGGATGTAGGGCTGGCCACCTCAGGCGACTATCGAAACTTTTTTGTTGTGGACGGACAACGTTATTCACACAGCATCGATCCCCGTCGAGGCTACCCGGTGGCACATGATCTGGTGTCAGTCACGGTGGTGCATCCCAGCGCGATGTTGGCCGACGCCTGGTCAACCGCCCTGATAGTATTGGGGTTTTTCGATGCGATGGCGGTGGCGCAAGAGCGAGGATTGGCGGTATATTTCATTCGGCGCGAAGGAAATGAATTTATCGACAGTCATTCCCCGGCGTTTGGGCAGTACCTGGTGGATACCGCTCAGTAAAGAGGCAGGGCGAGCAAGGCCCCGAGAGTAACTATGACACTATTTTTGATATCGGTTGGCGTAATCTGTCTAGTGATGGCAGCGATGGCTGTTGGCGTGATGAATGGACGGGAGCCCATAAAAGGTTCTTGCGGCGGTATAGGTGCGCTGGGTGTCGACACCGCCTGCGAGATCTGCGGTGGCGATCCAAAACGCTGCGATGAAGAAACGCGCAACGGCGAGATCGGCAAACGTAACCCGGAGCAGTATTATCGCGCCGATAAGTAAACGCGGTTTGACCTGTTGACCAAGGGCAACAGCTCCATTCTTCACTACGCCTCTTTCATCGGTCTGCGCTATAGCTTCAGTCGCAAGCGCAACCGTTTCACCTCTGTTATTGCAATGGTTTCAATGCTGGGCATGGTCATTGGAGTGGCCAGCCTTATCACGGTGTTGTCTGTGATGAATGGTTTCGGAGGGGAATTGAGGGGCCGTATTCTATCGCTGGTGCCCCATGGATTTGTTACAGGGCCCGACAGCGGCATCGCCGACTGGGAGAAGCTCATTCCGCAGTTGCAGGCAACGCCCGGCGTGCTAGGGGTATCTCCCTTTATCTCGGATAAGGTAATACTTGCCAGTGGCAGCAATATGCGAGGTGCGGTATTGACCGCTATCGATCCGGAACGCGAGCGCACCGTGTCCGAAATTCCCGCCGCGATGGTTTACGGCACCTTGAATAGCCTCGATGAGGCAGACTTTAATGTGGTATTGGGCGCATCCCTGGCGCGGCTACTCTACGTGACCGTGGGAGATTACGTTGAAGTCACCGTGCCTCGATTGACGTTTACACCGCTGGGAGTTTTTCCACGCAGCAAACGTCTGCTGGTCACCGGATTGTTCGAGGTCGGTGCGCAACCGGACGGCTACCAGGCGTTCGTCTCGCTTGCCAGCGGGCAAAAGCTGATGGGTCACAGCGGCAGTGTAGACGGCCTGCAAATACGCACTACCGATCTTTTTGCCGCGCCCAGCGTCATGCAGTCTGTCGATCAAAACCTTGACAGTGACCTCTCTGTCAGCGACTGGACTACTTCACAGGGTTCTCTGTTTGCAGCAGTAAGAATGGAAAAGCTCATGGTGAGTCTGCTGCTGCTCAGCGTGGTGGCAGTGGCGGCGTTCAATATCGTCTCCACGCTGGTTATGTCGGTGGCGGAAAAACGCGGAGACATTGCCGTGCTGCGCACTATGGGAGCAAGGGCAGGTGGCATCATGTTGATATTTATGGCGCACGGCATTTTTCTGGCGTTTGTTGGCATCTCGCTTGGTGCGGTACTGGGTGTTGTCCTTGGTCTGAACGCCGCCAGAGTAACGTCGTTTGTCGAGACTATTTCTGGGGCTAAACTGTTCGACCCTACGGTGTATTTTATTAGCGAACTGCCCGCGGAGCTGCAGTGGGGGGATGTTTTTGCAGTGGTAATAGCGTCGTTTCTGCTCAGCGTACTGGCAACACTGTATCCGGCCTGGCGGGCTAGCCGGGTAGCGCCGGCTGAGGTGCTGCGTTATGAATAAGGAGGTATTGGGTTGCGATTCTCTGAGTCGTACTTATGACGATGGTGGTCGGGCTGTAAGTGTGCTGGAGAACGTTGATCTCAGCCTGGCCGAGGGTGAAAAAATAGCGGTCGTTGGCGCCTCCGGTTCTGGCAAGTCAACGCTGCTCAATCTGCTGGGAGGTCTAGATAAGCCCACCACAGGTCGCGTCAGGATGGCTGGCCAGGATATGTCGGAGCTGGGCGAGAGAGCGCTCTGTCAGCTACGTAACGAACGCCTCGGATTCGTATATCAGTTCCATCATCTGTTACCCGAGTTTGATGCCCGTGAAAATGTGGGCATGCCGCTGCTAATCAATGGAGTTGGTCGCTCGGCAGCCTGGTCACAAGCCGCTGAGATGTTGAAACGTGTGGGGATGGCACATCGTTTGGAGCATCGGCCCGGGCAGCTGTCTGGCGGTGAGCGACAACGCGTGGCAATTGCACGAGCCTTAGTGGCCAGTCCAGATGTTGTGTTGATGGACGAGCCCACTGGCAACTTGGATCCCGAATCTGCCGGTCAGGTGCTGGAATTAATAGATGAATTAGGCAAAGAACGCGCCGCATTCATTGTCGTAACCCACGACCCCTCGATTGCAAGGCAAATGCATCGCACGCTGCAGCTAACGGAGGGGCGACTGATTTCTATGCCATGAGTATCTTGGAAAGACTTAGAATCGCTGTGCGCTACACGTTTGCTTTGGGGGGTGGGCACCTTTCAACTTTTCTGTCGTCACTATCGATGCTAGGCCTGATACTCGCTATCGGGCTTTTGATTCTCGTTTTATCGGTGATGAACGGCTTCGATAAAGAAATGCGCGAACGCATATTAAGTATGGTGCCTCATATCACGCTGCACTCAACCATCCCGCTGGAAGCCTGGCAGGGCGTGGCCGAGCAGGCGCGCGAACATTCCGAGGTGCTGGAGGTCACGCCCTTTACAGAGTTTGATGCGCTGTTTATGCGCGGCGGTGATATTGAGACTGCGCGTGGTGTAGGCGTGGAAGTCAATGACCGAGCGATTATCAGTCGACTGCTCGCCGACATGGATGCGACCGAGCGCGAGACCTTCCTTCGAGAGCCAAACAGTCTCATCTTGGGATCTGCGCTAGCGGATCGATTACAAGTGTCACCCGGTGACGAGCTGACGATGATTGTGCCCGGTCGAGGCGGGAGCCTCGATGCCAGCGGCGCTCGATTTGAACATATGCGTCTGGCTGGTGTGCTCACAACCGGTACGGAGTTGGACCAGGCAGCAGCGCTGGTACCGCTGACTCTCGCCTCTGCGGTAGCCGGCCTGGGCGACGCCGTCAGTGGACTCAGGTTGGCGACCTCGAATCTGTTCGATGTCAACCGAATTGGTTGGGAGCTGGTCAATAGCCTGCCTCCCGGTTTTTACGCCACTAACTGGATGATGACTCACGGAAATTTGTATTCGGCCATCCAGCTGTCTCGGGACCTGATCACGATCTTATTGCTGTCGATCATTGCGGTGGCGGCGTTCAACGTGGTGTCTTCCCTGGTATTGGTGGTGTTTGATAAACAAGGTGACATCGCGATTCTGCGCACGCTTGGCGCCTCTCCAGGGGATATCGCGAGTATCTTTATCATGCAGGGCGCTATGATCGGTTTGGTAGGCGTGGTTTTGGGTGCGATCCTCGGTTCTTTAGGCGGTCTTGCCGCTCCCTCTGCTGTTGCATGGCTGGAGCGAGTATTCGACGTCAGCTTTCTCAATACAGATGTGTATCCGGTATCGTTTATTCCTGTTGATCTGCTCCCTAAGGACATTCTTATTGTTGGCGGGGTTGCACTAGTGATGTGCGTAGTAGCGGCGATCTACCCTGCGCTGAGAGCGTCTCGTTTGGCTCCCGCGATGGTGCTCAATCAGGACCGCAGTTAGATTGTTACCGTACAATCCGAAATAAGTCTCTCAGTGTGTGCGCAAGCGCTCGTGCAGAGAACTCGTGCGGGCCGAGCGTTTAGCAAGGCAATTGATTGGTGAGTCGACTTGCGCGAAAAGGCGGTGCTAGTGCGCGCTAGGCCTCGGTGCTCTGTGTTTGCTCGCGCTCCGCGCGCTTGCGGCTGCGCTCGCGCCAGAGTTTCACCACGCGCCAGCGCCAGGCCATGCTGATGATAAAGTACCCCAGGCTGCCGAAAAATAAACCGCAAATCAGGCATCCCAGCAAGAATGGTTGCCAAATCGCCGCTAAACGTGTGCCGAGCCAGGTAAAGCTCAGTTCAAACTGCAGGTCTTGTACAGGCACTTCGAGTATCAAGCCACCCACCTTGTAGGCTAAAAAGAACATCGCCGGCATGGTTAAGGGGTTTGTGATCCAAACCAGGCATACCGACAGTGGCAGATTGCAACGAAAGAGTACCGCCAGAGCGGCGGCGGCAACCATCTGCATGGGAATGGGTATAAAGGCAACAAACAGGCCGACAAAGAATGCCATGGATGCAGAGTAGCGATTCAGATGCCATAAATTGGTAGCGTAAATCCAGTCGCCCAATACGCCTAGCGACTTGATTCTTCTTATTCGTGCCGCGCTGGGCATGATGGACTTTAGGGTATCTCTTGCCATGGTCTGTCTGACCGAAACTGCTGTGTCTTTGCCCGCTTGATTGTGATTGACTGGGAGTGCCTTGGTGACGAGCGAGTCATCCAACAGGGCCACCGCTGGAGTCCTTCTATTATGCCCGTAAACCCCGGGCTGCTCTAGAATCGGTGCAGGGAATGCGGACTTGTTCACATGAGATCATGGATGATCGGCCTGCTCACGGGGATGTTACCCGTGCTTTACTTTCCCGCCCTTCCAGAGCAATGGGTTGCGGTCCTGACCGCAACGCTCAGCCTGAGCATGCTGGTTATTCGCAATCATGTGGGTAATTGGATCAGTGGGATACTGTTGGGTCTGTCGATTGCGATCATCCATGGCCATTTGCTGCTATCACACCGCCTCCCGGAGCGCTGTGTCGGGGAGCAACTTGAGGTGGAGGGAATCATCACCTCACTGCCGCGTATTACCGACTATGCCCAAGATGTGCGTCGCCAGCAGTTTGAACTACAGCTAAGTCGTCTACAGCCCGAGCACTGCTGGGGTCCGGCTCGTGTGCTGCTATCGTTCTACGGCGAAAGACAGCTTGTACCGGGTGATCATTGGCGCTTCCCAGTCAAGCTGCACGCTCCCTGGGGTCTGGCGAACCCCGGTAGTCACAACATGCAGGCCTGGTTTGCCCTGAGCGGTATTGATGCCGTGGGTCATGTTGTTGCCGGTAAGGGGGAACGCCAACGCACATCATGGTCAATCGCCAGCCTACCTGACCGTCTTCGGCAAGCAATTAGTGAGCACATCAAGTCTCTGAGCGTGTCGCAGGAGGCTCGAGCGGTTCTAGCGGCAGTCACTGTGGCCGACAAGAGCGGTATTGATGCTTCTCTATGGCGGACTTTCCAGGTCTACGGTATCAACCACCTGTTGGTCATCTCGGGGCTGCATGTAGGGCTGGTGGCGGCTGCGGCTCTGCTGTTGGGTCGCGTCATTCGGGGACCATTACTGGTTGCCGGCTTCACTGCCGTTTGGATTCCAATGCTCTGCGCATTTTTAGCGGCTTTCGCTTACACGGCCTTGGCCGGCTTCTCAGTCTCAACAGCAAGGGCAATGTTGATGTTGTCGTGCTTTTTATTGGCGCAATATCTGGGCCGGCGCACAACGTCAGCTAATAATTTGCTATTAGCCGCGGTCGTACTGTTGCTGGTGAACCCTTTACAGGCGCTGGGCAGTGGGTTTTGGCTGTCATTCAGCGCGGTTGCAGCCTTGCTGTGGCTAGGGGGCTGGCAGCGCACTGCGGGTTTGGTCAAAGGCACGATGTTCACTCACGCCTATATGTCGGTTGCAATGATCCCGCTGACGGCCTGGTGGTTTGGTGGAGGAAGTACGGTGGCAGCTGTTGCCAATGTCATTATGATCCCGTTGGTGGGTGTTTGGGTGGTTCCACTAGCATTGTTGGGTGTACTGCTGCTAGCGCTTAGCCCCGCG
>JBCDFM010000154.1:0-9685 GCA_039178015.1 Pseudomonadota bacterium
ACCTCGGGAGCGGGGCCCGGAGGCACTTTTGCCACGCTGGAAATGAAGACGGGGCTGTCCACCGTTTTACCGCTCGCATCCGTATAGTCTCGTAATAAGCCGGCCGCTACGACTTGCTCATCGTCGATCTGATCATGGCATTTCGCGACGCCGCCGCAGGTAATGCCATTATCTGCGAAGGTTTTTTTCCAATAGCTCCAGTCCTTGTTGGCAATGGCTTGTTGTATACCCGCCGTGAGTTCACGATTGTGCTCATGTCGAGTGGCGGCGTCTACATATCTGGCATCGCTCAACCACTCTTTTCGTTGTAGACAGCGGGCAAGTGCCGGCCAGATCTTGTCTTGTATTTGCGGCAATATCGTCAATAGAAACCACCTGTCGTCTCGGCATCGATACAGCTGGGTGAACGCACTGCGTTTTTCGGAATCGAGGCGTGCGTCGGTATTAGCGCCATCCAGTGCGGCCTGCACCATAAAGCCGTTGGACCATAAGCCGTTCGCTAACAAAGAAGTGGAAACCATGGCCCCTTTTCCGGTTCGATCTCGTTGATACAGCGCGGTGACAATCGCACCGTATAGTGAGCAGGCAGACATATGGTCCCCCATGCCCGGTACGGAAATGCCGGGAGGGGTATCAGAAGAAGCGCGCACAAAATCCATCAGACCCGACCGTGCCCACCATGCGGTCGCATCGTAGCCGCTACTCTCAGCTTCCGGGCCAGTCTCACCGTAGGGCGTCAGCGAGGCGTAAATGAGTTGTTCATTAACGCCGGCAATATCGGCGTAGTTAAGACGCAGTTTTTTTCGCACATTTAGCGGATAGTTGGTTATGAAAATATCCGCCTTTTTAATGAGCCTGTCCAGCAGCGCTCTGCCGTCTGCGTTTTTCAAATTCAGCGCCAGACTTTCTTTGCTACGGTTGGTGAGGCGCCAGGGATAGTTCTGTTCGCAGTTTGGCACGCCAGGAAGATGCTTCAGCTTACGGTAGCCATCGCCGTCGCCGGGCGGCTCGATCTTAATGACCCTGGCGCCGAAGTCCGCGAGAATGGTGCCAGCCGCAGGGCCGGCGATAAAGCTGGCGCAGTCGATCACCAGCAAGTCACTGAATAAAGCTTCCTGTCCCATGAGCACTCCTTTTGTTATTGGGGTTATGGCCGAACGTCCGTAACGCTAGCATAGACTTTAATCGCGCTCGCTGCCTGAAAAACAGTGTCGTCGTTAGGCTTTAGACCCCGTGGAACCCGATGTCGATTCCTGGGGTAGCTTGGCGCAAGCGGGCGATCCGACGAGTCCCCTGTTATCACACTGCCTTGGCGAGTGGTCTCACAGATGCATTCAGTTAATTCGTGTGAGCTTGGTGAGCATGGCGGGCATGATGCGCCAATCGCCATAGCCGTGGATGAAGGTTTGCTCTACGGAAAACTGCTCGAGCAGCAGGCTCAGCTGTGAATTGTGAATGTTCACTAAGCGCCACTCCTGGAGAGGGAACAACTTCAGAGATCCTCCTGGTTTCAATATTCTGAGGCACTCTTTGAGAATGTCTCGCAAGACTGTCTCATCATTAATCCAGACAAACAGTAAAAAGCAGCAGAGAATGTCGTCCACGCTTGCGTCATCAAAAGGCATATTCTGTGCCTGCGCTGATATCGCTCTATCGAGACCCGGTGGTCTCTTGCTAAACTTGCCGGAACCACCAGTGGCAATCGCCAGTGCCCTGTCTCTGATGCCAAAGCTTATATGTTCATCAATGAGCGGATCGACACCATAGAACTCAATGCCTGCGTCGTGACAGGCGCGGAACATGGAGTCACGGGCGTAAGGTGTATAGCCGCAGCCGATATCGACAATAGCTTTGTTTTGCAGATCTGCTAGCAGACGAGCGCGGGACTGACCGTCGAAGAATATCTTTCGATACAGGTCAAACGGCCGCGCCGTGTGCAGCATGCTAATCCCTCTTCGGCGCGAGGAGCGAATATAGTTTTGCATCATCGCGACTGATACATTGGCGACAGGACGGCCCAATGTCTGTTCCAACTGGCGCAGCCCGGGGATCATGTTTGGGCTAACTTGCGTGCCAGAATGCGAAAAACCTCTGGTGAGATACCTAATCCAAAATGGGTTGCATTCACTTCCTGATGATCAGCCTCTTTGCTGTACTTGTCGATGCTTGCCTGCCAGCCAACGATGCCATCTCGCTTGGAATAGACCGACGTGACGGGCACCGCGATGGGATTGCTTTCTCGTGACTCGATTGTGGCTGCTATCGCATCCACGTCGACCCCCTGTCTCTCGTACATGTTACCCATGGCGGTGTACTTTGGGCCGCCGACAATAGGGCTGCCCAGCGAGATCACCTGTTTCACGAGCTGCGGGTTATCGCGTGCGGCTTCCCTGGCGACGATACCGCCAAGGCTCCAGCCAATTAGATGAATTTTATCTCCAGATCGCTGCTGCAGTGTCTGCAGTTGCTCGACCACGACAGGCAGCATAGCTGCCACATCGCCAGTGTTCCTGCCAAGCTGCCAGCCGTGAACGGCGTAACCCAACCAAGCCAGGTATCCTCGCAGTAAAGAGGTGGAGCGATTGCCTGCACCCAGGCCCGGTAACACCAGAACCGTGTCTCCATTGCCTCGCTGTTCTCTAGCCAGGCCGGGTGAGGCGGCAAACAGACGGGTAAACTCCAGCGGTGTAAGACTTTCGCCCAGCGTCGTTATCAGGGATGGTGCCTGCGGTGTGAACATCGTAATTAAGCCTCCTTGACTCTATGGGTGGCGGCTTCCCGAGCGGGGTTTGACGCGACGGCGCGACCAAGCGCGCGAATCATCACTTCCGATAACTCCTCGAAGCCTCTACCCATGTGCAGTTTATCCGATAGCTGTAATGAAATAATGCCGTGCAAGCCAGCCCATAGCACATGCATGATATTGCCGGGGTCACCCTCGATATCGCCGCTATCGATGGCCTCGCTGACGGCGGTCATCATCGGCTGTTGTGAACGATTGATCTCATGTACCAGCTCTGGGTAGCGCTTTTCATCACGCTGATTAACAGAGAACATCACGCGATAAGCGTCCGGCGATGAGATGGCGAATTTGATGTAGGATCGGGCCAGTGCTTCCAGTCGCTGACTGGGGCTGGCCACACTCGCTGCTACGCTCTCTGACACGTCCGCTAATTTCTGAAACTGGCTCTGGCGTACGGCCGCAAGAATATCGGCCTTGTTTTTAAAATAGCGATAAGGCGTGGTTCGGCTGCAGCCTGCGGCGGCCGCAAGCCCGCGCAAGCTCATACCTTCCACACCCTGCTCCGCAAAGGCTTTCAGCGCCAGGTCGCATAATCGTTGACGAAAAGCCAGCACGTCATCTGCGGTCAGGATTTTAGGCATGGATTAATATTGACATCGTCAATTGACACTGTCAATTATTAAATTTGGGCATATGCGACAAAAGCACACAGTTTTATGAGAGTAGCACTTAGATGAATGCGAGGTGCCCGAGGAATCCATCGTCGAGATCGTCTCTATGCACTCAGTTACGAGTTTGACTGACGGTGCACTTGCTGAGCCAGTGTTCAGCACCAGCTTTTGGCCAAGGTCAGACATCGCCTTTAGACATTTAGAAGAGTGTTTTTAAGAGAGCTTTGGTATCAAATGGATTTATTTACACCGGCTCTGTAAACAGGTTTCGGTGTCGAGCTGCTTAGATAAAGTGAGCTTAATCGAGCGTGATTCGACCAACCTTGAGATACAGACGTGCTGCTTAACCCATGGAGTTAAGCGCTCTTTGTATCATCTCAAAGTAAGCGATACGGGTATGAATGCGCTCAACCATAATATCGTTGGTCGCTAGCGGCAGGGCAAAATTCAACTGCTTGATAGCACTCTGCATAGCGCCGTTCAGGGCAAAATACTCCGCTCTGGACTGATGTACTCCCAGGATATTACCCGCCTTACCCTGCACTTCTGCCAGTAGATACCACAGATGCTCATCCGTAGGGTGGCTGCGCGTATGTCGCGACAGCAGCCTGTCAGCTTTTTCGTAATAACCGCCTTGGAAGTAAGCATCCCCTAGCGCCATCGTCAGTGGGTGGTTATCCGGTGACAGTTTCAGCCCTGCGTTTAGCACGGCGATGGCCTTCTCATATTGCTGAGCAGCAATATCGATTTCGGCCTCAGCAACACGATAGGGGATATTGTCAGGGGCGAAATCGCGCATCGGCTTGAGTAAATCTCTTGCCTCATCCAAATCGCCACCGCGTGTGAGTGCCAGCACCAGTCCATATTGGGCCGGTACGGCCGAACGGCCTCCCTGCGCTCGCTTCTTCCGGAAATCCTCTATCGCTGTTGCGTCGTCCCCCATGAAACTGAGCAAAACTCGGGCCCGAACCAGCTGGAAATCGCGGCTGTCCTCGTAGATACGGCTGGGATAGGTTGCCGCGCGATTTTTGGTGTCCGAGATGCGTTTCTCTGTCAGCGGATGAGTAAGCAGAAATTCGGGGGGTCGTGCACCGTAGCTGCGCGATTCGCGCTGCATCACAACAAACATTTCAGCAGCACCACCGGGGTCCAGGCCCGCCGCAACCTGATTGTGCATACCAATGCGGTCGGCTTCTGCTTCGTGTTGCCGGCTGTAACGAAGACGACTGTCCTGTGCTGCTGCCTGACCTCCCATTATGGCACCCATGCCCGCATCGCCCGCACCTGCTGCGATCAGTACCAGACCACCAAGCAAACCCGCCATTGAGGCGGCGGCTGACTTCTGCTGTGCTTCTATTCCGCGCGAGAAGTGTCTTTGACTGAGATGCGCCAATTCGTGGGTTAACACCGAGCTAAACTGGGCCTGAGTCTCCGCTTTGGCCATAAGACCGCTATGCACACCGACAACGCCACCTGGAACCGCGAAGGCATTAATGGTCGGGTTTTCAACCACCACGATTTCAAGCCGTCGATCCCGCAACTGGCTGGTTTCAGCGAGACGGTACACCAGGCTCTCAATGTAATCGTTAACCAGCGCATCGGTCACAATTGGAGCCTGGCGGCGAAAGGACATTAACCAGGCCCGCCCCAGGTAGTATTCCTGGTTCAAGGAAACCGCATTACCCTCGCCAAATCCCGGCAGTTGGTAGTTCTGCGCGTTTGCCGGAGAGGCCAGAAAGACGGCCAGACAGAGCAGGATTCGAATCATAATTGGCGGGGAGCATAACACTTGAAACTGCTTTGTTGTACAGGAGCAGACTGCGGTATTTTTGATTGCCTGGCCTCTCTCGCCGGTCTTGCTTTGTCAGTTTCGTGCTGCAACTATAGCGGCCTTTTAGTAGAGCCAGGTTGGATTGCGAAAGCGGCCCCGCTGTCGGGCTCGCTACCGTGTTGTCAAACCACTAAGTGGAGTAGATTCGGTCGATGAAAATTTTTGGCACCCGGCATTGGTTCATGACTAGATTGATGGGCTGCCTGCTTGCACTGTGTAGTGCCGGTGTCAGCCTCGCTGCCAGTCCTGTGCTCGACAGGGTGGTTGACACCGGCGTATTGCGGGTGGCGATGTCGGCGGATCAACCCCCCTTTAGCCTGCGCAACCGCGAGCAGGTACTAATTGGCTATGATGTTGACCTGGCGAAGGCGTTGGCGGAAGTCATGAAGGTGCAATTAGAAATTGTCGAAATCCCATTCGCCAATTTGCTCGACACGCTGCTTGATAACCGAGTAGATATGGTGATCTCCGGTTTGACAATCACGCCTGAGAGAACCCGAAAGGTGAGTTTTATAGGCCCTTATGTACTCTCAGGCAAGTCAATACTGACCACGAGTCGAATAGAGAATGTCGTCAAGGATGTGTCGCAGTTTAACGATCCTGCGATTCGTATGGTTGCGCTGGGTCAATCGACCAGCGAGATTTTTGCGGAGCGCAATTTTCCCGACGCCGACTTTCATGCAATTGCGAATTATGATGAAGGCGTGCAAATGTTATTGACGGGTAGAATCGATGCGATGATCGCTGACATTCCGATCCTTAAATTGACGATGATGCGCTACCCCGACGCAGGCCTGAGTCTATTGGAACCGCCGCTGTCTGTTGAATCAATCGGAATAGCTATCAGCCCCGATGACAATCAATTTGAAAGCCTGTTGCGAAACTACTTATTTTCTTTTGAGACCAATGGCATGACGCTCAACTGGTATCGAAAATGGTTCGAGGATATCAGCTGGGTTGCGCAGTTGCCGTAACACTCAGGCTAGCTTGATAGTGAGTCACTATCGGCAGGGGCGAGGTCATGTGCTAGCACCTGTACTTGATCACCAACGCGCAGCTCTCCGCTTTGCATAATACGCGCGCACAGCCCGCCGTGTCCGAGCATAGCGGCCACGCCGCCTCCGCCCAGGGCTTGCTCCATTCGCGAACACGGGTGGCATAACGCAGCCGCTTCCAGCACCACTGCACCGACCTGAAATTGTTGATACCGCAAGGCATTTAGGTTGATGCCTTTTACCACCAGATTGCGTCGCAAAAGTGAGGGATCGATTGTCTCACGTGACAGGTAGTGCGCGATTTGCGCTATAAACTCTGCTGAGATGATGGTGACCTGCCTGGCAGAGCCAGGCGTTTTATACATCCTGTGATCGCCTTCAAGCCCCTTTGATGCGATGGCATCCACGCGCTCGAGGGACACCATCTGGCCGCGTCGCTCAGGGCGCACGCCTATCCAGCACAGTTCGCCAGCGGGTAGGTCGCGGGCGAATCGACCTAGCAGGCTTGCACTCTTGCGCATCGTAAGTCTGATTATGAAACCGGGTTCCGGTGTATTATAGCGGCAATTAGACGAGGGGACTGCTGGTCATTGGGGCCAGAAACGGCTCGCTTAGAACATTTGGAGTTTTTCCTATGGTGCGTCTGGCGTGGTTGATCGCAGGTTCCATCTGTATATGGGGTGCGACTCTCTCTGCTCAAGCCGCGACTCCCTGTGTGCTGAAAGCGGGGAATCTTTTACAGAATGCCACTTTTGCCCAACGTAGAGAGCATGGCGGTATCTACCACTGGTCGAGCACACAGCACTCCGGAGAACCTTCTTTCGACCTGAAGATAGAAGACGGTGAAGCTCGAATTGAAAAGACGGGTACGCAGCCGTGGTTTTATTTTCGTCAACGCCTGGATGTCACCCCGATTGCGGGGGAGATCGTCGCACTCAACGTGGAGATGCAATTGGATCTTCGCGTACCGGAACAGGGGCAGGGCTTCAAAGTGGGAGGTGGCGTGAAAATGGTGGCGAGATCAGCAGCTAACAAAGGACGAAAGCTGCTATTGCGGTCAGTTTTGGATCATGAGCCGCATATTGGTGAACATGACTGGCAACACTATCAGATCGTGATAAAGCTTCCCGAGCACAGTAGTGCGTTAGATGTCGGTTTTTTGATGCAGGCCGATGGATTGCTACAGGTCAGAAATCCCGTATTACAGCTCGTCGATAGGTCCGCCGGAGAATGCGAGTTATCACCGAATGCAGTTTTGGGCGTCCCTCAGCCTGTATCGGGTTTGCGATGATTCTGTTGGGTTAGGAGTCACAATAAAGTTGAATGTTGCTGCAGCGCGTATCCGGCCCTTACGAGCACCCGCGACCGACTGCCAAAAACTGCCACCTAGATCAATTTTAGTCGACGAACCGTCGATCGATTCGGCGAGTGCGTTGCTTCAATTCACCTGCTATAAACCCCATACTCAACGCCTGCTCTGCCCGTGAGCGAGGCAAGTCAAACGATAAAGGAGAATAAAAATGTCCGTAGAACTTTTGATGTTGATGTACAGCACCTTACTTTTTCTGGTGATTATCCTGGGCCAGGCCGTTCTGGGCATAACTCAGAATGGATTGATGGCGCAGGCCGGAAACCGTGACAATCTGGCAGAGCCGACTGTTTTGCGCAAACGCTTGCAGCGTCTGTCGGCCAATATGCAGGAAAACCTGGTGCTCTTTGCCATTGTGGTATTGGTTGCCGGTGTGCTGGGCGTTTCCAACGACAGCACAGCTACGGGCGCGATGGTGTTCTTTTATGCACGGGTGGGTCACGCTATTGTTTATACGTTCGGCTGGCCGGTTATTCGCCCGCTGTTCTATTTTGCCGGTCTCTATGGCATCGGTATGGTTGCCGTACAGGTTATGCAGGCGGGGTAGTTATCGCCGGGGGCGCGGCAGCAGTAGGTCAGGATGTGTTGGTGAATCTGCGTTAAAAGCGACTGGAGAATACCAGGCCAAATACAAACGGGTTGTCGATATCTGAGCGCGCCAACCTGCTACCGCTGCCGTCTTCAACTTTCAGCTTGCCGGCAAACTCGATGCCGGCCAGCGCACTGATACTGGTCATGGGCCAGGGCGAATACTGCGCCGTCAACAACAACGGTACGCTGCTGTCTTCCACATAAGCCTCGGGATTAGAGCCATCGGCATCTAGTGCGAAACGGATTTCTTCGTAACGTGCCGTTATTCCTGCGCTCCAGTTTTTTGATGCCGCATAGTCCAGTGTAAAACCAGGGCCGCGTGAGGCCGCTAGGCCCCGCCCAGTAGACAAGCTAAGTTTATCTGTGATCTTCCAGTCGATTAGCAGTATGGGGAAAAAATTGTCGCCCCCACCGAGCTCTGTGAACCAGCCGAAGCCAGGTCCGAGTGTGAGCTTGTCCGATAACGTCCAGCCAGCGGCTGCGAGTACACCTTCAGTCCTGCCGTCATTGAGACTGGTGCCTTCCTCACCATAGCTGCGCACGCTGGGGATAATAAAAACGCTGGTGCTATCGCTGGGCGCGAAACGAATAGGTAACGAGACACGGTAATCGCGAACATCATCCCAGGGATCAAGTCCTCCAAAGCTATCGCTGGAAAAATCATACTGGGATTCGCCGGCACCCAGGGATAGTGAGACGCTGTTGCGACGATCAGCGGCGTATCCCAGGCTGAGTTCCGTGAAGTATCTGGACACGCTGACGCTGCCATCACTATCCTGCAGGTCGCTGCCAGTCTGGTGTACCGCACCGCCCGCCACACCCCAAACCCATGGACCAAAGCGCTGTGCGTCAGGGCCTGGCTCCGCGAAGGCTTCCCCTGCGCCCCATAACATGGCGAGAACAAACAGACCGAGGGAGCAGCGCGATAGGCTTTTGAAATACGGTAAATGATAGAGTTTCATGGCTATAACCAGCTAGATCGGGCCGCTTTGTACCACGAAAAGCCCCTGCTGGATCACTGCATTACTTCACATTCGTGAAAATTAGCGTAACTGCGAGTTGCTAACTTAGTAGGGGAGTTGTCGCAAGATCAACTGATTACCGCGCTGGGTAAATTCGATATGCTTGAGGAACGACATCCCCAGCAATACCTGGTCTGTGGCCAGACCCGGTGTGATACTGGCGCGTACATCGGGCAATGCAATTCCGCCGACACTCACTTGATCCAGCGTAACGGCGTAACTAATGGCCATGCCGTTTGCGGTTTGTGTGGGGAAGGCAGCGCCAGCTTCCAATCCCAGGCGATTTGCCACGGCACTCGGGATAGCGACCCCTGTTGCCCCGGTATCGAGCATAAAGGTGACCGGATTACCGTTAATTTCTCCGCTGGTGACGTAATGCCCTTGCCGATTACGCTGCAATACAACTTCTGCAACGCCTTCGGCAGTGTGTCGGGTTTCGAGTCTCTGATTGGGGTTGAACTGC
>JBCDFM010000155.1:0-9620 GCA_039178015.1 Pseudomonadota bacterium
CAACATGCGCGTGTTGTCTTTATAAAACAAGGGATTCTCAATCCCGGCAAAGCCTGAGGCCATGGAGCGCTTAAGAACAAACACGGTTCGCGCTTTATCCACGTTGATCACCGGCATCCCATAGATGGGGGACGATTCCACTTCTCTCGCCGCCGGATTCACCACATCGTTCGCGCCAATCACAATCGCCACGTCCACGTTTTCCATACGCGGGTTGATATCGTCCATCTCCAGCAGTTGATCGTAAGGCACGTCTGCTTCGGCTAGCAAAACGTTCATATGGCCGGGCATGCGGCCGGCTACCGGATGAATGCCAAAATTGACCTCAGCACCGTTGTGCTCCAGCAGTTCAGCCAGCTCTTTCACCACGTGTTGCGCCTGAGCGACCGCCATGCCATAACCTGGGATTATGGCGACATTGGTTGCCGCCTCCAGCACATAGTAGGCATCGTCTGCATTAATGGGCTTGATCTCACCCTCAACCACAGTGGCTTCAACCTTGCCGCTACCAAACCCGCTAAACAACACGTTCGCCAGAGAGCGATTCATCGCCTTACACATGATCTGGGTAAGAATAATGCCCGAGGCACCAACAAGAGACCCGGCAACGATCAGAATGTTGTTGTTCACCGCAAAGCCTGCTGCGCAAGCCGCCAAACCCGAATACGAGTTCAACAGTGAGATGACGACGGGCATATCCGCGCCACCGATGGGTATTACCGCCATCACGCCAAACACCAATGAGAGCGCGACCACCAGGTAGAGCCAGAACATGTTGTGTGGCTGCAGGCAGAACATCACCGCGCCTGCCAGGATACCGAAGACGATGATGCCGTTGACGATTTGCTGGCCGCTAAAGAGCACCGCGCCACTGCCAATGCGCTCGCTGAGCTTGCCATAGGCAATCAAGCTACCCGTAAAGGTGACACCACCGATCAGAATTGAGAGCACGATAGTAATCAGAGTGAACGTTGTCGCGCCCGGGCTCAGCGCCGCCCAGCCCACCAATAAGCTCGCCATGCCGCCAGAGCCATTAAACAGCGCAACCATCTCGGGCATCGCCGTCATCTGCACCAACCTGGCGGCTAGCCCGCCAATAATCGCACCCACGACCATGCCGATAGCAATCCATTGATATTCGACGATGCCCTGATGCAGTAACGCTGCCACCACAGCGATGAGCATGCCAGTGGCGGAAATCATATTGCCGCGCCGGGCAGTCGCGGGTGATCCAAGCTGCTTTAAGCCGAAAATAAACAGCGCAGCGGAGACCACAAAGGCAAACTGAATGAGAGTGTCCATCTGACTCAGCTCTCCTTCTTCTTAAACATCGCCAACATGCGATCGGTGACCAGATAGCCGCCAAAGACGTTGATGCTTGCCAGTGCGACAGCCGCCGCACCCAGCCAGTTCGCCAGATCTTGCGATCCAGTACCCGCCAGACTCACCGCGCCGACCAGGGTAATGCCGGAAATGGCATTTGCCCCAGACATGAGAGGTGTGTGCAGCGTCGCTGGTACCTTGTTAATCAGCTCAAATCCTAAAAAAATTGCCAGCATAAGAATAAACGTCAGGAAAACTTCGGGTGGTATCATCATTTTATTGTTCCCCTTCCATGATTTTCTTGATGGTTTCGTTCACGACTTCACCCCCATGGGTAATGACACAGCCAGGTAAAATGTCGTCCTCGAAATCCACCACAAACTCTTTATTGTCATCGCTCCAGTTATCTTCCACCAGGTTGAAAAGGTTTGAGGAGTACATCTGACTGGCGTCTCGTGCAACTTCGCCGGCTAAATTGCCCATGCCAATAATGGTCACACCGGCCACTTTGACAATTTCATTGGGCACAGAGCCTTCCACATTCCCGCCGGTTTCGGCGGCCATATCGACAATAACCGAGCCGGGCGCCATGCCCTCGACCATATCCGCTGTCACCAGCACCGGTGGTTTGCGACCGAATACCTGAGCGGTCGTGATGACCACGTCCGATTTGGCAATGACCTCTTTTTGGGCCTGACGCTGAATCTCTACTTGCTCCGGTGTCAGCTCCATGGCATAGCCATCCTTGGTCTGGCCTGTCTCACCCAGGTCAATCTCCAAGAATTTCGCCCCCACGGAATGCACCTGCTCGGCTACCACGGATCGGGTGTCGAAGGCAGTGACCTTCGCACCGAGGCGCTTCGCCGTGGCGATGGCTTGCAGTCCCGCCACACCCGCGCCAATCACAAACACGTTTGCAGGCTTTAGCGTACCGGCAGGCGTCATCATCATCGGAAAGATGCGCGGCAGGTGATCGGCGGCCTTTAAGACCATGACATAGCCCGCCAGATTTGCCTGTGAGCTCAAGGCATCCATCTTTTGGCTACGGGTGGAGCGAGGAATCATTTCCATGCTGATCGCCGTCACACCAGCGGCTTTGAACGCCTCGACCAGTTCGCGTTCGTTAAAGGGATCCAGATAGCTAACGTGGATGCAGCCTGAGGGCATGAGGTCGATTTCATCTTTGCCGGGTTTGCGCAAGCGCAGCAACATATCGGCGGAGCGCATCAGCGCCTCTCGATCCGTGCTGACCGTGGCACCGGCCGCGGCGTATTCATCGTCAGCGAAGCCTGCACCTGCGCCCAGGCTGGCCTCGACGGTCACATCAGCGCCCATACGACACAGCTTCTTTACCGTGTCAGGTATGATCGGGACCCGATTTTCTCCGGGATGCACTTCCTTGGGAATGGCGATACGCATTGTTGGTTATTATCTCCCTGCTTGTTTGGGTCGTATCGGCGCCTGCAGGTATTTTGGATGACCTACTACCTCGCTGACCATGATGACACTTTTCGTCGTTAGAAGGCTTTTATTGTTGCCCTGTTGTTAGGCAGCCGCGCACTTTATCACAGCATGAATTCAGGTTGAACAATGGGGAATATTCACGACATGAATATGAAGCGCCAGCCCAGGATGCGGACCCCTAACCGGCCTTATTATTACAAATCCGTCACGGATATGGGCGTGAACTCTATCACGCCCAGTGTGTCAGCCGGCAGAGAGCTGTAAAAACGGATTCATCCAGCGATATTTCCAGCCGGTGAACTTCAGGGGTGCGTCCAACACTGCCAGACAGATGCAGTCTTCTGACTGCACCGCAGTGGGGGCGTGAGCGTCGCCTGGCTCACGCATGATAAAGTCACCCTCGTGATAGGTGCCGTCAGCGTCTGAAAAGCCGCCTTCCAGCACCAGCGTCATCTCTGCTCCGCGATGCGAGTGCTCGGGGATCTTGCCGCCCGCCTTTATATGGTAAAGGGCGAATTCGTAGTTTGGATCACCTGTTTTGAGGTAGCTGATGCTCAAAGAGTTGGTGATTTTCTTCCAGACCAAATCGGTGTAGTCGCCGTGCATTAGGCGCTGCAATATAGCGGGCGTCTTACCTATCGTGGAAGAGTACTCTGGCGAGGCGTCATAGCTTAATGGCGCTGCGTCATCGAGTTGTCCAAGAACGCTGTTTAGCACGGATTCGCTGACGGTTTCAGCTTGCAGACCCTCAAACAGCGACGCTCCCACGTCCTGAAGCTGGTTCACTGTGCGACGACATTGCTCGCAATAGTTCATGTGCACTGATACGCAGGCAGCCTGCGCCAAGGGCAATGTCCCTGCAGCGTATTCGGTTAATAAATCTAAGTCTGGGTGATATTTGGCCATGGTTCTAACGATCTATCTGTATCTGGAGTTTCTGGATTGCCAACCTGACCCGGGATTTGACAGTACCCAGTGGCAGGTCGAGTTCGTTGGCAGCCTCGGCGTGGGACTTTCCTTCCATGTACACCTTGGCCAGTATCTGCATTTGGTCTGGTGGCAAAGTTTTCATCAAGTTTCGAATGCTCTCGCGGCTGCGCCGATCCTGAAGCATTGCAAGCGGTTCTTCACTACTGCCCTGCTCGGGCATGACATCCTCTTCCGAGAGCGGCGTGTCAAACTTTTGTAAGCGTCTGAACATATCAGTGCGGCAGTTTCGTGCGATGGTATAAACCCATGTACTTGCAGCAGCCTTCTCAGGATTGAAGCCACCGGCTTTTTGCCACACTTTCAGCATGACTTCTTGCACTAGCTCGTCTGCCAAGGAGGCGGATAAGCTAGAGCCCGCAAGCGCGAAGGCTTTGATCAATGGCGCAAAATGTCTGAAAAATCGAGTAAAGGCGGCTCGATCTTCTTTTTGCGCGATCAGCACCAAACATTCGCTCCATTCGTCCGTTCGCCTGCCAGCACTTCCTCCGTTGTAAGTGCTTGAAAATTTTAAAGTATTTTCCACTCAGCATGTTCCACTTTTTGTGCTCGACTATCTATACGCGCAATGCGGTAGTGCAGATCACTCTGTTGTAGTATAAAAAACCCTTCAGCAGTAATGGCTTCCAAATCCGATCTTAAGCTAGCAGCGTACCATTGACGACTATCAACACCCGAGTGCGCCTGACGTGTCGGGACCCCTAATGGAGACTAAACCTGTGAGAATTGCCGTCATCGGATCCGGCATCTCTGGACTGAGCTGTGCCCACTATCTCAGCCCCCAGCACGAAGTGTCTGTATTTGAAGCTAACAAACAGGTTGGCGGTCACACCGCTACGGTGGACGTCAAACTGGGAACACGCAAGTACGCTATTGACACCGGCTTCATCGTCTTCAATGACTGGACATACCCGAACTTCATTGAGCTGATGAACAGTCTGGGTGTGCCCAGTAAGCCTACCGCTATGGGCTTTAGTGTCCGTGATGACGCAACCGGACTTGAATATTCGGGAACGAATCTCGATACGCTTTTCGCTCAACGCTCCAACCTTGTCTCATGGCGATTCCTGACCATGGTGCGCGACATACTTCGCTTTAACAAGGAATCCGTGAAAGACCTGGAGTCCGGACGCGTTAACGACAGCGAGACTTTGGGAGCGTATCTCGACCGCAACGGTTACAGTGACGCCTTTAGACGTCAGTACTTGATCGCCATGGGATCGGCTATCTGGTCCGCGGACTGTGCTACTGTTCTCGAGTTTCCCCTGAGCTTTTTCCTCCGGTTCTTTCGCAACCATGGGCTCCTCTCAGTCTCTGATCGCCCTCAGTGGCGCGTGATAGAAGGTGGCTCACGAGAGTACTTGCGGCCGCTATGTCAGCGGTTTGAAGATCGCATCTACACCAACTGCGGTGTTCGAACAGTAAGGCGGCAGGGTAACCAGGTCTCGCTGATGTTGGTCGACGGCCGGGAACTCCAGTTCGATCAGGTCGTCTTGGCTACTCATTCAGATCAGGCACTGGCCCTACTGGAAGAACCGAGCCCCGCCGAACGCGATATCTTGGGAGCGCTCCCCTACCAATCAAACGAAGTGATTTTGCACACCGATACCCGTCTATTACCCAAAAACCGTAAAACCTGGTCTAGCTGGAACTATTCATTGGGCAGTGATCAGCAGCGCGCCGTGGTGACATACAACATGAATATTTTGCAGGGAATATCTGCACCCGAGACATTCTGCGTTACGCTCAACAATACCGCTGCTATTAACCCGGTGAAGATATTCGGGCGGTTCAATTTCGATCATCCGGTCTTTTCGCTTGGCGGCATCGCGGCCCAACAACGCTGGCAGGAGATTAACGGTCAACGAAATACCTGGTTCTGTGGCGCTTACTGGCGCAACGGCTTCCATGAAGATGGTGTTGTGAGTGCCTTGCGAGTTGCTGAAGCGCTCAACCAACAACATCAGGCCGCCGCGTGAGATCCAGACTTTACGAGGGTGTGGTTCGACACAGGCGCATGAGCCCAAGACAGCATGAGTTTAGCTACAGGGTCTTCATGCCATATCTGTGCCTGGATGAACTTCCCGAACTCTTCGATGCGCACCCCCTTTGGTCAGCCAGGGGTAGAGCGCTGGCCCGCTTTGACCGTGCGGATTTTCTAGGAGATCCTGAAATTCCATTAGCGGATGAAGTCAGACGCCGAATTCTTGAAGAAACCGGTAATGAACACAGCGGACCCATCTATTTGTTGGCCAATATGCGGTATTTCGGCGTCGCTATGAATCCGATAGCCTGTTACTACTGTTTTGATGAGAGCGAATCGCAGCTCGAGTATCTGGTGGCGGAGGTAAACAATACACCCTGGAATGAACGTCACAGCTATGTCCTACCAGGGCCGGCACAGGGCAAATGGCTCAAGACGGAGTTTGAAAAAGCATTTCATGTGTCACCCTTCAACCCGATGGACATGCGCTATCACTGGCGCAGCAGCACACCGGACAAGCGGCTCGTGCTGCATTTGGCCAATACTCAAGACGGTGATAGAGTGTTTGACGCCAGCTTATCGCTGACCGCTAAGCCTTTGACTGCGACCAATCTCAATAGAACACTGTGGCGCTATCCGATGATCACTGCCAAGATCGCACTTGCGATTTATTGGCAAGCCTTCAGGCTTTTTGTGAAAGGCGTACCTTTCTATTCGCACCCCAATAGCAAACCCTCCGGAGTAGAAACATGAGTAACCCAAGCGACTTGACGGCTAGCCAGGTCGAGCTAGCACAGTCGAGTACTCGCCTACCTGTCAGAACACAACTTGCCAGGCGCGTATGTTTGAAATTGCTCGCCAAGCTAAAAGTCGGCACCTTAACGATCTACGACGGTGAAGATACCTTCCAATTCGGCGTAGATGGCAACGCTACACAACCTCAAGCTGAAATCTATGTGCATGATCGAAGCGTTTATCGTCAAGTAATTGCCGGTGGCAGTATCGCGAGCGGCGAGGCCTATATGGCAGGTAGCTGGACTTCACCGAACCTGGTAGAGGTTACGCGACTTTTCAGCGCTAATTTGGCTACATTGGATTTGCTTGAATCCAAGCAGTCCTGGTTTGTGCGCCTGGGCCTGAAACTATCTCACGCGCTCAATCGTAATACCCATGAAGGATCAAAGAAAAATATCTCGGCACACTATGACCTTGGTAACGATTTCTTCGAACTCTTCCTCGACCCCAAGATGATGTACTCGGCAGCCGTGTTTGAGTCTGATACGACGGGCCTGGACCAAGCGTCAATCGCGAAACTGGATGAACTTTGTAGACAGCTTGACCTGTCGTCCTCCGATCACCTCCTCGAAATTGGCACTGGTTGGGGTGGCATGGCAATCCACGCGGCCCAGGAGTTTGGGTGCCGGGTAACCACGACAACGATTTCTAAAGAACAGTATGAGTACACCAAGGCCCGAGTAAAGGATCTTGGACTAGAAGACAGGATTACCGTCTTGTGCAAAGACTATCGAGAGCTAGAGGGAACCTATGACAAACTGGTGTCAATCGAGATGATAGAAGCGGTAGGGCACGCTTTTTACAGCACGTACTTCAGTAAGTGCAGCGAGCTTCTAAAGCCAGACGGCAAAATGGTAATACAGGCGATCACCATCGCAGACCAGCGCTTCGAATCTGCACGCGACTCAGTGGATTTCATCCAGCGTTATATTTTCCCAGGCGGCAGTCTGCCCTCTATGTCTGTCATCGCTGACCATATCGCCCGCAATACAGACATGCAGATCGTGCACTTGCGTGATATCACTCGCGACTACGCGCTTACCTTGTCGACCTGGCGCAAGCGGTTTATGAGTGCGCAGGACAAAGTACTAACAATGAATTTCGATCAAAGCTTTCTGAATATGTGGGAATTTTATTTAGCCTATTGCGAGGGAGGCTTTCGCGAGCGCATCATTAGTACGGTACAGCTGGCTTTCGCCAAGCCAGGCTATCGTTTCGATTCAACGCTATCCCAGCTGAGATAACTCCACCACGGCGGCAGCAGCTCGCGATACTGGCGTTGCGCATAGCGACTGTCCACCAGTAGTGCTCGACCAGTATCCTCGACCGTTCGAATCACCCTGCCCAGAGCCTGGTCAACTTTTTGCATGCCCGGGTATAGGTAAGCATATTCAAAACCTGCTCCCTGGTGCTGCTGATACCAACTCTGTAGCTGCTGCGTATCTCGGTTGAACTGAGGTAACCCAACGCCCACAATCACCACGCTGCGCAGTAGATCGCCAGGTAAATCTATACCTTCACTAAAGATTCCGCCGAGAATACAGAACGCGACCAGGTCGCGATGCTGCGAGAGTAAATCAAGGAGCTGCGTTTTTCCCTGATCACGCTGTTGCACCCAAAAATTGGGTCGAGTCTCCTCGAGACCACATCTATTGAGCTGATTCAGGCAATCCTGTAGGTAGCGGTAAGAAGGGAAGTAAACAATGCAGTTCCCGCCTTCTCGAGACAACCAGTCTATTATCAATTCACCCAGCTGAGGTAAGGACCGCTCGCGCTCGCGAAATCGTGTACTGATATGCGTGGCAAGGTAAACCTCTAGTTGCTCTTGCTCAAACGGAGAGTCCACTCTGCGAAACACCGCCTCATTGCCGAGGCCGAGGGAGTGGCGGGTCCAATTAGCCGGTGACAAGGTTGCAGAGAACGCGGTTACAGAATGTAGGTCTCTTTGTCTTTCGCTCAACAGTCTGGCGGGGTCTAAACAGTTAATCGCAACTGTGAGACTTTGACGGCCACTATCACGGCTCAGCTCACATCGGAAATCTATATCCCAGTATTCTGCCAATCGAAGAAACTGAATCGTGCTGAAATAAAAAGCCAGCAGCTCGGGTCGACGGTGTAAGATGCCAGCTTCGACAGCCATTGCCTCTCCTGCCGCCACGACAAAATTGGAAAGTGCTCGCGATAACTTAACTGGAACCAGCTCAATGGATTCGTATTCCTGAGACGCCCACTGTGAGCGCTGCAACTCGAGCAAGACTCGATTGATCCGGTTTAAAGCGGGTGCCAAACTCCTGGGCGCAGATAGACGGGCCGCCATCAACTCCGCCTTGGCTATTTCAGCGTGAAACAGCTTCCTTGCCCTAAAAGGCAGATTGTGAGCTTCATCAAGCAGCACTGTCCACCGATGATTACCCTGCTGCACCATCGAGCCTATAGTCGCTGTCAGACTATATACATAATGGATATCCGCGATCACCAGGTCTGCCCATGGCAGTAAATCCACAGACAGCTGGTAAGGGCAAATATCGAATCGTTTTGCGAGCAATTCGATATCGCTCTGAAACAAGGTCGGCAACTCTAAGGCGGCCCATAGGGCCTGCGGTAGTCGATCATAGTAACCGCGAGCGTATCGGCAATCATCGCCGTGACAGGCTTTGCCTGGAGAAAAACATATTCGCTCTTTTGCGCTTATGCTGAGTGTACGCAAGCGCAGACCGGCATCTAGAAAGCGCTCCAGTGTCGATTCAACAGCCCGCCGACCCACTGTTTTGGCGGTGATAAACACTATCCGATCATGTTTATTGGTTGCTAACGCCTTGACTGCCGGGTACAGCACAGCCGCCGTCTTACCTATTCCAGTGGGAGCCTCTATCAAGAGCTCGCCGCCCTGATCAATGCATTTATAGACGAGCTCGGCGATGCATCTCTGGCCTTTTCTGAACTCACCCAAGGGAAATTCAAGTTCCGTAATTCGCCGATCGCGCTGCTGGCGCTGTGCGACCAAAGCGCTTATCCATCGAGAAAACTGAGCAAGTGAGGCGTCTAAGAAAGCCTCTAACTCTTCCCG
>JBCDFM010000156.1:0-9597 GCA_039178015.1 Pseudomonadota bacterium
GGCGCGCCTTCGTTTACGCCATCGGCGCCCAGTGCTGCAGCATGAAGCTCTTGTACCTGCTGCTGGCTATGTGCTTGAAAAGCAATCATGGTGCCGTTACCAGCGGATGCCGGACGGCCATCAAAGGCAGGTTTAATATAGATATCCGGTGGTACGATAACCTGGCCCGGTTCTGCCGCAATGGAATAGCTTAAGCCGCCATGAACTTCCTCGAGCTCATAGCCCAGCGCCGGAAGAAACGCGTTGTAAAACAGTTTTGCACGAAGTATGTCATCAGCTCCAAGTGTAATGTAGGCGATCATACTGCGCCGCTCCTGTGAAAACTTTTCAGCTGATCAGAGGTTACCGTATTTAATTAGACCGGCGATAGATACGTGACAAGTAGGCTGCTTGTCCCACACGGATGGGTAAGCATCTCTGAGCGACGTGTGTTATTCGGTGTCGATCACTTAACGAGCCGCGTTTCGGGGAACGTCGCGTACCAACCAAACCAAAACGCTCGATGATAGGGGAGCCTGGGTAGCGATTGCTCATCGGCTGAGCGAAGTTGTTCCTCCTCAAGTTGCCACGCGATACCCCGGCTATCAACTAGTGCCGAGTCGCCATCGTAAGATTCAAATTTCACATCTTTCGGATCATAAACACGATTAGCGCCCGTGGCATCCGTTAGCACCAGAACAGACTGATTGCCCACGCGATCAACATAAAGCGGATTGTCGACAAGAAAGGCGGTATCGATTGCCAGCTGTTCTTTAGGGGAGGCCATGAATCGTAGCGCTAGCACCTCCTGCTTATTCGCCAGTCGGTCATCATGAAAGGGTGTTTGAAACATTAGCCGGTCGGTGGCGAAGTAATCCCGGTAGGCTGCTCCTTCACCATAATCCCGCCTATGGCCGGTGTTCAATGAGAGCACCGTCGTCTCAGGGTGACGCGTTTTCCATTCACCCCAGGTCGTTGTGACGACACTTGTAAAGGGGAGGCGTACGCCGCTATCGGCCAGGGGTCCAACCACCGGCTCACCGCGTATCGTGTTCCAAAGTGATTGCGTTTCTTGATCGTACATCAGCTTGTTGGATCGATAGAGGAATCCACTGGTCCCAAGTTGAAAGTTCTGCCCATCTACCGATGTCTCGTAGGGGATAACCGTCCCGCACAGGGTACAGTACACGCCAGCGATATCGACACCGCCTATGGTATCCGTAAACATTTCATGCCAGGCCAGAATCCGCTTGGGGTAGGCGCGAGCATCGCCATTGATCTCAATGCCGAAGACGATGTTGTCATCGTCCAGGTAGGCTGCTTCTTCCACCGAAATCATTTCAGGGCTACGCAGGGGCGGGATGCCATCCTGCGCTACGCCACCCCATTGGATTTCATCAAATCGTATCCTTGCGTCATCACCTCGCCCTCTAAAGTACGTCTCGAAGCGCGGATCGATTTGCCGATACAAATCCGCTTTGAATTCAGCGTAACTCGGACTCCTGATTTCCGGGCGATTCCAGAGCCAATCCTGCCAAACACGAGTATGTGGACCAAACCCTTTGCCGGTCATTTTCGCAAGCGTGGCGAACACACTGTCAGAGGTGTAATCGCTACCCGCGAAAATACTGACTTCAATGAGTATCGGTATGTAACTGCTGTCCCACTGCTGCTCAATTGTCGCAAACGCTGCCTTAATTGCCTGTGGATCGGACAAGGTGAGCAAATCGATAAAGAAATCCTCGCCAAGTTGCGCTGCAGCAGCGTCTGGTTGAGCGCTAACGAATTCCGGTTCTTGAGCGAGGCCAGGGTTGGCCGCGTGTGTAGCCGCTGAGACTATGTAGAGGAGTGTTAAACCCACCAGCGATAACAAACAGAAAAATGGCGCGCGGCCTACCGTCGCAGTGATCATGATTGCCCTACCTGATGTCTAATTTTCTCGATACCCCGTCCATCTCTGCAGTTGTGCAGGGCGTCGATCTGTCTAAGGGCAGACAATCATTGAGAGCTTAGGTTCAATTAACAGGTATTGGCGAATGCAGTCGATTGCCACAAAGGATGCAGTGACTTCGCATTATTCAAATACATACTTGACGCTGGCGACGACGGTCCTGGATTTACCGACAAAGCAATCGGCTCTTGCAAGGCAGGTTGCATAGAACTCCTTGTCGGTGATGTTGCGTACATTCAGCTGTAAGTCCCAGTGCTTGAACTCCCAGCCCAGCATCGCATCGCCGAGGGTATAGGAAGGGGTTTTAAGGGTATCGATACCATTCTGAGAACTGCTGGTATAACGAATACCGGCACCCGCTTTCAAGCCCTGCAAGCTACCCTGTGGCCGCCAGCCAAGCCAGCTAGACGCCTGTTCATCCGGAACGCTTGCCAGCTTGAAACCATTCGGATCTTCCGTATCCAGTACACTTGCATTCAGTTCGAGACTGAAATCGCCCAGCCGCATCAGCGCTTCAAATTCGCCTCCGGTGATTTTGGATATACCAGATTGCTGCTCAAAAAATCCGGGCACCGACTGCGGATCGGGAAGATTAGATTCCTCCAGGTCAAACCATGCCAGCGTGATGAGGGCGGGGAAGTTGGACGGCTCATACTTGAGGCCGATCTCCAGTTGCTCGCCTTTCTGTGGCTTCAAAGGCTCTCCGCGTCCGTTGTCGCCGATAACGGGTTCAAACGATTCAGAGTAGCTGATGTAAGGCGCTAGACCGTTGTCGAAGTAGTACAGCAGCCCAATACCGGCACTCAATTCATCGTCGCTCTGTTTGCCTGCGGCCGCATCTGTTTCTGTATCGTCATAGCGCAAACCCAGGGTGATGTTCCAACTATCAATGCTGATCTGATCACTGATATAGATGCCAATATCTTCGCTCTTGGTATCAGGCTCTTTCACAACTGGCCCGAGCTCTTCAATCGTGGGTACATTGCCATACTGAGGATCGAACACGTTTATCCAAAAGGTATCGCCGACGGTGTTGTTGGGCTGGCCGGTAAAAAAATCGTAACCGTAGGCGAATACATTAAAACCTTCCTCACTGTTAGTGATATCTTGATACTGCGCACCGATCAGGAGTTGATGATCCACCGGACCGGTGGTGATGCTGCCGTGAAGGCGCACGTCTACCGCCCATTGCTCTGAAGTGCCATCGCCTCGAAACCACTCGCGAGGCACCGTTCCGTCTTTGTACAGGCTACCGTCCTCGTTGAAAACATAGCGCGTGGGGAAGTTGACCACGAAAGACGGCCAGGCTTGCTGATACTCAGCCTCGCCATCGGTATAGCGTGTGGTGAGTTCTCCTCGCCAGTAGGCGTTAAACCTGTGATCAGCCAGCAGTGTTACCGCGGTGGTTTTCGTATCGAATCGGTTGAAATTGGGGTCGCCGAGGTAGGCGTCGAAATCGATCCGCTCGCCATTGGGCGCCGGCAGTAGTGTACCTTCGATCGGGAGGAACTGGGAGGCAGTATCCCCTTCAGTGTCGGTGTAATTGCCAATGAGGGTGAGCTCTGTATCAGCACTCGGTCGCCAGGTCACCGATGGGAATAACACCAGTGTCTTGTCGAATACCTCATCCACCTGGGTGTCGGTATCTCGATAGAGCGCCACTGCGCGATACAGCCAATTTCCAGTTTGTGTAAGCGAACCTGTGGAATCCACGGCAATCTGTTTGCGATCAAAATTACCGTACTCAGCGACGATTTCATGGCGTGATTCATCCCGGGGCCGCTTGCTGATGATGTTGACCAAGCCACCGGGCGAACCCTTACCAAACAATACCGAAGCAGGGCCCTTTAGGAGTTCGACCTGCTCAAGGGTATACACATCCGGCCTGGCGTTGTTGAAGTTTCCAAACAGTGACTGAAGACTATCGCGGTATTGCGGTACAGACAGACCGCGAATAAAAATCGTGTCGGTGCGTGTCGATAAGCCAAATGGATTAGCCGTCACCCCGGCGGTGTAGCTCACCGTATCGCCCAGGTCTAGCGCACCTTTATCTATGATCTGCTGCTCTGTCTCTATGCTAACCGAACGCGCTGTCTCCATGATGGGCACCGCGCTTTTCAGCGCTGAGAAATCAGACAGTCGCCCGAATACGAATATTTCTTCGATCCGCTGCGCTTGCGCCGCAGCATCAGGATCTTCAACTGCTGGCGATGTTTGGGCTAGGGTGATAGTAGAAAGAAACAGGAGCATTACCGCTGCCGCGCACTGATACATCATAGGAAGATGGTCCGGCTTTAAAAGGCGTGGATGATAATGGTTATCATTAAGCGCCACAAGGGTAAAAATGGTTTGCTGCCCGGCGGCTGCTAGCCATGTGCTTAAGTCCACGGCACGAACCTGATACTTCGCCCCAGAATCTGGGCTGCTCGAAAAGTACCGGTGTTCCAAGGACGCTATAAAAGCATGCTTTAGAATAGCCGGCACCGTCTCAGCGCCCGCTTTGGCAAACCAAAGGTAACTGTCTCGAGGGTATTAGCTGGGCGCGTGCAAACGCATTAAGGCGGTCGGTTGAGGAGGGCAGCGCGCGGTACAGCCCCGCCGCAATCTAATCAGGGCGCATCAAATTGACTGTTGAGTCGCACCTGTTTCAAGGCGTCGAACAAAAGACGCTGCTCACGCGCAGTCAGATAGTCCAAATCCAGTTCCTCGACAAACGCATCAAACTGCGAATCAGTGATAGGCCCCGATGCCGCCAAGCTATCCGCAATCCTGTCGATGATCAGAGCGCCCAATGCGATCAGCTTAGGCCTAACGACCGATGGTAAATCGACTGCTGCGCGGTCTGCTTCATGAGTCTGCAAATCTGCGAGATAACGATATTGAATGACCTTGGCGAGCGCAATTTGCGCCTCAAAGAATGCCTCCACCGTCACAGGATCTAAGCCGGCGTATCGTGCATCGTCGAGCGCTCTGTCAAGCACAAGCGCTTCGCGCGCTGGATCGTCCACGGGCAGGCCGTTCAGTGACTTATACAGTGCGACATCCTGCATATAGCTGAGCCTTTCACCAATGGCGGAAAACAGCTCGGGCTGCGCCGACAGTCCCTGAGCGAGTAGGGCAAACATGAGACCTGCAAAGCGAATGAAACAGGGGTTCATAATCGAAGCGCTAGCGCTTAGCTCTCTGACTGGCTCATGAATAGACCTGTCATTTGGTTCAACTTCTCGACAATATTTTCGCCCATAAACAGCTGTGGTTCAGAGGCAGGCAACTGCTCTTCCGCTTCGCGCGATATAATTTTTTTCTGCAACTGGCTGTAGGCTTCACCGAATGAGTCTGTTTCGCCCAGGCTTTCAAGAAGCGCCCTGCCGAAATAGGTCAGTGCCGCCTGATCGGAACAGCCGAAGGAGGTTTTGTCCGCCGCTGCCGCGGTCATGATAAGTCTGTTCTCGCTTTTAAGAGGTTCAATAAATCCGCCGGAAAAGCAGGCTGAAACGACAATAATCTGCCAGCGGATACCGCTTTCATCCAGCAGCTGAGCGAGTTTATCTGATGACAGATCAACGAGTTCAAGCCGGCTGTTCTTCAATGAGATTTGGTGGTCCTCGCTACCATGGCTCGTGATATACAACACAAGCAGGTCCTGGTCCTTATCCATTCGTTTACCGAGCTTGGCAAGCGCTTCAGCAATACTGGTCAAGGTTGCCATCGGCTTTTCCGCTATGGTGCTGCGATCATTGATGAGGTTGATCTGCCTCGTTGCTAAAGGTGCTACCTGATCGAAATAATCTCGAAAAGCTGTCACTTCTCGGCTGAACACGCGCTCGGTACCATCGCCGGCTATACCGAGAAAGAAGACTTCTGCAGTCGCAGGGTCTCCCTGAGGCACGCTGTTTAGGGCGTTATCCAACATGCTCCGTTCGCTGTACAGCGCCGCCTCAAGATCTGCTTCGTAGTTTTCAACCAGCTGCGTCTCGCTGGAGTCCACAAGGCGCCCCTGGTGCCAGGTGCCGCTGTATTGCGCAACACCATCTACTGGCACTGCGAGCTGCATTACGCCCTCACCGTGATAACGCCCATAGCGAAACTGGCCAGTGTATCTGTCTCCATTGGCCAGCGTTAACTCACCGTCGCCGTGGTAATTTAAATAGAAGAACTGTCCGCTGTATCGATCACCTTGGTCCGTCACCCTGACGCCAGATACAGGCATCCCGTCTTCAAATTCGCCCTCTAGATAGCCGTTGTCTTCAAATAGCTTACCTCTGCCGTGGAATACCCAATCCTCGAACAGACCCTCGTAGACAAGCGTATCGCCCCTAAAATACTCGCCATGGCCCGTAAACGCCCCATCAACAAATTGCCCGCGGTAGCGCGCTCCATCCTGCTCATAGTCACCCGGCCCATGCATCACCCATTCGAGCGTTTCGCCTTTATAAACATCGCCATCTACGCCGTAAATTTCACCGCTGCCCGTAAACACCCCATCGACAAATTGCCCGCGGTAGCGCACGCCAGCTGCATCGGTATATTCACCTTGCCCGTGTAGCAAGCCGTCTCTAAATTCACCCACGTAGCTCGCCCCTTGGGGCCAGTCCAAGGTTCCTGAACCCTGTAATACTCCATCTCTGATCTCACCCGTATAGCGCCCCCCATCTACTAGCTTGGCAAGCTGTACAGGTTCACCGAGTAAACCTCGATTCTGAAGCAGAAGGGCAGCGCTAAACCCCAAGGCCGCTGCTATGAGAAGCAATGCAAATTTCATAGTTGGGAGAAGACAATTCCTTTGCGCACCGAGGAACGCACCGCCGGTGAGCCTCGAACTATACCAGTGCGGCCGAGGAGTGTAATCACGAAGACAGCTTCCGATACTGGCCTCATTGACAGCTTATTGACCAGGCAATAACCATTTCAAAAGTGTGTGATATGTTGTAACGTATCTTTTTGCTTCGTCATGGAGGCGGTCAACTCATGCATAGCGTTGCTAACGAAAAACTACCCGTAACAGTGCTTTCTGGTTTTCTGGGCGCAGGAAAAACGACTGTACTAAGCCATATTCTGAACAACCGAAGCGGTCAGAAAGTGGCCGTTATCGTCAATGATATGAGTGAGATCAATATTGACTCTGCGATCGTGCAAAACGAAGTGTCGCTGAGCCGTAGCGAGGAGAAACTGGTTGAAATGTCCAACGGCTGCATTTGCTGCACCCTGCGCGAAGACCTGCTTGAAGAAGTTACCAAGCTCGCGCGCGAAGGGCGCTTTGACTATCTGGTCATCGAGTCAACCGGGATCTCCGAACCATTGCCGGTAGCGGAGACCTTTACCTTCGCAGATGAAAGCGGCGTATCGCTCTCCGATGTCGCTGACCTGGATACGATGGTAACCGTCGTTGATGCAGTAAATTTCTTGAAAGACTTTGAAGAAGCCAAATACCTGCAGGAAACCGGCGAATCTTTGGGTGAGGAGGATCATCGAAGCGTCACCGACTTACTGACCGACCAGGTCGAGTTCGCTGATGTCATCCTGGTTAGCAAGACAGATTTGGCCACGACGGAGCAGGTGGAACGCCTTCAAGCGATCCTAAAGAGCTTAAATACCAGTGCGAAAATCATTCCGATTGTCCAGGGCAACGTCGAACTGGATCAGGTATTAAACACCCGCCTGTTCGATTTTGATCGCGCCCGTCAGGCTCCGGGATGGCTCAAGGAGATGCGGGGAGAGCACGTGCCGGAGACTGAGGAATACGGCATAGGCAGCTTTAGCTTCCTCGCCCGGCGACCTTTCCACCCCGAGCGGTTTTATCAGTTTCTCCACGATATCGAGAAATACGGCAAGTTACTGCGCTCCAAAGGTTATTTCTGGCTGGCTTCGCGCCCAGAATTTGCCGGGCAGTGGAGCCAGGCAGGAGGCATCGCCCACTATGGATTTGCGGGCATGTTCTGGAAAGCCGTACCCAAGAAAAGCTGGCCGACCGATCGCGAGACCTTGGCGCATATCGAAAGTCTTTGGGTAGAGCCGTTTGGCGATATGCGGCAGGAACTCGTATTCATCGGTCAACAGCTCGATCAAGCGCGTATGACGGCAGCGCTAAATGCCTGTTTGCTCGATGAAGATGAATTGCTGCGAGGCAGGTCACACTGGATGACGATGCGCGACCCTTTTCCCGCGTGGGAGCAGACAGCTTGAATCACCTCGCTGGTGCCAGCGTTCAGGAACGGGCGGTTTTTCCTCCAACAACACAACCCGAACGTTACGCCGCTCATGGTGAAGATCCGGCTGTACTGGCCGATATCTACCGCGAAGACATCAATATCGCGATTTGGCAGCGAACACTCTCGCAGACGCTGCAGGACGCGGTCCATCACTGCCTCGCGTTACACTACCCCCTCCAATGTGCGATGACAGTGTCACCCCTGACAGTCCGCGCTCGTCTCAATGAACATCTTGCAATTACACCGCTGGATGAACTGGCGGACAGCATCGCGCACCTTGTAGACATGTTCTGCTGTTTGTTTGGTTTGGAACGAGCCGCCCTTCGTCTTATGTCTCTGGAGCGCGCCATGTGCCCGAAATTTCATGTCGACAAACTCCCTTGCCGGTTAGTCACCACATTCCAGGGGCCGGGGACGCAGTGGTTACCACAACATGCTATTTCGCGGGAGAGCCTAGGCTACGGCAGTGAAACCGGCAAAACAGGGCCGCTGCAGCTGACCTGGAAGCAAAGCGATATTGAAAGGTTACACTGCGGCGACGTTGCGCTGCTTAAGGGCGAGCGCTGGGAAGGGAATGAAAATGCCGGTATCGTTCACCGGTCGCCAGCTGTCGCCGAGGGCGATCGCCGCCTGCTCCTGACTCTCGATTTTTGCCAATAGCACAAAGCTCGTTACAAAAGTCGTTATTGAGCTAGGCGCATCTTTTGATAGCATCATCGACAGCACATCAGGCTCCACCGACATTCAGGCCCGCTAAAGCACCGCGTGTTTTGTCGCGCTTCTCGTTAGGCATCGGATTCCGCTGGCAGAGGCTGCAGGCACCCAGGGCCGCCATTAAGTATTTATCGCGCCCACTGTAGCTGGGATCCGGTAGTCAAGCGCAGTACCCTTGCCTTGGCAGGGGAGGAGGTGTGCCTTAAAGAGACAGCTGCCAGTAACCGACATCAATGTAACGCCCGAATTTAAAGCCTACTTCAGCAAAATGGCCAACCTTTTGCATTCCACATTTTTCATGCAGGGCGATGCTGGCTGCATTGGGCAGTGCAATGCCGGCGATTGCAACATGGAAAGCACTCTCTCTCAGCTGAGAAAACAAGGCCTGATAGAGCGCATATCCCAAGCCTCTCGCTGTCATATGGGGAGCAAGGTATACCGTAGTTTCTACTGAATAGCGGTAGGCGCAGCGGCCCTTCCAGGGGCTTGCATAGCTATATCCGACAGTCTTGTCCTCGTGCTCTGCCACCAGAAAAGGAAGTCCGCTGGACACGGTCTCGGAAAGTCGCGAGGCCATCTCAGACTCGCTGATAACGGCCTCTTCAAACGTGACTATCGTGTGCTCAATATAATGGTTGTAGATATCAACCATCACACCCGCATCTGTACTAATCGCGTCGCGAATCATAGGCATGCTCATGATGTTTCGCTCTTGATGGCTGGCGTCTCGTCACAATATTCAAA
>JBCDFM010000157.1:0-9554 GCA_039178015.1 Pseudomonadota bacterium
CCCCGGCGTAACCAGAGCGGCCAGCAGTATTATATTGAGGGATCTCTTCATAGTCTTCGTCAAGAAGGTTTTCGATCCGACCGAACACCTGCAGGCCGTCCATGATTTCATAGCTCGCGCTGAAATCGACCACTTCATAGTCATCAATATCACCATTGCTCTCGCCCGGCACATCGCGACTGAGGCGGCCATGTAGAGCCAGTACAAGACGCCCATCCAAAGGCGTCACCTCGATGCCGGCATTGGCTAGATGCTTAGGAGCCCGTCTGCGCTGTTCGCCATCCGCATCGTTGGTATCGTTATAGGTATAGTTGGCGGTAAATCGCCATAACTCTCCTATTGGGAGTTCACCCAGTAGCTCGACGCCTTCTGATGTCGAGTCACCGTCGCCTTGTAGGTAACCTGAGAAGTCAACGTTGTCGAAGAAGATTTCATCTTCTATTGTCTGATCAAAATAGGTGACCTCAAACAGCCAGCCACTATTGCCGTAATAGACGAAGCCTATGTCGTAACCCTCACTTTTCTCTGCAGAAAGCGTGGTTTCGCTTGCTGGTGGAAACGCATTGGGGCCCGCGTTGTAGGCGATTTCAAATAGACTGGGTGCTCGAAAGCCTGTCCCGTAGGTGCTTTTCAGTTTTAACTCGCCGTCGCCTGTGTCGATCAAGTAAGCTGCACTTAAACGGTAGGTCGTTTCGGAACCAAAATCATCGTTATCGTCGTAGCGAAGCCCTGCTGTCAGAAAGAGACTGTCATCAAAGTTTCCAATATATTCGCCGTAGTACCCCCTCTGATCACGACTCTCGTCATCGCCGCTGCTATCAATGGATTCTTTGCGTAACTCCGCGCCGTAAACAAACTGCAGATTATCACTGTGTTTGTAATTACCCAGGTAGTTTAAGTCTTCCAGGTCACCTTCAGCCTTAAAGCTCTCAATTCCGGCGGCAAAGTTTCTACGGTCTGTTTCATTGACGTTATAAGAGAGCGTGTTGCCGAACTGCTCGGTGTTATGGATCAGAGCAACCCGATAGGCTCTTTGCTCGTAATCGCCTTCACAGTCATCACTTCGCTCACCATTCGCAAAGCAGTCGTCAAACTGATTGTCGCCATCGACATCGCGAATCACACCTTCAAGGCGCAGCGTATCTGAAATGTTCCATCCCCCACGCGCATGAAGAGTTGTGTTTTCATAGCCATCGTCATCATCGCTAGTATCGTCTGTGCGAGCGCTGAAGCCATCGGTATCAAATTGCGCTGCATTCAGAGCAAAATCGACTTTATCGTTGCCACCGGCTAGATGGCCTTTGAAGTCCGTGGTCTCGTAACGCCCATATTCTCCGCTGATACCACCTGTTAGGCCTTCAGTTGGCTTTATGGTCGTGATGGATACAACGCCACCGGCGTCCGCCCCATACATCATGCCCTGGGGCCCACGCAAGATTTCGACCCGCTCGATTCCAGCGCTCATGATATGCGCAAAATTGGGACCAGATTGCGGCGTTGAGGGGTCGGTCGTTTCTATACCATCAATGTAAACTTTGGTGCGAAATCCCCGTTCGCCTCGAATGCTCAACGATGTCGCTTTACCTATACCTCCGTTGTTGGTGACGGAGATGCCTGTGTCATAGCGCAGCGCGTTCGCCAATCCGTCGAAACCGCGTATCTCCAGATCTTCCGCGGTGACAATAGCAACCGAGGTGGCGACTTCGCGTATTGGCATCTCAGTGCGTGAAGAGACGACGACGGTTTCTTCCAGAGGCGGTTTATCGGCGTAGGCAGGCGAAGCTGCAAGGGTAATCAATGCAGCAGAAAGGGTGTGACGTTTGAATATCATGTTGATTCCTCAATTGCCTTTTTTGGCGACTGAGGGAGGGGATCAGGAAACGTGGACATACGTCCGCCGCGACCATGTATGAAGCCCTCCGCTCCATCGTTGGTTAACGTCCAGGCAGGTATCGGGCTGTCGGTCTGGGACCGAATACCGTTGCGGGGGCAGCGGTGGATTAAGCGACTTAGAGTGCCTTACCACACTTCCCATTTAACCTACCCAGCACTAATCAGAGACAGTGCGGCAGGCACCTGGTACGGGCCGGGACTGTAGAGGGCTGCTGCGGCTTTGTCAAATGAGACCGCTGTGCCACATCGCACTGGTTATCCGGTGCAGACCGCAAGGGTCTCGCATCCGTTAGTGCGACATAGAGCACCTGCTGCTCACAATTGGCTGCGACAATTTGCTCAGTACGTCGTGATGCTACGACTGGTAGAAACGCGGTTGACGTTCTTCACATTCCTCGTACTCAGCGTGTCGTGATCGGCTCTATTAGAATCGTCTCGCCACGATTGCGCGGATCAGATGCAGCGTCTATTTGTTCGGGATTAACGATGATTAACTGGACATCGCCAAACTCCCAGCTGTGAGGCTCGACACGATAGCCTTTATCCTCGAGCTGTTGAATGGTTTCCGATGGTAGCGGCCGGGAGGGACTCATAGTGATCAAGTCGGGTGGTAATAATTGATGATGGAAGCGGCTGGCATCCACAGCCTGCAGTGCGGTCATATCGTAATCGAGTACATTGATAATCGCTTGGAATACAGAAGTGAATATCGTCGAACCTCCGGGAGTGCCCACAACCATAAAAGGTTTACCGTCTTTCATCAGCATGGTGGGCGACATGGATGATAGCGGCCGCTTGTTGGGCTCCACCGCGTTGGCGTCACCACCTACCACGCCAAAGATATTGGGTACACCAGGCTTGATACTGAAATCGTCCATTTCATTATTGAGCAGAAATCCTGCACCGCTGACTACCACTCCGCTGCCGTAGGACCAGTTGAGCGTATAGGTGTTTGATACCGCGTTGCCCCACTGATCGATGATGGAATAGTGGGTAGTGTCTGGTGATTCCAGCCCCGGCGGTACGGCTTCGAGGCTTGAGATATCTGATTTATTCACTTCGCCTGCTCGGCGCTTGATGTAATCATCGGAAATCAGTGTTTTCATATCGATCTCCACGAACTCTGGATCCCCCAGATACTCCGCACGGTCTGCGAATACGCGTTTTTCCATCTCGGCAATCAAGTGCACGTATTGCGGTGAATTGTGCGCGAGCCCTTCGAAGTCCTCCCCGAGAAAATCCTTCATCTTCACAAGCTGTATCACCGCGAAACCACCCGAGCTGGGCGGCGGTGCGGAGAGAATTTGGTACTCGCGCCAATCGGCCGCAAGCGGCTCGCGCCACAGTGGCTGATAGCTTGCTAAATCCTCAAGGCTGATTAGACCTCCGCGTTTGTCCATTTCAGAGACGATTAAATTGGCCGTCTCGCCCTCATAAAAACCGGCGGGGCCGTTGGCAGCGATGCGCTCTAGCGTTAACGCTAATTCAGGTTGTTTTAGAACGGCGCCCTTTTTTAAATCGCCAAAGTAATCACCGAAATTGGTTTTGTCGCCAAAGTAGGGCAAGAACTCCGCGATATCGTCGATCAGATCATCGGAAGGTATGAAGCCAGAGCGAGCGAGCTCTATCGCCGGTTGAACGAGCTCTTTCCAAGGCAGGCTCCCAAAGCGTTGATGAGCCATCCATAGTCCAGCCACCGTACCGGGCACGCCGATGGCTTTAGCACCCATGGTAGACGACTGGGGAATGACCTCTCCCTTATCGTCCAGATACATGTCGCGACTGGCGGCTTTGGGCGCTGTTTCCCGATAGTCTAGGAACGCGTTCTCACCATCCATATGGATCAACATAAAACCGCCGCCACCGAGGTTGCCGGCCTCGATGTAGGTGACTGCAAGGACGAAGCCCGCAGTGACGGCAGCATCGACAGCATTACCTCCGCGCTCGAGTACCGCCGCCGAGGCCTGGGCGCCATAGCGATCGGGCATAGCGACTGCGGCCGTCGCAACCTTTGGTGGCGCAGAGTCTGGCTGCGCCGCTTGTGGCAGTGTTAGCAGGCTTATCAATAGCAGTAGTGGCCTCAATCGGCGCATGGGCTGGACCTCTTTCAATATGAGTTCATTTTTTCCGATGCTTGTGCGGCGAGCAAGGTCGCACAACGTCGAAATTAGCATGACAGTAGGCGTGAGCGTTTGCTCAAGCTAAACATGTTAAAGGTGCGCATCTGACAGCATCAAGTGCCAGGTGTTTTGCTCAGGCATCCGGTGTACTGACAACAGCAGCGATATGCGCGCATAATACAGCGACACGAAACTATGTGCAGTGCCAACCAGTAAGCGCCGAACCAGGAAGGTATGTTTCCTCAACCGCTGCGCCGGTGAATGGATTAACGCGCACTCGAAAGAAAGCACTTTTTCTAGTTTGTTAGGAGCTTAGTGAATGTCCGAACCTCACCGCACGCTGTTGGGCAGCGATAGAGGCTACCGTATCTTCGCCTGGGTGAAATACCTGACGTTCGCGCTGCTCAGCATCAATGTGTATCTGTTTCTGTCCGAAGAATTAGGGGCGCTTGAGCATACTTTCGTAGACGGTATTGAAGCCGGGCAAATTATTCAGGTGTTCTCAGCGACTATTGATACCGGTGCCTGGGTGATACTCCTGCTGCTGTTTGAGCTCGAGACCTCAGTGCTAGACGATAGTCGCATTCGGGGCTGGGTAAAGTGGGCTCTTCACGGCCTGCGCATCTTGTGTATGGCAGCGATTGTCTATGCGTTTACTGGGTACTATGCCGAACTGGTGATGCTCTACCAGGCATCGTCGCTGCCGCAATTCGATGCCTGCTCGCAAGTCAGTCAAAACTGGTCTCTGATTCTCGATTTGGATGAGTACGCACCTTTAGATGCCGCTAACTGTGCGAGCGTGGGTGGCGATGCCTGGCGTTTGAACGGTTTCGATATTGTGGCATCACAACAGGTTCTGACCGATGTGCGTTACCTTGCCTGGGTCGATGTGATTAATTCCGGCACCTGGATTCTCGTGGTCTTGATGTTAGAGGTGGAGGTGAGACTGCAACTGCTGGGCAAATTATCTCAAGCACTGCTGGGCGGGCTACGCTATATCAAGTATGTGCTTTACGGCACCTTGTTCGCTTGCGCGATCTACTGGGGTTTCAAAGGCGATTTTCTCGATTTTTGGGATGCGTGCCTGTGGCTATTCGCCTTTATCTTCATTGAGCTCAATGTGTTTGATTGGAATCGGACAAGTACTCGAGAAATGGGGCTTTCCTCTGGGGCCAGTGCCTTATGAGCTATCCCAGTCAACGGAAGTGCTCTGTGAGACCAATCTGACACAGCTATTGTCATAAGTGCTTTTGATGGTAAAGTGATGCGGATCAGACCACACATCGTGACAACAAACCAGAGACTGTAGCGAGCTGAGGAACGCTATATGAAAACCGGAACAAAACTAGGCCTCTTAGCACTGCTCATTATTGCGGCAACGACGGTGTACTGGTTTTACCTGGTTCGGCAGGTCAATCTGCCTGATGATCGCACTGTGTTTGTAGTCGTATTTCTCGCTGCTGTCGCTCTTGGCATCGCCGCGTTTGTGAAAGGCACCAGCATCCCAGGCGGTATTCCACCAGCGATCGCCATCGTGATGGGCTTGTTCTTCACCTTTACCATTTACATCAGCCCCCAGGAGCTCGCTACTGAGGGCGTGATTCAAGTGGGCGACACCATCCCGCGCTTCACGGCATCAGATGAAAATGGCGATGTTTTTGATTCGCGTACGCTGGATGATCATCTCGTTTTAATTAAATTCTTCCGCGCGCACTGGTGACCCTACTGTGTCGGCGAGTTACGTCGAATGGAAGAACTGAGACCTGAGTTTGATCAGCGCGGGGTCAAGGTTGTGACCGTGAGCACCGACTTGCCCGAAGAGATCGCGGCTGAGCGCCATCGCCATGGTCTGCAAGCAACTATGCTGTCAGACAAGCAGCTGGTTGTGACCGACGCCTTTGGATTGCGTAATACCGCCATCCATTCGGGCCCGCCCAGTGACGAAGCGCTACCCGTGCCCGCTACATTGTTGGTTGATAGCGAGGGTACGGTGTTGTGGATGGATATCTCAGAGGATTATCAGCGACGCTCAGATCCTTCCGTGATTCTGGAGGCCATGCGCAGGCATTTCGACACACCCTGATCGTTTTCTCTTGGTCTATGAGCGGCGCGTTCTCGCCGCCCACTCCAGCCTGATGCTTTTCCAGATAAACTTTGGGAGACCCAGTGGGTTTTCTCTAAATTTGCGTCTGATTAAACGGCGCAGGGCGGGCCGACTGTCGTACGATCCTTCCCGTTGACCGTGGCCTTCATGAAAACTGAGTCGAGGTACCTCGATCACATCCAAAGGAACATCAAGTGATAAGGTTTGCGTTCGCGGGAGCAGACACTCAGTGTCATTGCAGCCCTGGTGGCGCACCTTAACAGTGAGGTTAATGCGATCTGCATCCAGCGGGCGCGTTTCGCTAACGAGTTCACCCGTGGCATAGAGGGGGACGACGATATCAACTGTGTTGCTCCAGACCTCTAGGTCCACGCCCAGCGATTCCAAAGGAAGCAGGAAGGCGGTCTGGTTATTTCACGTGGGTAAAAAGGGTTAACAAAAAGCTGGCTCCCAACGCGAAGAATGCGAGGGCAAATGCTGCCTCAAACCACAACGAAAAGCGCTTGTATCCCTCTGTGGCCACGCCAGTGGAAAATAGATAGGCAAAGGTCAGGTAAACCACGGCACCCGACAACACGCTAAGCGGGCCAAACGCCAGAGTATCTATCGCGCTTAGCTTGTGATCGTTAAGGTAGGCGTCTACCGAAACCCACATCAGAGCCGTCTCCGGGTTGGTAATGACGACTATCAGGCCGCGCAACCATGCCCGATGGGTGCTCATGGGATTATCGTCCAGTGCAATGGGAAGATCGGTGGTTCCCTTGATGACTTTGCGCATCGCTCTAAGGCCGAGGTACATTAGAAAGCCGCCGCCGAGGAGCTTCAACGCGGTCATGGAGCTCGGAAAGGCTTTGATGAGCTCTCCCAAACCCGTGGCAGCGGCGATTGACCAAAGAAAGGTGCCAACGGCGATCCCGAACACGATGTAGAGCGCAGTGCGTCTGCCATGCGCAAGTGCGGCAGATGCCACCGCGACAAGATTAGGTCCCGGTGCTAGTTGAGCAAGTATGATTCCGGACCAGGTGAGTAGGTAGGTCTCAAGCATTGTTTTTGATCTTCTGTTTCTGCTCCGGGCCTGTTCATTCGATGGCGGAAGAGGTAGGAGTCGAACCCACCAGGCGCTTTTACAGCACCTCACTGGTTTTGAAGACCAGGCACCCCACCGGGGATGTCGCTCTTCCAGAATAGTTTATTGGCGATTGAAAACTGCCGCCGGTCGCTCGGAGTCGATGACCTCGCGAGCGTCGCCGACGCGCCGGGTGTAGCGAATACTATCAAAGTACTCAAGTATCTCTATGGTGAGTTTGCGCCCTGCGCCAAAGTACGTTTTCAAAACAGCGACCGTCAGCGGCTCTCCCGTCGCCTTGGCCTGCTCTAATTTCTCGGCAAACAGCTGAATATGCTCTGGTAATGCGTAACGGCTTTCAGTAATTTTCACAAAAGTACCTGCCTTGACGGCCGGCTTAAGAGCAGATGCTATCTCATCAGGGGAAAGTCCCGTCTTTGCTTGCAGCTCGGACAGCAGTGGTAGCGCCAGCCCCGCAGTCTGCAGACAGTGTTCAATTTTATAGCGGTTCGCCTGCTGTGCTGAAGGCGCTTTTACCTTGAAATCCTTGCGCGACACGATACCCTCATCGAGCTTGAGTTCGTTCGCCTGAATCTTGGAAACCAGAATCGACATCGCCAACTCCGCTTGAAAGTCTTCAACAAAAGCGGCTTTCAGCTCTGTCAGTCGAACCCCGGGCTGGTCAGGGTGCTGCTCGTGCCATCGTTGAACAAACGCCTTTAGCCATTTGGCACCGCGTACCCAAAGCGCTTGTTTTACGCAGTAGCGTTTCTTATCAGCGGTAAATGTGCGTGCCTTGTCCGGGATTAGAGCCGAAATATCGTCAACTCGCAGGTTGGCCAACGACCCGAATTGACTGAGATCGATTACGCTGTCTAAAGCCGTGAGCCTTTGCAGAGCCTCGCCAATCGAATCTGCTTGCAAGGCATGCAATCGCTTCGTAACTTGCGCCTTTGACCGGCCAGCGCGAACGCTGAGTGGATCCAGGACGCGGCCGCCGCCAAGTGTGATGTCTTCCGCGTGATCGCGCAGCAGGAAGCGTTCTCCCCAGACACTATTAATGGGTTCTTCTAGCACGAGCTGGGCGAGAGCCCTAGCACCGGCCTCAAGCCGACGGCCACGGGGAGCGAGTAGCGCGACTCGCCCCCCCACGCGCTTCGCGCCAATATGCAATTTTATAGGTGCCATGTGCTTGAGCGCGAAGGGAATACTATCGAGCAAGCTCAATTCCACGCTTACGCACACGGACATCCTGGCGAGCGGCGGTTCCACCAACCAGTCGCCTCGAGATAGCGAGGCGGCGTCAGTCTTACCCGTGAGATTTAATGCCACTCGAGTGCCGGCGTGTGCGACTTGCGCTGCCGCATCGTGCACCCGCAGGCCACGCACACGTAGCGCTGTCTGGGAGGGCAGATGGATCAGTGAGTCATCTACCGAAACGCTGCCTGCACTCGCGGTACCTGTCACAATCTGACCGGCCCCCTTGAGTTTGAAAGCGCGGTCAATTGAGAGCCGAAAGTAGTTCGACACCGCGCGTTCCTGTGTTTCACGAGAGGCTTCCAAGAGGAATACCTTCAACGCTTCAACGCCTTCACCGGTAACAGCTGATGTTGCAAATATTTGCACATGCGGCCAGGCGCGATCTTCCAGCCAGCTGGTCAGTACCGCCTGAAGGTCAGTAATCGCCTTGGCGTCAACCCGATCCGCCTTGTTGATAACCACTATGAGCCGCGGCACGCCCAGCACACGGAGTACGTCGAGATGCTCTACCGTTTGCGGCATAATGCCGTCGTCCGCTGCCACCAGCAGCATGCCCATATCAATGCCGCTGATGCCTGCAATCATAGTGTTGATAAAGCGCCTGTGACCTGGCACATCGATGAAGCCGAGCGGCATGCCATCAGGAGTCGGAAGATAGGCGTAGCCGAGATTGATCGAGAGACCACGTCGCCGCTCCTCTTCCAGTCGATCCGTATCGACACCGGTCAGTTGCTTGATCAATGCCGTCTTGCCGTGATCGACATGCCCTGCGGTGGCGATGATCATGCTATTTCCGCTCCTGCGTAACAACCATGGGCGTGCAGCTCGCGTTGGGTTTGTTCACGTTGTGGCTTCGGCTACCGACATTCGTTATTCCCTCTATAATGACGAACACGCTGGTGTTTGCCCAGTGCGAATCTTGGCAGGACATGCAAAGGCCAATCTCCAAAGCAGAAGAGGACAAGTCGTGGTACTAAGCACACTCTCAGGTAACGCCGTGAGCCGCTACAGCTTTGGCACCATGCAGTTTGGAGAGGGCGCCGATGAGAGCGCCAGCGCAACTATGTACGCGGCCTGCCGTGAAGCGGGGATCAATTTTTTTGATACTGCC
>JBCDFM010000158.1:0-9549 GCA_039178015.1 Pseudomonadota bacterium
CGAGTCCAGACGAGATCGAAGCTCGAGCTGTTTTTGCACCAGCAACTGATGTTGCAAATAGAAGTAGCGCATCGCAATACCCGTAAGGACGGCTGCTATAAGCAGGTTTCTTGTCATCCACCAAAGCTCGCTGCCGCTTGAGCCGACCATCGGCAAGAGATGCCACGCAAACAAGCTACTGAGCCCAGTGACAACAAGAACAACCAGCAGGCAAAAAATGCTGACTACAGCCAGGCCGAAGCTATTGATAAATCGTCTCAAAGTGCACAGCACGGCTGCGCTGAGTAGGACAACCCACTGAACAAACAGCGAGTAAACGGCCAGCGTATTCCAATTGAATTCGGGTAATGAGCTAGTCGCAAGCGTGTAAACCAGCACTAATAGCTCCACCAGCAGGACCATGGTGAATACCGAGCGTCCACCGCACAGATCCGGCAGGATAAATTCATCCGGAATCAAATCTTCGCTCGCCTGTTTCACCGGCCCCGGTGCTGGCTGCATGTTCACTTCCCCCTTTTTATAGCTGATATACTTGCACCCTTGACTAGCTCGGACAAGCAATAGGACGTGTTTCCAGTATTTGACCGGGGTGTTTCGTGAAAAAGTCAACTTTTTCATTAACCAGAGCAGGAATTCGCCGGGTATGAGCGATGAAAAGGACACGAGCAAACTTTGGGGCGGCCGTTTTCAGGAGGCGACCGATCTCTTTGTGCAGCGCTTTACAGCCTCAGTGGAATTCGATCGCCGACTGGCGCGGCAGGATATCACAGGCTCGCTAGCCCACGCCGGGATGCTGCATGCGTCGGGTGTTCTCACCGCGAAGGAGTATCAGACCATCCAAAGCGGCCTGACCCAGATCTTGAAGGAGATCGAGCACGACCAGTTCGAGTGGTTACTAGAACGAGAAGACGTGCATATGAATATTGAGGCCAGGCTAACAGAGCTCGTGGGGACAATCGGTAAAAAACTCCACACGGGCAGATCACGCAATGATCAGGTGGCAACTGACCTTCGTCTCTACCTTAGAGAAGCCATCGATAGGATAGCGCGTCTGATCACTTCTTTGCAGCAGGGCATTATCGATCTTGCCGCAGCCAATACCGACACCATCATGCCAGGCTTCACGCACCTACAAACGGCTCAGCCGGTTACATTTGGGCATCATTTGCTTGCATGGAACGAGATGCTGCAGCGCGACTTCGGTCGCCTGCAAGACTGCCGTGCTCGTTTGAACGAATCGCCGCTAGGTGCCGCAGCACTCGCGGGAACCACGTATCCAATTGATCGCCATCAGACCGCCACTACCCTGGGATTTGATCGACCCTCTGCAAACTCACTGGATGCCGTATCAGATCGCGACTTCGCCATCGAGTTTTGCGCTTTCGCCGCCCTGCTGATGACACATCTGTCTCGTATGTCAGAAGAACTGGTGCTGTGGGCCTCTGCGCAATTCAGGTTCGTAGAAATGCCAGATCGATTTTGTACAGGCTCATCTATCATGCCGCAGAAGAAAAACCCCGACGTGCCGGAACTGGTGCGCGGTAAAACCGGGCGCGTCAACGGTAGTCTGATCTCACTCCTCACCTTGATGAAGGGCCAGCCGCTGGCCTACAACAAGGACAACCAGGAAGACAAAGAGCCACTGTTCGATAGCGTCGATACCGTGCTGGACTGTCTTCGCGCCTTCTCCGATATGGTGCCTGCCATAAAGCCCAATAAGAAAGTGATGCGGGAAGCGGCACGCGCCGGCTTTTCCACTGCGACCGATCTGGCCGACTATCTCGTCAATAGGGGTTTAGCTTTTAGAGACGCGCATGAAGTGGTAGGAAAAGCAGTTGCACACGGCGAGAGTGTAGGGAAGGATCTGGCGGAGATGACGCTATCCGATCTGCGCGCATTCTCAGCAGAAATAAACGAAGACGTGTTTGCGGTGCTTACGCTGGAAGGTTCGGTAGCCGCTAGAGATCATATCGGTGGCACAGCCCCGTCCCAGGTTAACGTAGCGGTCGAAAAAGCGGCCGCTCTGCTAAAAGAGCGCTAATAGACAACGACTAAAAACGCCTATCTCGGGTTGTAGCGCAAGCTAATCTGGAAAATGACGTCTGCAGCGGTCTCCACCACGATATCCTCTACAACACTCGCATCTGCGGAGAACTGTTCAGCAAAACGCCATCGGACTCCCGCCGTGAATGTCGCCGCGGTATCGCCAATGGCTGTCAAACCACTGTTGGTTGGCGCGGCGTTACTGTCCACCTGAGCCAGCAGCGACCAGTGATCATTGAGCATCCAATCTACGCTTAGACCCGCGAACCACAGATTGCTCTCCTGTATGCCGTCCAGTAAGCCACTGTCACCCGCTCGCAAATAGCCAATCTGGCCGTGCCAGCGCAATGGTAATGCAGACAGGTGATCACCTGAAAATCGCACTGCCAGATACTGATCATCGCCACCGCTGCCGAGAAATTTGTCTTCATCGCCAACCCCAAATTTATAGCCCACAACTACCGAAGCCACGGCATCCTCGTCGGAGAAAAATGCATAGTTGAGCGCCACACTGATATCGCCAATGCCCGAGCTTTTATCTTCTAACAAGAAACCCGGTGCAAATGTGGATGCGTACTGATAGTTCAGCACATTTCGCGGCGCGCGGGAGCGGCCCCCATCGGACATGCCCCACAGGTTGTGCCACTCGTCTATCAACCGATCGAGATGACCTCCGCTCTGCTCAAGCCAGGGGACTTCAAGCTGTATATCCCAGTCCGCAGCAAAGCCGTAGCGAAAATCAAGCGCAAACCGCAAAGTTTCGCCATCGAGAGTCAGAAACTCACGGCTGTTAGTGTCCAAAATATAGGTATTGGACACGCTGCTGTGCAGAGCAACACCCAGCTCGCCTCGCGGCTCGGAACCTGCAAATCGCTGAGAAGGGAAACCTAGAAGCCCGGTCACCGGGCTGAGATTTTTCACGTAAAGTGGCTCGTATGCCCTGGTTAGCGGTGACGCCATGACAACCACCAAGGCGAAGATCCGTGCTTGGCCGCGCAATTTCAAAACCAGAGCCCCCCTATTTCTGATAAGACGAGCATCATCATAAGGGTTGGAAGCAACCGTCACTAGCACTGTCCTCGCCAATAGTAACTTCCAGCTGTAATTGCACCTTGCTGTCGCAGCCAGCCACCTTCGATCGATATCATAGCCTGTCGGCAACGACGCTTTTAATCAAGCAACCAAAGTTGCCCGGTAGTGTCTTGAAGTAGTGCTATCGAGGCCTCGCGAGCGCTATAATGCGGCGCTTTGCCAACTGGAAGCCTATTTATGCGTCTGGCCCTTACAGTATTTACTCTTACAGCAGCACTGCTGATGTCGGGCTGCGGACAAATTGGGCCGCTATACGAGCCGGAGGTTGGTACGCCTGTTGCAGAACCGCCTTCACAGGAGTCAGGCATCAAGCCGTGACCTAAACATCTATGAATTACTTTAGTCATCATAAAGGACTCTTGTACGCCGAGGAGGTTGCGGTGAGCGATATCGCAGCCGATCACGGAACACCATGTTATGTGTACTCGCGAGCTGCGCTGGAGCAGACCTTTTTTGAATATCAAGCAGCACTCAAAGACTGCGAGCATCTGATCTGTTATGCCGTCAAGGCGAACTCTAACCTCGCCGTCCTCAACGTCCTCGCTAAAGTGGGCGCAGGCTTTGACATCGTGTCTCAGGGCGAGCTTGAGCGCGTCCTGGCAGCCGGAGGCGCGCCGGAGAAGGTCGTGTTTTCAGGTGTGGCAAAAAAGCCCTCCGAGATGGCTAGGGCATTGGAAGCTGGAATTCATTGTTTCAACATTGAATCGGCCGCAGAACTCGAAGTGCTCAACCAGATAGCTGAAGAAATGAATCGCAAGGCTCCTGTGTCAGTCAGAGTGAATCCGGATGTGGATGCTAAGACCCACCCCTATATTTCCACCGGATTGCGAGAAAATAAGTTTGGCGTAACTACAGAAGAAGCGCTCGCCGTCTATCAGCGCGCAGCACAGCTCCCCGCCATCGAGGTGATCGGACTGGACTGTCATATTGGTTCTCAGCTGACGGAGATTGGCCCATTCCTGGACGCGCTGCGCCGACTGCTTTTGCTGATCGATTCTCTAGCAGACCAGCAGATCGCGATTAAACACCTGGACCTTGGCGGCGGCCTGGGTGTGCGCTATCGCGAGGAAAATCCACCATCAATTGGTGAGTATATTGCCGCTATCAGGGCAGAATTAGGGGATCGGCAGCTTACATTGATGTTTGAACCTGGACGATCAATCGCAGCAAACGCCGGAATCCTGGTAACACGGGTAGAGTATCTCAAACCTACACCGCTGCGTAATTTTGCCTTAGTCGACGCGGCCATGAATGACATGCTCCGCCCGGCTTTATATCAAGCATGGCTGGATATTCAGCCAGTCGCGAGTACCAAAGGCGGCAAGCAGGCACTTTGGGATGTTGTAGGGCCGGTATGCGAGACCGGGGATTTTCTGGGAAAGTCACGGGAGTTGGCTCTTTCTCAGGGTGATTTACTGGCCGTTTTTGGCGCAGGTGCCTACGGTTTTACTATGAGCTCGAACTATAACAGCCGCGGCCGGGCACCGGAGCTAATGGTTGATGGTGATCAGCTACACGTGGTGCGGGCACGCGAATCTATCGCTGATATCATGCGCACCGAAGCGTGTCTGCCGGGCTGACGCATGTTACTCAAGTTCACCAAAATGCATGGAGCAGGCAATGATTTTGTGATTGTGGACCTCATAAGCCAACGTTACAAACTGCGCTCCCGCGACATTCGCCTATTGGCAGACAGGCATTTAGGCATCGGTTGCGACCAGGTGCTGGTAGTTGAAGCGCCCGGTAATCCAGCCGTGGATTTCCGCTTTCGCATCTATAACAGCGACGGGAGTGAAGCGGAGCAGTGCGGCAATGGTGCACGGTGTTTCGCGCGATTCGTGCGCGAGAAGAAGCTCACCAATAAGCGCAGCATCACAGTTGAGACCCGCAACGGAATCGCTGAACTTAGAGTCAAAAGCCGCCGCGAAGTAGAGGTGGACATGGGTACACCGCAACTTCAACCAGCAGCGATTCCGTTTCTTGCAGAGCAAGAGTCACCGAGTTACACGCTGAATCTCGCTGATAGGTCACTCGAGATAGGTGCCGTCTCTATGGGAAATCCCCATGCAATCGTTCGAGTCGATAGCGTTCAGGTCGCACCGGTGGCTGAACTAGGTTCACAAATAGAGATACATCCAGACTTTCCGAATCGCGTCAACGCAGGATTTATGGAGGTTGTTGCAGCGGATCACATTCGATTGCGGGTCTTTGAGCGGGGCGTGGGCGAAACTCTTGCCTGCGGCAGCGGTGCCTGCGCCGCAGTCGTCTATGGCGTGGTTCAAGGCTGGTTAAGCGATGTAGTGACAGTAGAGCTGCCTGGGGGTAAGCTCTCTATATCGTGGGCGGGGCGCGGCAATCCTGTGATTATGACAGGGCCCACTGCGGTAGTATTCGAGGGGAGTATACGAATCTGACGCCGCAGCTACGGCGAAAGACACGACCTACCAGGGGATGGGGAGCAACATGTCTATTGGCAAAGATAAATCAAGCGCAGCGCAGGTGGCAGACAAGGATCGTGTTGGTGCAGAGCTATCGCCGGCAGCCGTAAGCCCAGAGCAACTCAACGAAAACCTCGTCCGAGATTATCTGAAACAGAATAGCGATTTTCTGCAGCGCAACCCCGACCTGCTAGACCATCTGCACGTATCCCACGCCTCTGGCAGCGCAGTGTCTTTAGTGGAAAAGCAAGTCAGCGTTTTACGTGAGCGCAATGTTGATATTCGACACCGCCTGAATGATCTGACCGCCCACGCACGTGAGAATGACAAGCTATTCGAGCAAACCCGCAACCTGGTAATCAAGCTACTGGAAGCCGACTCGATTGCGAAGCTAAGTGACGCTTTTAGCCAAGCCATGCAACATGATTTTGAGCTGGAATACTCGACTTTTATACTATTTGACCAGGACCAGACGGAAAACTGCCGGGTGGAGACTCTGCAACAGGCCCAGTCTGTGATTGGTGCATTGCTAAACGGCCAAAAAGCGGTCTGTGGTGCCTTGCGCAGGGAAGAATTTAGCTATCTGTTCGCCAAACAGGGCAGCAGGGCCCAGCTCAGAGATGGCGGTTCCGCCGCAGTAGTGCCTCTCAGCAGCCGCAGCGGCAACGGACTGATCGCAATCGGAAGCTCCGATCCCAATCGTTTCACGAGTGATATGGGTACGCTGTTCTTGTCACACATAGCCGATGTTATATCGCGCATGCTACCGCGCCTTGGTATTGCGACACCCTGATCGCCTCATGACAAACCTGTACCCGCAGCCAAGAGAGTCAGAAGATGAACTCGCAGCGGCTATGGGACGTTTCCTGAACTACTTGCACAACGTGCGCCAGCTGTCATCCCACACCCTGACGAACTACCAGCGGGATCTGCGCTCTTTGCACGCTTGGGCACGCACGCAACAAAAATCCAGTCCCGCCGAGCTTGTCGAGAGCGATATACGCCAGTGGATCAGCCAACTAAGGCGCCGTGGGCTGGCGGGCAACAGCATTCAGCGGAGCTTGTCTGCAGTACGATCATTCTTCAACTATCTGGGGCGCCAAGAAGATCGGCCGAGAAATCCTGCTGCGAGCGTGCAGGCACCGCGGCAGTCGCGCAGACTGCCAAAGTCGCTGGATGCAGATCAGATTTCGCGACTACTTTCCTTTGCGGACAACACACCGATCTCATCCCGAGATAGAGCTATCGCGGAACTGTTCTACTCATCGGGCCTGCGCCTGGCAGAGCTGGCCGCCATCGACCTCGGCGATATTGATCGGCGTGCTGCCCTAGTAACGGTGACTGGCAAGGGCAGCAAAACTCGCACTCTGCCAGTGGGCAAGCTTGCCATGGAGGCGTTGAATCATTGGTTGCAAGTCCGAGAAACGCAAATTGCACCGTCAATGGACACGAGTGCCCTGTTTGTCAGTATGCGCGGAAAGCGCCTAAGCACGCGCAGTATTCAGGCCAGGCTAAAACTGCAGGGGCGAAAAGCAGGCATGCACCAGGACGTGCACCCTCATATGCTGCGCCACTCTTTTGCCAGCCATATGTTGGAATCCAGTGGCGACTTGCGAGCGGTACAGGAACTGCTGGGCCATGCCAATATATCTACGACCCAAATATACACGCACCTGGATTTTCAGCATCTGGCAAAGATCTATGATGCAGCACACCCCCGCGCCAGAAAACGTGAAGGCGGAAAGTAGTCTTCATCATCGCGCCAGAGCCTAACCGAGCGAACTGAAGATGAGTATCAAGGTCATCACCTTTGATCTGGACAATACGCTATGGGACGTAGAGCCCGCACTGCTGCGCGCGGAGCAAGCCCAACGAGAATGGTTGCTGAAGCACCGTCCTGGCGCAATTGAGGATTTCGATCACGAACGCCTGTGGGAGTTTAAGCAGTCGGTCTGGCGACGACACCCCGAATTGGCGCATCACGTCAGCAACTTTCGTATACAAACGCTGCTGGAGCTACTGCTGGCAGCAGGCTTCTCGGAAGAAGAGGCGCGCAGTGGTGCAAAACAAGCGTTCGCCGTGTTCTTACACGAGCGCCAGCAAGTCGAGCTCTACGCCGAAGCGCTTGGGGTTCTGGAGGAGCTCGCCGAAAAATACACCCTGGGCGCCCTCACGAACGGCAATGCCGACGTTTACAAAACCGATGCGGGGGATTATTTCGATTTCGCGTATCTAGCGGAGGACATCGGTCTGGGAAAGCCACACCCGGATATGTTTCACGCGGCGCTTGCGCGAACAGGTGCGGCAGCGGCAGAGGTGATTCATGTAGGAGACGACCCTGAGCACGACATAAAAGGCGCGCGGAAGGTCGGGATGCACACGATTTGGATCAATACCAAAGAAAAGCCCTGGCCGGACAGCGAGAGCCCTGCAACGAAGGCTGTTACAGGGTTAGCCCAACTTCCACAAGCAATCGACGAGATTGCTAATACAGTTTAATGATGAGGTGATACGCCCCCAGGTGATAGCTCATAGCAGTTTCAGAGTGCGTCTTCGCCAACTTCACCTGTGCGGATTCTAAACACCTGCTCAAGCGCACTGACGAATATTTTGCCATCGCCGATCTTACCCGTGCTCGCAGCTTTGATAATGGTCTCCACGGTGCTGTCGACCATATTGTCGGGCACGGCAATCTCCAGTTTGATCTTAGGTAAAAAGTCCACCACGTACTCGGCACCACGATAGAGCTCGGTGTGGCCTCGCTGCCGGCCGAATCCTTTTACCTCCGATGCCGTGATGCCTTGCACGCCTATCTCGGACAAGGCCGCCCGAACATCGTCCATCCTGAACGGTTTTATTATCGCAGTAATCAACTTCATGACATTGCGGCTCCCTTGGGTTGTAGCGGTCATTATGGTCTGGAAAGCCGAAATGGCAAGAAAAGTCGTGACCAAAGCGACAATGCTGCTGCCAAAAAAAAGGGGCCCTAGGGGCCCCAAAACACGCATCAAAAGATGCGCCCGCAATAGCGTTACACAGTGGTCTGTGTGAACTCTGGGTAGGCTTCCATCCCACACTCGGCGATGTCCACACCCTCGTACTCCTCTTCTTCGCTGACGCGTATTCCAATAATCATCTTGATCACGCCCCAGACGATCAGGCTAGCAACAAAGACCCAGACAAAGATTGTGGCAGCGCCTATCAGCTGGCCGCTGAAGCTAGAACCCTCATTAGTGATCGGTACTAACAGCAGACCTAACAGACCGACGGTACCGTGAACAGAAATAGCGCCGACAGGGTCATCAATCTTCAACTTGTCGAGAGTGATAATCGAGAAGACAACCAACACGCCGCCGATGGCGCCGAATATCGTCGCTAGCAGTGGTGTCGGTGTGGAGGGCTCAGCAGTAATAGCCACCAGACCTGCCAGTGCACCATTAAGCGCCATCGTTAGGTCGGCCTTGCCAAACATGATTCTCGCAATTAAGAGTGCGCCGATCATTCCTCCGGATGCTGCGGCATTGGTGTTCATAAACACGACAGCTACAGAGTTCGCGCTTTCCACGCTGGCAGTAGCCAGCACCGAACCGCCGTTAAAGCCAAACCAGCCCAGCCACAGTGCGAACGTACCCAGCGTCGCCAGCGGTAGGTTAGCGCCAGGGATTGCATTGACCTGCCCATCTGCGCCGTACTTACCTTTGCGTGCGCCCAATAATAGGACGCCGGCTAGCGCAGCGGAGGCCCCCGCCATATGCACGATGCCAGAGCCCGCAAAATCGGAGAAGCCTAGATCACCCAGCGTATACATGCCAAATACAGGTGCGCCACCCCAGGTCCAGGAGCCTTCCAAGGGGTAAATAAAGCCAGTCATCACTACGGCAAACAGCAGGAAGGACCACAGCTTCATGCGTTCAGCAACGGCGCCGGATACAATCGACATGGTTGCCGCGACAAACACGGCCTGGAAAAAGAAGTC
>JBCDFM010000159.1:0-9499 GCA_039178015.1 Pseudomonadota bacterium
ACAACTGACTCATCTGTATGCTCGGTCTCCGGATCGACCCCGCAGCCTATGAGTAGCGCGAACATCAGTGCAAACAGCGATATTTGATGCGTTAGGTTTGTTCTCGTCATAGCAGTATTCCAGGGTGGGCTTGCTGATTTGGCCGCAAGCGTCTCGGGATAGAAGGGTAAAATGGGCTGGCTAGCCAAGATGCGACAGCAAATCATCACGTTCAAAGTAACTGCCATGCCCTGGGTACACGGACTTTGGGTCTAGAGCCTGTATACGCCTTATTAATTGTGCGATTTGCGCAGGATTCGAAGCGACGGATGGCGTACAACAATCCCTTTCTTTGCACACTTCCTAGCGGCGCGTGCGTGACGCTTGCGGATTCATGACTCAGAGCTGTCAACCAGTATAGGTAGCTCAATGTAAGAACCCTGATCACCGCCGAGCTGCAACGACTGGGTAGGCGCTGGGTCTATCGGCACCAGGAATGTGCCGTCGGCATCAGCACCGGTCACAACGACACGAATACGGTGACCCTTCTCAAAGCGGTTACTCACAGGCTTCATTGGGAACGCGAGGGTTGCCATGCCTTCATTCAGGGGTGCCGTTGCATCGACCACCGCCGCCGTAGATTCTGACCAGGGCATTCCCAGGTAATTGTAGGGCGGTTCGCCCAGCGTTCGATAGGAGGCTCGTATGGCGCCGCCCGTTACGTAATGTACCGTGCCATCTGCGTCTACTTCTTCCAGGTAGACCATGAAGTCGCCGTCCTCAGCGCTAGAGGTTGCCCGTAAATGCACCACAGGGTGGCCCGCAATATTCACCGCCTGATTCAATACAGGACTCGTGTATGTCAAAGCAGTTCGCGCGTGAGCGGCCATGTCGGGATAGTCGAGGGGACCGCCGCCAATGGTGTCGTAATAGCGATCATGAGGCCCCATGCTGGCGGCATAGTCCACTGTGAAGCTGTCGGTGGACACGTCAGAACCAGGCTGCCTGGTCAGTTCGCCATCGTTAACGGATTCAACCGGCGTGGTCGTACCCTTGGCAAAGTAAAATCGTGATGCTTGCGCTTCGTCAACCGGCCAAGCTGCGCTACTCTGCCAGGACCAGGTATCTGGTGAATGAACCAGTGCATAGTGCACGGCGGGTTCGTCCATGATGCCGTTATCGATGCCTTTCAGCCAATAATCGAACCAGCGCAATTGCTCTATTGCAGCAATTTCCATGTGCGCATCTTCACGCTTGTCGTTGGGTTCATTGGGACCGTGACCCCACGGACCCATCGCAAGTTTGGAAGGCACCTCAAGGTTGGCGTGCCAAAGGGCCGTAGCGTCCGTGTAGCCGTCACGCCAACCGCCAAAGTTATAAATGGGCACTCCTGCCGCATTAATTTCAGGCAAAAGATCGGATAGGTTATTCGTCGATTTCCCCGAGCCTGCCACATACCGTGGAGTAAATAGGCTGTTGTCGCGGGTCAACTGGAACTGGGGTAGCGAAAGTATTTTGGGTAACAGCCACTTGCCTTGCAACTTTTCGGCTAACTCATCGGTTGGGCCTGCAACGAGACTGAACAACTCAACATTTGTTTCAACGTCAAACATACTGCGCGCAAGCCAGAGACCCAACTCATTCATCCAGTCTCCACCGCCGACGTTCTCAAGTGAGCCACCAGACTGTCCGTCTGTTTGCCGTTCCGCGTAAGCCGCCTGCCGCATCGAGCCGTCGGTGTCAGCATCTACCCGGGCAACGTCTTTGGACACAGGCTCCTCATCGTTGAGCAATCCGTCAGCCCTCATCTGTTTGATTGACCAGATCACCGACGCCTTGCGAAATACACCGGCGCCTGAAACCCAGGACTGGTAGATATCGAAATAGGCCACCATGGGGAACATTGCTTTGAGACTAGGTGGTCGCTGCGTTACCATCAGGTACTGAGTCTGGCCAGGATATGAGCTCCCGAAGGTACCCACCTTGCCCGTGCTAAACGCCTGGCCGGCGAGCCACTCGATAATGTCGTGGCCGTCCCTTGCCTCCTGGTCTGACATGGCTCCCCTGTAGATACCGGATGACGCGCCTGTGCCCCTGGCATCTGCTCTGGCAATCACATACCCATGGGCCAGCAAATAAGGGTGTCTATTGCCGCGAGATGCCAGATTCCACTCCAGTGGACCCGAGTTTTGTCCCGCGGGCAGCCTGCCCAACAGCCCCTTAATGCTGCCGTCAGCGTATTCCTGTGCGCGGCGATAGCGGGAGTAGATCAGCAGCACAGGCAGTGGTGTCTCCACGGCCACCCCATTGATCGCCGGACGGTAGATATCAACCGCGACCTTAACGCCGTCGCGCATTGGTACGTAAACCGACTCACGTACATATTCGCTATACAGAGGTTCCGAGTAGCCCTGGTAGTGTCCGAACTCAGAGATTTTCTCAACTAAGTCCACTTCAGCAGTGGCCACAAGAGAATGTAATGCCAACGCAACAGCAAGATATTGAATGACAGAAAACTGCCTGCGCAACTTACAGTGAGCGGAACCAATGAAGACTAGGGCCCGCATCGGAATACTGGTGAAGAGTGCGAACATGAATAAGCTCCCCGGTATGCCTGCATGAGTTGATATCGAGCACTTCATGGCTCATATTCAAGCCTTACAAGAGTAATGTAAAGTATCTTTATAGGAAGATTTTACTTCATTGTGCATGCCTGTTAGCGTGTGTGATGCAGGTAATCCTGAGTATGTGGAACAGTTAAGATGGTGTGCTGGGGCGGTACTCACCCATCTCATTAGGTTACTTCTATTTGTTAGATTTAAGGGAGTAATAGCAACAATACTTTGAATCTTTAGATTAAATTCGGAGAAAACTAATTCCCATACCAAAAGAGTCAGTAGATGAAAAATAACCAGTTGCCGTTGGACACTTCCCGAAACGCCTTCACCCGTTTCCTAGACGGTGTGGAGCGGTTGGGGAATCTACTTCCTCATCCGGTAACGCTCTTTGCCATTTTGGCTTTAGGCATCGTGTTTTTATCTGGGTTTTTCGGTTGGATAGGGCTTGCAGTGGAAGACCCTCGCCCCCTAGGCACACGGGGTGTGGCCAACGACGGTATGATTCGCGCGGTAAGCTTGATGAATGGGGATGGCATTAGACTAATCTTCACCAACCTTGTCACAAATTTCACCAGCTTTGCTCCACTTGGTGTGGTGCTTGTTTCGATGCTGGGAGTGGGCGTAGCGGAGCGATCTGGACTTCTGTCTGCGGCGGTGCGAGGTATGGTTATATCGGCGCCGCGTCATATAGTTACGGTCGCAATTGTGTTTGCTGGAATTATTTCAAATACCGCAACAGAAGTCGGTTATGTAGTGTTGATCCCGCTAGCGGGCGCTATTTTTTATGCCCTTGGCCGTCATCCATTGGCGGGGATGGCGGCGGCATTTGCTGGTGTATCAGGTGGCTATAGCGCTAACCTTTTGGTCGGCACGATTGATCCTCTGCTGGCGGGTATTACCGAAGAATCAGCACGGCTGATTGATTCAGATTATGTGGTAGTGGCGACAGCGAACTGGTATTTCATGGTCGCATCGACCTTTCTAATCACCATGGTCGGTTCACTTGTTAGCATTTTTATTGTCGAGCCAAAGCTTGGAAGCTATGACTCTTCTCACGCCGACCCGACTGTCCTCGATGAGCGGATGATGGATAAGCTCACTGCTGATGAAAAGAAAGGTCTCACATGGGCAGGTCTTGCTGTTTTGGGCGTCTTTGCTGTGATGGCTTTAACACTGCTTCCCGAGTGGGCTGTGCTGCGTAATCCAGATACAGGTGATCGAATTAACTCGCCATTTTTTCGCGGTTTCGTGGTGTGGATCCTGATTTTTTTCGTGGCTGCCGGTTACGCCTACGGTCGGAGAGTGGGGACGATGAAAACCGACCGCGATGTGATCGATGCGATGGCGGCGGCCCTCTCGGCTCTGGGCCTGTATATCGTGCTGGTATTTTTCGCAGCGCAGTTTGTCGCCTTTTTTGCGTGGACCAATCTAGGAGCAATTACGGCTGTAACGGGGGCCGAGTTTTTAAAAGAAAGCGGTATGACGGGGCCGGCCATCTTTATTTTTTTTATTTTGATATGCGCGGTGATCAATCTTTCACTTGGATCTGCGTCAGCGCAGTGGGCTGTGACCGCACCGATTTTTGTGCCCATGCTGATGTTAACCGGGTATGCACCAGAAGCGATTCAAGCGGCGTATCGAATCGGTGACTCGGCCACAAATATCATTACGCCGATGATGAGCTACTTCGGGCTTATCCTGGCTTGGGCGACGCGCTACGATAAAAACTTAGGCGTGGGTACCTTAATCGCGATGATGCTGCCTTATACGATTTTCTTCCTCCTAACCTGGTCCTCGTTCTTTTTGCTTTGGGTGTTTGGATTGGATCTGCCCGTGGGGCCTGGATCGCCGACTTATTATTCGCCCTGAGGTTGGATCGGCGTAGCCTGTTAGTTCGCAGGATTCGATAGCTGTCACGGCAATGAATCAGAATCTTGCGGCTTTACGGCTTTATTCTACCAACTTCACATCGAAATATACTTCCGTTTGAAGTATCCATTTCCGAGCTTCGGAGTTAATGAAGTTGTAAGAACCGTACTCATAAGTTGGACGCAATGTGTGGTTACTACTTTATCTTTTCATAAAGATATATGATAATAAGTAATCACTGATACTACGAGAGTGGCGACGATACCTACGCCCGTCACGTTGGCGGAATGGAGCATAAACTGTTGCGAATTCACAATATGGCGCGAACTTACAAGCCCAGACTCTGCCGGTTAACGCCTGCCAAGGGAGTACTGTCATGAGCCGGACGCACGACCTGGTTGACCCCAAGATCATGGGCAATGAGACCACCATGCATGCCCTGTTTGAACAACTCAGAAGCGAAACGCCGCTGGCCTACTTCGACCACCCGCACTACGAGCCGTTTTGGGTCCTGACGCGTCACGAAGACATCAAGTACGTCAGCACGCACAACGACCTGTTCATCAATAATCCGCGTACGATCATCGTAAGGCGTGAATTTGAGCAGATGTTGCTGGATCAGTTTGGCACACGCAATGGCGTGGAAACGCTGATCCATATGGACAATCCCAAACACCGCAAGTTGCGGGGAGTCACCCGTGATTGGTTCAAACCGACACCGGTCGCCAAACTCACTCCGATGGTGGAAGACATCGCTGTGCAGTTTGTTGACAAAATGGAGGCCATGGGTGGCGAGTGTGATTTCGTGAAAGACATCGCGCTGCTTTACCCACTTCGGGTCATCATGTCGATCCTGGGCGTTGCAGAGGAAGAAGAAGGCATGATGCTCAAGCTCACCCAGGAACTGCTCGGTAGCCAGGACCCCGATCAGGGGCGTGGTGCCGAAATGAACGACACCATGGGTGTCCTGTTGGATTTATTCACCTACTTCAAAGGTGTTGTGGAAGATCGCCGGCAGAATCCGACCGACGATCTCGCCTCGGTACTGGCGAATGCGATGGTCGACGGCGAGCGTTTGGAAGAACTGGATCTGATCAGCTACTTTATCCTTACGGCAACGGGCGGGCACGATACGACATCGGCCACCACGGCCGGCGGACTCAAGGCGCTGCTGGACTTTCCAGAGCAGTTTCAGAAGCTGCAAGACAACCCGCAGTTGAGCACCAGTGCCGCGAAGGAAATGATACGCTGGGTGTCACCCATACGACACATGATGCGAACCTGCACCGAAGATGTTCAGTTCCACGGCCAAACCCTGAGGGCGGGCGAGCACCTCGCCATATGGTACCCCGCCGCCAATCGCGACGAACGCGCGATCGATAGACCGAACCTATTCGACATCGAACGCGACAATCGAAAACAGCTCGCCTTTGGCTACGGTGGCCACATGTGTCTGGGCCAGCACCTGGCGATTCTGGAGGTCGCCATCTTTTACAAAGAGCTTATGTCTCGGCTGGACTGGATTGAACTGGCAGGGGATCCAAAGTGGGTGGAAGCGGTGTTTGTCGGTGGCCTGAAGTCACTGCCGGTTCGCTATGCGTTTAAGTCGTCATCTGGACGTGAGCAGTAGGTGAAATCACCATCGAGACATGCGTAGGTTGTGCACCAATCTAACCGGCGTTCAAGGATTGTGTCCGCCAATCTAACTTTACGTGAAGCAATTATTTCGACTTCGAGGTGCGAGCAAAAATGGATTTGCTGTGCGCCTCTCCCGAAAAGCGCACTTTGAATTGCCGCGATGAGCAAGTTCAGGAGGCGGTCCTACCTGGACAGCTTGTCACCTTCAATCCACTGTATATGATTCGCGCGTACTAAACTGCCGCGTCATGACTGGACCAGGGAGGGCTGCGTCCCATGTCAATCAGTGCGTTCGACCTGTTCAAGGTTGGAATCGGACCTTCCAGCTCGCATACCGTGGGTCCGATGAAAGCCGCGCGCCTGTTTGTGCTTAGGCTGGGCGAGAGCCAGCTCCTTGAACAGTGCAGCAGGGTGTGTGCCGAGCTATACGGTTCACTGGGTGCGACCGGTGCCGGGCACGGATCGCCCAAGGCGGTGATTCTCGGTCTGCTGGGTGAGACACCTGAGCGAGTAGCTGTGGAGACCATTGCGGATCGTGTTGCCCACGCCCGCGAAAACGGCGAGCTCAAGCTGCTCGGTCGCAGAACAATATCTTTCAGCTACCGCGATGACCTCGTTATGCATCGCAGCGAGTCGCTGCCGTTTCATTCTAATGGTATGCGGTTTACCGCCTATGCAGACGATGGTACGGAACTCTACAAGAAGGTGTTCTATTCAGTCGGGGGTGGTTTTGTCGTGGACGAATCCGCCGAGAGTGGCGATGTCCTGGTGGCTGACCCCACCGTTTTACCCTGGCCCTTCAGTAGCGCGGAAGAGCTGCTGCAACAATGTGGCAAGAGTGGGCTTTCCATCAGTGCCCTAATGATGGAGAACGAGAAGTCCTGGCGTACTGAGGCCGAGGTGCGTGAGGGGCTGTTGGGCCTCTGGCAGGTTATGCGTGATTGTATTGACAAGGGTTGTCGCCAGGAAGGTGTGATGCCGGGAGGTCTCAAGGTCAAGCGGCGCGCGGCACAACTCTACCGGCAGTTAAAGGGTGGACTGGGATCTCTGGCAGATAACAGCCTGGTGACCCTAGACTGGGTCAGCCTTTATGCGCTCGCGGTTAACGAGGAGAACGCTGCTGGCGGCCGCATCGTGACCGCTCCGACCAATGGCGCTGCGGGCATTATTCCCGCCGTGCTCCGCTACTACATGGACTTTTGCGAGGGATCCACCGAAGACGATATCTGCCGATTCCTTTTGACCGCGGCAGCGATCGGTATTCTTTACAAGACGAATGCTTCAATCAGTGGCGCGGAAGTAGGCTGCCAGGGAGAAGTTGGTTCTGCCTGTTCCATGGCCGCTGGTGCCCTCGCCGATGCCCTGGGGGGGACACCGGAACAGGTGGAAAATGCCGCAGAGATTGCCATGGAGCATAACCTGGGCCTGACCTGCGATCCCATAGGTGGCCTGGTTCAAGTACCCTGTATCGAACGCAATGCCATGGCCTCGGTTAAGGCGATCAACGCTGCCCGGATGGCCCTGCGCGGTGACGGCAAGCACTACGTTTCCCTGGACCAGGTCATCAAGACCATGCGCGACACCGGGCGGGATATGCAGGACAAGTATAAGGAGACGGCCCGCGGAGGCCTTGCGGTAAACGTGGTCGAAGTGCCAGTCAGCATCATTGAATGTTGAGTTGGCTCAAGCCGCCCCCAAGGTAAGAGGCTTGGCACGAACCGGTCTGTCGCTCCCTACGCTATATCAACGAATTTTTTAGTGGAGTGGCTGCTGATTGCATGCAATTGACCAGGAATTCTTCCCCAAGAAAAATAGCTAGGCTGATACTGTGTTAGTCTTTAATAACTCTATGGCATATAACTTGATATAGAAATATACTTCCACAAGACATATCTATCGATCTGCTCTATTGATTGTAGATTGAGGCAAACTGAGTTCACACAATGCGCACACTGTACGGTTATTGCTTTATCTTTGCGTAAAGATAGACGACAATAACGAATCCCTGAAACTGCGAAACTGGCGACGATAGCTGTGCGCGTCAGATCGCATTTTGGCGAGTTACCTTAGAGGATGAAACCCGGATTGTGAGCACTGAGCAAACCGTAAACCAAGAACCTACTATCGGTTTAGATTTACCCCGGCCTGAACTCAGCGCAGGGAAAATCTTTTTCCTGTCTGAGGACGATGTGGCTGCCACCGTCACTCAGAGCGATGTAAACGCAGCCATCGAAGCGTGCTTTTATCGTCTTGCCACAGGAGAAGCCTTTAATTTCGATGTGGTTAGACGGAGGCTGGAGTATTGTGATGCGATCTTTGGCTTCAAGTCTGGATTTGATCGTGCCGGCCCGGCTCTGGGGCTCAAGTCGGGAGGTCTTTGGCCCGGTAACAGATCGCGAGGTGTTCCGAATCATCAGTCAACTATCATGTTGTTTGATCCCGAGAGTGGTGCCCCGGCGGCTCTGGTTTGCGGTACCCATTTGACTGCTTTGCGAACAGCTTCGGCCAGTGCGCTCTCGGTAAGATATCTCGCGCGGACTGAAGTCGACACGCTGGGCATAACAGCAAATGGCGGGCAAGCTGAGGCACAGATCCGCGCCGTTGTAAAAGAGCGGTCTTTCAAGCATTTGTTGCTGCCAGAGCGAGCCTCGGGTGCCGCGAATCGGCTACGCGAGGTCTTGATCGACCTTGACGTGGATATCGAGATAGTGGCCATAGAGGAATTGTGCCGAAGGAGTGATGTACTGCTTGCCGTGGCGCTGTCCTTTGAAGCTTACGTCCAGCGGGAGTGGATTCGTCCGGGCACGCATATTGTGTGTATAGGAACGGATACAGTGGGTAAGCAGGAGCTGGAAGCAGCGCTGTTTGCGGGCGCCGCTGTTTTTGGTGATTCTCCTGACCAGAATGCACTACTGGGAGAGTGTCAGCATGCTGTAGGTGCTGGCTTGATGGAAGAAGAAGATATTACTCCACTTGGCCAGGTCATTAGCGGCAGTCATCCCGGACGCATGTCAGATGAACAAATCACTCTCTTCGACAGCACAGGTATGGGAATGCAGGATCTGGCGGCCGCTAGCCTCGCACTGGCTAAAGCTCAGGTAGCAGGTCGATTTACGGCGTTGAGTCAGCACGGTCGTTAGGCCAGAGAACTTTCTCATAACGCTGCAGCGTACCTTCGCCCTCGTCGAGCAGTTTGCTCGCGGGTCGTCTCTGGTCTTTGACCACCACTGTTTCACGTAGACCGTTGTGACTGTTAGTCAGAGCGACGTTCAGCTGATGTCCGCCCCGGGCCGATTGGCCAGAGCGAAGTGTCAGCATGTTCATAGTGCAGAGAATTCAGGTGTGGGGTGAGTACACCCGGCCCCGCCGCGTAGATCACCTCGCTGGCCCTGGGC
>JBCDFM010000160.1:0-9498 GCA_039178015.1 Pseudomonadota bacterium
AGCTTTTGAGCTTTTGAGTCCCTATTGACGTATCCTGCTAACTGTTCGTGCCGTAGAAACATCGCAAGGAGACTTCACATAACAGCGTTATGGTAATCATAACGTCGTTATGCTATGCTGTCAACATGAGCGAGACATCAAATAAAGATAGAATCCTACGAGCGGCTTCCACCATCCTGCTCGATAAAGGTTTAGCCGGTCTTAGCGTACGGTCGATTGCCCAAGATGCGGGCTTATCGACGATTGCAATCTATAGTCATTTCGATAACAAACAGGGTGTGTTGGATGCCCTGTACATAGAGGGCTTTTCGCTGGTACGACAGGCCATGGAGTCCGTGCCCGACAGGGGCGACCCTGCTACCGCCGCCATAGAAAGTGGTGAGCGATATCTCGATATCGCTCACTATAATGAGGGTCACTATCGATTAATCTTCGGTGAAACCGGCTCTCAATATCTACCTTCTGCCGAGGCTCAACAGGCAGCAAACGAAGCATTCGATGTGCTGGTGAGGCATGTATCAGCACTGCTTCCGTCGGATGCAAGTCCAGGAAGCAAGCAGCGCGCAGCGCTAAGGATCTGGGCGACTCTGCACGGCTATGTCAGCCTGCGTCACCACGTGATTGGCCAATTGATGGATTATCAGCAGTGGCGCAATATGACGATGAATAGCTTTGAAAAGGTCGTCAGAGAGTTGCAACAGTCGGCACGCATCTGAGGGCAGCTGCCACACTGCTGGCAAAAGTCCCGCTCGTTTAATGCCCTGTAAAGCCGATCACGCTAGACCTTCAATTCAAAGAGTGCAAGATTGCCTATAGGACAGCGCAGACGGATAGACCCGGGCATGAACCTGCCCGCTAGCGCTTGATCAGTGCGGCAATCCACGCTCCCGCACAGGGCCTTTCTAAATCAGCGCGCTAGGCCTGCTGCTGCAGCACACCCGCCGGGCAACTAACGCCGGTACCGCCCAGGCCGCAGTATCCTCCCGGATTCTTCGCGAGATACTGCTGGTGATATTCTTCGGCGTAAAAAAACGTCGGAGCCGGCAAAATCTCAGTAGTGATAGCGCCATAACCACTCTTATCTAGCGCTTTCTGGAATGCGTTCTGCGACGCTTTGGCCTGCTGTAACTGCGTATCGTCAAAGGTGTATATACCGGAGCGATACTGGGTGCCTCGGTCATTGCCTTGACGCATTCCCTGGGTGGGATCGTGCCCCTCCCAGAAATGCTTGAGGAGCTTATCATAGGAGATGACATTTGGGTCGAATACCACCAACACCACTTCGTTGTGACCGGTTTGACCAGTGCATACTTCTTGGTAGCTCGGGTTCGGTGTATAGCCAGCGGCATATCCTACCGCTGTGGTGTACACGCCCTCCAGCTGCCAGAAAATACGCTCGACGCCCCAAAAGCAGCCCATACCAAACATGGCAAGCTGAAGATGTTCCGCAAACGGCCCCTCAAGTGGAGCGCCATTAACAAAATGTGTAGCCGGCACCGGCATGGACTGTTTCCGGCCAGGTAGCGCATCCTCGGCGCTCGGCAACTTCTGCTTTGATAAAAGATCGAATAGGCTCATAGCGTAAGTATAGCGCGGAGTCAGTAGAAACGCAGATCGGGCCAACAGTGTGGCGTGCACTGTTCACGGATTAAACTGAATCGCTTAGAACGTGCGTAGAAAACCTTGTAAGCTCGTGTTTGACGACGAGACAACGGCGACAAACCGAAATTTTACTGTCACAATGACAGTTTAACATTAGACAGATCAACGACGAAATTTGAGAAACGAAAGAGTCCGGCAACAGAGCCGGTAAAGAAAGCAACGGTAGCAGTATGAACAGACTAGATTTTGATCCCAGCGAGCTCAGCAGCCGCAAATTGTGGGAGTTGGTGAAGAACAACGATATCGAGCAGGTCAGTAAGGAAGAGCTGCGGGAGGCCATCGCCGAGCTGGCAACTCGCCGACACTACCTAGAAAAACTTCAGGCAATTGGCGCAATCGAGGGTGAAGCCGTCAGTTGAGGTAATACACTGGCGCTCGCCACATGCCAAAAACCCCTACACAGCGATCTTCAAGTCGCGACATAGATCGGTTCCTGGAGAAAAGCAAAAATATCACCGAGTTTGTCGCTCGCAATCCACGGCTGTTATTTGCTATGGACGCAACGGCCAGCCGACAGCCTACTTGGGATCGCGCAAGCCACGTGCAGCAAGAAATGTTTCATGCTACGGGCAAAGTGGCCTCGTTGTCGGTACAGTTGGTGTATTACCGCGGTTTTCACGGGTTTTTTGCCAGCCCCTGGTTGTCGGATAGCGAGCAGTTATCTCGTCTGATGGGCAGCGTTCGCTGCGAGGGTGGACACACTCAGATCGCTCGTCTACTGCGGCACGCTCAAGCAGAGCATCGCAAGCAGCCAGTGCGCGCTGCGGTTTTCGTCGGTGACGCCGTGGAAGAAAATCCCGACACGCTATGCGATCTAGCCGGCCAATGCGGCATACTCAAACTGCCACTTTTTGTCTTCCAGGAGGGAGAAGAGCGCTTCGTAGAAACGACGTTCCGCAGCATGGCCAGACTCAGCAACGGTGCATATGCTCGCTTCAACAGCAATAGCGCCAGCGCACTCGCCGCGCTGTTAGGGGCAGTCGCAAAGTATGCAAGTGGCGGTCGCGCTGCACTTGAAAAAAGCACCGGCGACAGTGCTAGACTCCTGCTCAAACAACTGAAACCCTGAGACTGCCGTGCCGCGACTGTTACTTGTTCTGGCGATTATCCTCGTTTTGTACATTCTTTACAGGCGTACACAAACCGTACCGCCGCATTTGCGGCGCGGCGAGTACATCAAGCTGGGGCTGGCAGTCGCAGTTGGTATCGTGCTGGTGCTGACCATCACAGGCAAGATGCACTGGCTGGGTATCGCCGCCACTGGCCTGCTGGTGTTAGCGCGCTCTATGCTGCCGCTATTGATCCGCTACTTTCCTATGCTGGCCTCCAAGGTATCGCAAGCGGGGTCCGGCAGCGGACAAAGCTCGACGGTAGAAACCAGCCTGCTGCGCATGCAACTGGCGCATGAAAGCGGCGATCTTGAAGGCGAAGTGCTCAGTGGAAAATTCAAGGGCTGGCGACTGGCCGACATGAGCCGAGAGCAACTGGACGATTTCATGTACTACTGTCGTCTGGAGGACGACGACTCCGCGCGTCTGCTGGATAGCTATATGCAGCAACGCTTTCCTGGAGAGGGGCCGTTTGGCGACACACACTCTACAGGGCAGGGCTCGGGTACTTTGGATCGACAGGAGGCGCTCAAAATTTTGGGGCTGGACGAAGACGCCACTAGGGACGACATCATTGCTGCACATCGCTCTTTGATGCAAAAATTGCATCCCGACCGAGGCGGCAACGACTACCTGGCTGCGAAGATTAACCAGGCGAAGGATGTACTCTTAAGTTGAATAGACGCATAGGTCACGAAAAGACCACTAGCGAGTCAAACCGCAAATGCTTACACTTTCGCCCCACCATTCTTCAGCGAAATAGAATATGACGGACGTCTTTGTAGTGCAGAATCAACTGGGCCATTACTGGGGTAAAAGCAAGTGCTGGGTGGACGGCTCACAACCCCGGCTTGTGCTGAAAACAACGCACAAAGATGAAGCAGTGAATATTCTGTTCGAGCTAAGTTCTAAAGACTTTGAATTGCGCGGCAACGTCGTAACGGTACAGCTCAGCGAGCGTGGTGAGCCGATCATCGAGCCAAGCCAGATTCCACTTCCTATTGATCCAGCTATCGAGATAGAAACGGCCCAAGCTCTTCCAACTGAGGAAGGTGGTTCTACTCCACATGATGGCCCCTCTCCCGCTGAAGCTTCCGACGACGGGCACCATCAGCGCGCGATCAGCTAGCGCGGTCCGATAACGCCGCGCTTGACCCTACTTGAAATCAGGTTATTGAACACCATATCTTATTAATCGAAGCGCCCATGCGCCCTAACCGCATGCTGAGAGGTCACAGCGAGCCATGAGAATTTTACTGTTTTTGGGTACCAACCTCGCCGTTTTAGTGCTGGTGAGCATTGTTTTTAACCTGCTTGGCTTGCAAGGTATCCTGGCGGCCAACGGCGTTGACTTGAATCTCAGTTCCCTACTCATTTTCTGCGCACTGTTTGGATTCGGCGGATCTTTTATTTCATTGTTTTTGTCCAAATGGATGGCAAAACGCAGCACTGGCACGCAGGTCATTGAACAACCCTCCAACCGGCAGGAGCAATGGTTACTAGATACCGTAAAAGAGCTGGCCGAAGAAGCTGGAGTTGGCATGCCGGAGGTGGGTATTTTCCCCTCTCAGGCGTCCAACGCCTTCGCGACGGGCTGGAATCGCAATGATGCCTTGGTGGCGGTCAGCGCTGGAATGCTACAGCGCTTCCGCCCAGAAGAGGTCCGGGCCGTCATGGCACACGAAATCGGTCATGTCGCCAACGGCGATATGATCACCCTGACACTTATCCAGGGAGTGGTAAACACGTTTGTGATGTTCCTCGCACGTATTATCGGCCATACCGTTGACAGAGTAGTGTTCAAAACAGAGCGAGGCTTTGGAATCGGCTATTATGTGGTGACAATTGTGGCCGAGTTGATCTTGGGTTTCTTGGCAAGCATGATCGTATTCTGGTTCTCCCGCCGACGTGAGTATCGCGCGGATGCTGCCGGTGCAAGCCTTACGACTAATGCGCATATGATTGCCGCGCTAGATCGACTGCGACAAGAGCAAGGGCTGCCACAGGACCTGCCGGGTGAATTGACTGCCTTCGGTATTAGTGAACAGCTAAAGGAAGGTTTCTCAAGCTTGTTCCGGTCTCATCCTCCATTAGAGGATCGCATCAGAGCACTGTCACAGCCTGGCTAGTCGTCGCATTCTCAAGACTAGTCGCGCGCTGGCTCTAAGATCGAAGTTAACAAACAACCGGGCGCAGTTTCCTACTGGCCCGGCCTTTGGCTGCACAGGCTCGGTCAGAATGTCAACTGCACTGCATGGCGCATGACCTGAGATTATGATTTCGAGGAAGCCGCGTCGACCTCGCCAGGTTTTTTGTTTGCAGGTATTCTTCGCCCTTGCGCGCCGTAACCGCGACAGGAGCATGCTATGAATCAGACCTCTCAAACCCCGACACTGGTGAATTGGCTGGGCTACATCGCGATCGCTTTGCTGGTAGTACTCCCGCTTGCGATACTCACGGTGCGGTCAGGCGCCTGGCAACAGGGTTTGGTGTTGTTGGCGTTAAGCAGCCTTGCCGCTGCCCTGGTGCTGGCAATGGCCGTGATTCTGATGTTACTGCCACGCTTTGTCTCCTGGCGCAAAGCGATCGCGCTGCGAGCACTGTACTGCATACCCGGGGCGCTGATCGTGATTACCATGCTACAGGCCGGCAACTACCCACGCATACATGACATCACCACGAATTTGCAGGATCAGCCGCAATTCGTGGCCGCACAAGGACGCCGTGGCCCCACCAGCAATACACTGGAGACTGCATCGGAAACCTTTCTTTTACAAGCTGAGGGCTACCCGGAACTCGAAACCCTGATAGTCATGGAGCCTATGGAAAGTGTATTCGACGAGAGTATCAGAGCCGCCACTGATCTCGGCTGGGAGATTTATCTGCAGGATCGCAATGCAGGCATCATTGAAGCGGTAGACACCACCATGCTGATGGGCTTTAAAGACGATATCGTTATACGATTACGACCCCTCGCCAACGGCACTGAGGTGGATCTACGCTCCGTCTCTCGGGTAGGCATCGGCGATTTTGGTGCCAATGCAAAACGCATCAAGGCGTTTACTCAGAGGCTGCAGCCGCAGTAAGGTGCGCATAGCCATGTGTTGTAAATACCTTGCGCGTTATTGCCTCCCGCTGCTGCTCTGTTGCTCCGCGAATAGCGCTGAAAAAGTCGACTATCTCAGCTTTGCCACGGATGACGAGGCCAATAGCACCGAGATCTTTGGCAAGGCCAGCCCTTCTGTCGTCTACGTCACTAACACCGCACTGCGTAGGCATTTGTTAACGCTGAATATTCAGGAAATTCCACAAGGTGCAGGCACGGGCTTTATCTGGGATGACAGCGGTCTAATCGTAACGAACTTTCACGTAATTGCCGGTGCTCATCGACTCACCGTTACCTTGCAGGATCGCTCAGAGTACGAGGCTGAAGTAATAGGAGTGGCCCCGGCAAAGGACCTGGCGGTTTTGCGCATACAGGAACCACCTGATGATCTGAAAACGCTGCCTTTGGGTGACTCATCGGAGCTCACTGTGGGCCGCAAAGTGCTGGCTATCGGCAATCCGTTTGGTCTGGACACCACCTTGACTACCGGTATTGTCAGCGCCTTGGGTAGAGAAATCAGAGCGCCGGACAATCGACGGATTCGTGGTGTGATTCAGACCGACGCAGCAATCAACCCGGGCAATTCAGGCGGGCCACTATTGAACTCACTAGGCCAACTGATCGGAGTCAATACCGCCATATACAGCCCCAGCGGGGCCAGCGCCGGAATTGGTTTTGCGATACCCGTCAATACGGTCAAAGAGGTTGTGCCTCAGCTCATCAGCTACGGCCGTATTTTACGCCCCGTGATCGGTGTGGAACTGGCCAGTGATCGCTGGATTCGACGCTTTCGAATAGAAGGCGTTCCTGTCGTGCGAACTTTTCCTGATATGCCTGCCGCCGATGCGGGCATGACAGGAGCCTTTAGAGGGCCACGTGGCGAGGTCGCACTCGGCGATATCATTATTGCGATTGAGGATACTCCCATACGCAGTAACAACGACTATTTCGACGCCTTAGAGCGATTTTCCGCGGGTGATACAGTGACGGTGGTCACGCGCAAGGGCGATGATGAGTACGAGTACGAGATCGAGCTCGTTGAATCTCAATAGCCATTAGCCCTCCTTATTCAGCGTTTGCCTTAACTTCACTGGGACGGGATGCGCATTCCTCCAGCACGTTTCGCCTGGTGAAATCGAACCCATAGCCTGAAGCTCACACCTATTCACTGCTACATCTGGCGTGCGATCGCATATGGCTTCGCAGGTCGTCAGCTGCGAGATGATTATCTCGAATGACCTCCACCTTCATTGCTGACATTGTGCCAATGCAGCCATCTCGTACCGCCGATCAAAGATTACCCCAAAGCAATCGCGACCGCAGGCTTTGAGGGCTATAATGCCGCCGCGGAGGGACGACATGACAGCATATACAATACCCATAATAGGCGGGCTGGTGATTGGCCTTGCGGCTGTGATTCTTCTACTGTTGTTGGGCAAAATGGCCGGCATCAGCGGCATCATCTGGGATGCGATTAGCGCAGAACCCGACAACCTCTGGCGCTGGACGTTCTTGATTGGCCTAATTATCGCGCCCGTCGCGTATCACTTCATCAGCCACGTGCCCTATCCAGCCATCAGCGCACTCAGCGGCTGGCATGCAGCAGCAGGTGGCTTACTGGTGGGCTTTGGAGTGAAGTTAGGCAGTGGCTGTACCAGCGGCCATGGCGTCTGTGGCATTGGTAGACTTTCACCACGTTCACTGGTAGCGACCTTGATATTCCTGGGGACCGGGATTGGTACGGTCTACCTAATTCGCCATGTACTGCCGGGGTATCTGTCATGAAAGCCTTTGTCGGTTTAGTGTGCGGTCTGATCTTTGGTGCCGGTCTGGCCATGTCTGGTATGACCAATACAGCAGTCGTTCTCGGCTTTCTCGACATCGCAGGACCATGGAACCCGACGTTGGGTTTTGTGATGGCTGGCGCTGTACTGGTCAGCTTAGTCGGATTTCAAATTGTTCTGCGAATGCAGCGGCCTGTTTTAAATAGGCGCTTCACGCTACCCAAATCCACACTGATAGATGGCCGGCTGCTTTTGGGGGCTGCAATCTTCGGTATTGGTTGGGGTATCTACGGATACTGCCCGGGACCGGCGATGGCTGCGCTGGGTTATCTCGATCATAAAACGGGCATCTTTGTGGTAATGATGTTGATTGGCATGGCGCTGGCGAACAAACTCACAAGCCGATAGCGAAATCTCAAGCGATGTTGCCTCCTGGTGCTTCTTGATAGACTCGCGCCATGGACGGAACACTAATGACCACCGCTGTCGCCATTTTGTTCTTGCTGCTGTACATTGCGGCGATCGCATCGGCCCTCGAAGCCATCGTAAAAGCCCGGACTTCCCAGGGTGCAATCGCCTGGACGATCTCGCTGATCACCCTACCCTATGTCACTTTACCCTTATACTTGATCTTTGGTCGCAACCGCTTCGATGGTTATCTGGATCAGCGCGACGAGATCGAGCAGGAGTCGCTGGCGCTGATTCAACAGACCAGCGGTTTGATCGAATCGCACATCGTACCGGTGGCAGATGATGCGCCTCTGTATGCCAGCCTCTTCGTACTGGCAAGAATGCCAGCCACTACCGGCAATCACGTTGACTTATTGATCAATGGCCAACAAACCTTTGACAGCCTAATGGCGGGGCTAGCGGAGGCAGAGCAGTTTATTCTGTTCCAGTTTTACATTATCCGTGAAGACGATCTGGGTCACAGGCTCTGCAAAATCTTGTCTGCCAAGGCGGAGTCAGGTGTTGACGTGTTTCTGTTATACGATGAGATCGGTAGTCGCAGCCTGGCAAATACGGCTATGTACAAAGAGCTGCAGGCATCAGGGGTCAAAGTCGCACCGTTTAATACCACGCAGGGACGCCGCAATCGTTTTCAGCTTAACTTTCGTAATCATCGTAAAAATGTGGTGGTGGACGGCAAATACGCCTGGATCGGCGGCCACAATGTTGGTGACGAATACCTGGGTCTGGACAGGCGGATAGGCCACTGGCGGGATACACATACGCGCGTAGAAGGCCCAGCTGTATTGGGTGCGGTTTTGGCTTTTGCCACTGACTGGCGGTGGGCGATGCGCTGCCCCATGAACATCGACTGGCAGTTCCACCCGCCCAAAAAAGGAGATAGTACCGTGTTGGTATTTCCCTCCGACCCGGCCAGCGAATTCGAAGAAGCGGGCTTGATGTATCACCAGGCCATTGTGGCAGCTAATCAGCGGATATGGATTGCGAGTCCCTATTTTGTGCCTGATCACGGCATCGTGTCCGCGCTTCAGCTAGCAGCTTTGCGTGGTGTGGACGTTAGAGTGCTGATACCAGATGAACCCGATGGGCCTGTTGTTGCCATGGCGAACTGGGCACACACCAAGGACCTCTTGCCGGCGGGTGTGAAAGTGTATCGCTATCAGGGTGGGTTCATGCACCAGAAAGTATTGCTCATGGACGACAGCGTTTCTGGAATCGGTACCGCGAATTTCGACAACCGCTCGTTTCGATTGAACTTTGAACTGACGTTACTCGTTCACGATAAGATATTCGCCGCCAAGGTGGATGACATGCTGCAAGCGGATTTTCGACGCAGTCGACAGGTAAGCCTGGAGGAGATTGAAAG
>JBCDFM010000161.1:0-9386 GCA_039178015.1 Pseudomonadota bacterium
CTTCGGCACACTGGATATTGTCTTTCACAGCGCAGGGATCGTCGGATCCGTAGGCCCTATTGCAACGACACCAACACCGGACTGGCTATTCAGTATCGATGTATTGCTGCACGGTACTTTTTACACATTCAAGCATGCAGCCCGGGTGATGTTACCGAATCGATCGGGTTCGATTATCAGCATGGCGAGTACAGCCGGTGTGCAGGGCGGATTGGGGCCGCACGCCTACGCCGCGGCCAAACACGCGGTGGTGGGGCTGACCAAGAACATTGCTACGGAGCTGTGTCACAGCGGTATCCGGGTCAATACTATTGCAGCGGCCAGTATGGCAACGCCTATGGTGGCTGCTGTGTTAACCGGCGATCCCACTGATATTGAAGGCGCGAAAGCGGCCTTGGCCGAGGTGTCCCCATTGGTTGGTAGGCCTGGGCTGGCAGAGGACGTTGCCAATGCAGCCCTGTGGCTAGCCAGTGATGAATCGGGCTATACCACCGGGCACACCCTGACGACAGATGCCGGCATGACTATTGGCGCTACCGTAGGAGAGCAGAACTTTGCCGAGTATGCACCGATCATCCGTGAAGCAGGAAAGAGCGGCTTGGAAAGCTAAGCGCTTTTAGCAAACCCAAGCGCAGGCCATTTCAAGACGCGAGCTTATCGAACTCTAGCTCGGGGAATCCGGCATCGGCGGACTCTCGCAGTTTGTCGTAATACACATTGGCTCCGCCGAAATAGATGAGCACCCGCGGCTTCTTGTTCTCGATATTGGCGCCCATCATCCACGAGTTGACTTTGTGGCCTTCGGCCATCAGCGTCTGGTTGTGAATTTCTTCGGTATGCTCTGACCAGGCGTCCTCTGCTTGCGCTAGCGGCGAACAGACATCGTAGCCTTCGTCTTCCATCTTCTTGATACAGTCGGTGATCCAAATCGCGTTCTGTTCTATCGATGTCGGCAGGTTTGCGAAAGGTGCTTGCGGCCCGGTTACTGTGAAGAAGTTGGGGTAGTCAGCAACGCAAACTCCCATGATCGATTTCGATTCTGATTTCCATTTATCTTTCAAAGGCGCACCGCTGCGACCGCGAATATCCACCGCCTCGACACCGCCGGTATAAGCCTTGAATCCTGTAGCCAACACGATAATGTCAAACTCGTAGTGGTCTTTTGTGGTGCGAATGCCTGTTTCGGTTATTTCAACAATAGGCTCGGCGTCCTTGATATCGATTAGGTGCACATTATCGCGGTTGAATGCCTCATAAAAGCCATGATCAAGCGGCGGCCTTTTTGCGAATAAGGGATAGCCTTTAGGCGTTAGCAACTCTGCCACGTCGGGGTCCTTCACAATCTCTTTCATTTTGCCGATGATGAAATCGGCGGCGGCCTTGTTTGACTCTGCATTAGTGAGCAGATCGTCAAAGGTTTCAAACACGAAACGGAAGCTGCCCCGAGGCCAGTGTTCTTCAAAAATGCGTTGCACGTCGCTCTCATGGGTGTCTGCTAAATCGCGACCCACCGGACTATCGAAGGCCATACCAAACACGTGATTGCGGCACTTATCGACAATATTATCGTAGTTGTCTTTGATTTCTTTTTCCCACTCGGGGGTCATCTCTTTTTGAACGGCCGGCATTACAAAGTTGGGCGTACGTTGAAATACCGTCACACTGCCGGCGGTTTCAGCCATCACGGGCAGCATTTGCACCGTGGTAGCGCCGGCACCAATGATGGCTACACGTTTGCCTGCATAGTCCAGCCCTTCCTGTGGCCAACGCGCAGAGTGGAAGCAAGGACCCTTAAAGTTCTCGCGCCCTTTGAGATTAGGAATATTTGGCTCGGAGATCATGCCCATGCCGCTGATAAAATACTTGCAGGTAAACGCTTCGCCCGCCGCGGTTTTCACCAGCCACTTGCCGGTATCATTTTGAAACGTGGCACTGACAATTTCTGTGTTGAGCTGGATATGGGGCCACATGTCGCACTTGTCCGCAACAAAATGCATATAGCGATGGGTTTCCTCCCAACCTGGGTAGCGCTGCGACCAGGTCCATTCCTGCAGAATCTCTTTCGAGAAGGTTAAGCAATAGTAGTAGCCTTCGCTGTCAGTAGCGGCGCCGGGGTAGCGGTTCCAAGTCCAGGTGCCGCCGATATCTGAGGCCTTATCGAAAACCTTAAAGGAGAGGCCCGCTTCGCGCAGATAGTGGATAAGACAGAGGCCGGCAAAGCCGCTGCCAACAACAATGGCATCGTAATCTGTTTGCTGTGATTGCGTGGCGTTCATAGCGCTGGACCTCATGTTATGTTTCTAGTGCGCACCTTGCGATGGTGCGTTGAGCAAGCTATCAACCGGATGAGCCGGAGAATAGCGCTAATTTAGTCTGTGTTCTCTAAAAAGTGTCCGTATTTCTTCATCGCTGCCTCGCGCTGTGTTGGCGTATGGTAGCTGGGGAATAAGCCCTCCGAAGGCCTGTAGTCGCGCAGCACGGTGCGAGCAACCGTGATTTTATGCACCTCAGAAGGTCCGTCGACGACACCGAGTTCGGGAATGTTGGCCCACATATTCATCAGAGGTACTTCATCTGACATACCGAGACTGCCGTGCAAATGCATGGCGCGATAAATCACTTCCTGCAGCACTTTCGGTGTGGCCGACTTGATAGCCGCTATTTCCTTGCGTACTTCGCGGTTGTACTCCTTATGCTTGTCGATCAGCCAGGCCGTATACAATACGTGTAAACGGTACTGCAGTATCTGCGTATAGCTATCGGCTATCTTCTCCTGGGTGAGCTGTTTTGTTGCCAGCGCTTCGCCTTTGGTCACGCGGCTTTGAACGCGCTCGCACATCATATCCATGGCTTTCTTTAACACGCCGACGCTGCGCATCGCATGGTGAACGCGACCGCCGCCGAGACGGGTTTGTGCGACCAAGAAGCCTTGTCCTTCCTCGCCCAGCAAATTGTCAGCCGGCACGCGACAATCGGTGAAGCGGATATACGCGTGCACACCGTCGCCTTGCTCCACGTAGGGACCAACGGCGGAGTTGCGCAAAATCTTCATGCCCGCGCGATCTTTCTCAACAAGAATAATTGACGCACCCTCATGAATCGGTACGTCGGGGTTAGTGACAACCATCACCAGCAAGAATTCGGAAAAGCGCGCGTGCGAGGCAAACCATTTTTCACCGTTGATGACCCATTCATCGCCATCACGTCTAGCGGTGCAGGTAAATTCGGCAGGATCAGCCCCGGCCTGTGGTTCGGTCATGGAGTAGCAGGAGGCGATCTTGCCGTCGAGCAGCGGTTGCAGAAACGTTTCCTTCTGCTCGGCGGTACCGAAGTGGGCCAGGATTTCTGCGTTGCCAGAATCTGGTGCCTGGCAACCGAACACGCTGGGGCCGAAGCGGCTACGCCCTAAAATTTCATTCATCAAGCCAAGCTTGACCTGGCCGTACCCACCGCCGCCGAGTTCGGGGCCAAGGTGGCATGCCCACAAGCCCTTTTCCTTGACGATGTCTTTCAACGGTGCCATGGCGGCAGCCGCGGGTGAGTTAGGGTCCCAGGGATCGCCCGGCCCCCTGAATACCAGGTCGAGAGGCTCGATCTCCTCTCGCGTAAAGCGATCTATCCAGTCTAACTGGGCCTGGAATTCACTATCTGTTTCAAAGCTCCAACTCACACGCCGTTCCTCTGCTAACTGTTCAGATTAATACGGTTGCAAACGCAAATTGGCTGCTTCCGGATTGCGCAAAGTGTGTTCAGGTTGACTTCGCGATAACCTAGTTTAAACTTACTAGACACAAACAAGCAAATAAAAACACATTCCAGGGACACCATGAGTAGCAAAAAGGTATGGCTGATAACGGGCGGTTCGCGGGGTATTGGCTTGGCGATAGTAGAGCGTGCCTTGTCCTGTGGTGACCGGGTTGCCATTGTCGCGAGGGGCGAAAAAACCCTGGAATTGGCCGCTCAATTGGGCGACGACTGTCTTGCCTGCTGTGCGGATGTCACGCAGCGTGAACAGGTCGATGATGTGGTCTCTCAGATCACATCCGCCTGGGGTCAAATCGATGTTGTGGTCAACAACGCGGGGGCGCATCGCGGCGGTAAAATCCATCGTTTGTCGTTGGAAGACTGGCAAACGGTTCTCGAGACCAACTTAACGGGTGCATTAAACGTGATCAGCGCCACCGCGCCAGGGCTTGCCGACGGTAGCGCTATCGTCAATATCGGCGCGGTAGTTGGCTTTCGCGGCTTCCCCGGTGATGCCGCCTATGCGGCGTCCAAATCGGGTATTGCAGGGCTGACGCGCGCGCTGTCGATTGAGCTTGCGCCGAGAGGCATCACAGTCAATCTCGTGATACCCGGCTTGGTTCTAACAGACATGACGCAGGGTCTTTCTGATAAAGCGTTAGCGTCCATGCGCGAGAAAATTCCTCTGGGACGCTTTGGTAAACCGGAAGAGATTGCTGAAGTGGTGGAATCGACTGCAAGAGCGCGCTATATGACAGGCGCATTTGTCCCGGTCGATGGTGGTTTGATGAGCAGCTTCGGCGTACTGGGATAGCGCAGTGTCTGACACGTATCCCCGGCTGGCGGCGTGGGTCAGCGAGCATCTGGATCGCCAAAACGCGAGAGTGGTGCGGGAGCTGAGCGGTGGTAACTCCAACGTGACTCTGCTGGTGGATACAGATGAAGGGCAACTCGTTCTGCGCACGCCACCGGCTGAGACAATTTCCCCCAATGCCCATCGCGGCGTGGAGAGGGAGGCTCGGGTTATGTCTGCGCTCTCCGGGCATGCCCCGGTGCCGGCTGTCTTGGGTTGGTGTCCGGACGATAGCGTGATCGGCCGTCCCTTTGCTCTCATCGATTACATAGATGGCGTATCCATTACCGATAAACTCCCTGCGGCCTATTGCGGTAGGGATGCGATTGATAGCGTAGGTGAACAGCTGACAGACGCGCTCGCCGCAATCGCAACAGCTCCCTGGTCAGAGCTGGGTCTGCAAGACTTTGGCAACCCACAGGACTTCGTCAAACGCCAGATCGAACGCTGGTTAAAGGTGCGTGCTGCCGCACCGGTACGAGACCTACCCCAACTGCAAACGCTAGGGCAATGGTTGTTCGATCACCTGCCAACATCCTCCCCTATTGGGATCGTTCACAACGACTATCATCTGGACAATACGCTCTGTCACGCGGATAAACCCGAACTACTAGCGGTCATAGACTGGGAGATGGCAACCATAGGCGACCCGCTGGCGGATCTCGGCCTGTTTTTGATGTTCTGGGGACCGCGCAAAGTTGATCCCCCGGGCTTTCGCCATGTCCAGGCGGTGACACGTCAGGTTGACACCGTCAGTCGACAAAACCTGGCGGACCGATGGTCGGCTAAGACCGGATTCGCGTTGGATCATCTGGACTACTATTTGTGCTTTTCCTTCTGGCGGCTTGCGGCGATTGTCGAGGGAGCATACGAGTTGTACGTGGCGGGCAAGGTCGATACGCCTTACGCTAGAGGCTTGGAATATGATGTACCGGCTTTATTGCGAGAGGCGCAGCTAGCGCGAGAGGGAGACTGGTAAATGCAGATGCACAGCACCATGATGCACACCCCGATGACGGTGCAAGTCATCATGCAGTATGGAGCCAGGGTGTTCCCTAATAGCACCATCGGAATATTCGACGGGGAGGTAGTTCAGCACAGCACCTACGCGGAAGTCGCCACCGATGCGTCGCGTTTGGCAAATGCACTCAAGTCCTTGGGCGTGGCCTCGGGTGATCGGGTTGGCACCTTTAGCTGGAACAATCGTGCGCACATGAAGGCCTATCTCGCGATTCCGTCAATGGGTGCGATTATGCACACCGTTAACATCCGCTTAGCAACAGAAGAGATTGCCTACGTTATCAATCACGCCGAAGACAAGGTCATTATTCTGGACGCAAGCTTGCGGGATATCTTCGCGCCTGTCGTGCCACTGCTGAAGACGGTAGAACATGTTGTGGTGTTTGGCGATGCGGATGAGCTGCCCGGTATCGATACGAGCGACTATGCCACCGAAGTAGCTGGACAGACAGACAGCTTCGATTGGCCTGAAATCGATGAGACCGCTGCTGCTGCCGTCTGCTATACCAGCGGCACAACCGGGCATCCTAAGGGTGTTGTTTACAGTCATCGGACTACCTTTTTACATTCCATTGCCTCCAGAGCAACGGATACCTTTGGTATCTGCGAGCGCGATCGTGTTCTGCTGCTACCGCCCATGTTCCACGCCAACGCCTGGGGTTTTCCCTACGCCGGCTGGATGAGCGGCAGCGATTTTGTGTTGCCCGGCCCCCATGTACAACTTGAGGGTTTGAAAAAGATGATTGCCTCTGAAGCGCCGACAATGACGGCGATGGTACCGACGGTGCTGGGTGATCTTCTCAGTGCCGGGGAAGACGCGGGGCTTGATATGAGCAGCTTTCGGATGATTGTCTGCGGCGGCTCCGCGGTACCTGAAGTGATGATCGAGACTGCCAGAACGCGCTGGGGTGTGTCGGTACTGCAGGGCTGGGGCATGACAGAAACCAGTCCTATGTGCGCGCTGTCGCATCCGCCGCGCGCACCAGAACCGGAGGGCGAGCTGTACTGGCGCACCAAAAGCGGGCGACCGGTACCTGGTGTGCAGGTTCGGGTGGTAGACGATACTGGCGATGAGCTCCCGCACGACGGTCAGTCGGTGGGTGAACTGCAGCTCAAAGGTACCTGGATTACGGGGAGCTATTACCGCGACGAGTCGCCCGATTCGTTTACCGAGGATGGCTGGCTGCGCACCGGTGACATTGGGCACATCGACGAACGCTACTACACGCACCTGACGGATCGCACCAAGGATGTCATTAAGTCGGGTGGTGAGTGGATATCATCAGTGGATTTGGAGAACGAGCTGCTGGCGCACCCTAAAGTAGCAGAGGCGGCCGTGGTGGCGACCCCAGATGAGCGCTGGCAGGAGCGGCCATTAGCGGTCATTGTCCCCAACGAACATTCCCTCACGGCACAGGAATTGCAGGAATTCTTGCGAGATCGTGTGGCGAAGTTCTGGATACCCGAGTACTGGTCGTTTGTTAGCGAGATCCCGCTGACCAGTGTTGGCAAGATAGATAAGAAGTCCCTGCGACTAGCACGCGAGAAGGGTGAACTAGCGGTGGATTACGTCCGTTAATATGGGCTACACCGAATTTAAGTAAGGACTTAGGTATGACTACCAAGACAGCCAAAAAGCTGGTGAGCAAATCCCCCAAGAGCGTCGTTAAAGAGAAGACCAATAAAAAAACAGCGCCGCGCATGACTCAAGCAGAGCGTACAGCACTGTCTGATCAACGGATGTTCGATGCTGCGATTCAATTGATTAATCAGCATGGCACGCAGAAAACCACACTGAAAGAGATAGGCGAATTGGCCGGCTACAGCCGCGGGCTTGCCAATTACCGCTTTGGTTCCAAAGAGGCGTTTTTGCACGAACTGTTCACGCAGTTTGATGGGCGCTGGAAGGCCCATATTCAATCCTATGTCGAAGAAAAAACCGGCATCGAAGCGATTCGTGCTGCAGCCAAAGCACTGCGGGATTTTCTCAAGCTGGAATCGGGCTATATGCGTGCGATGTATATGCTGTGGTATGAGTCGCTAGGTCATGATTCCGTGATACTCAGTCGTCTTTCAGATCACCACGATGTTTATCGCAAGGACGCGGCCACCTGGGTTCGTCAGGGCATCGCTGACGGCGAGATCCACGCTGATATCGATCCGGAGCAGTTTGCCGTGCAGTATTGTGCCTACATTTTCGGCACGGTGTATCAGTGGTTGGTTAAGGCTGATGCCTTAGATCTGGATGCGCTGTTTAAGGATTACGATTCAAATGTTGTCAGACTACTCACCAAATAGAGGGATGGGTCATGGCTTTTCTAGAGAGAGATAATAATAAAAAGGTGTACTTTGAAGACTACGGTAAGGGTGCCGACGCCGTCGTATTGATTCACGGCTGGGGCGCTGGCGTTCGCGCCTGGGACTATTCCCTGGATGTTTTGATCGATGCTGGGCATCGGGTAGTCGCCATTGACCATCGCGCTTGCGGTCGCTCAGACAAAGACTTTGACGACGTTGGTATTAACGCGATTGCGGGTGACGTGGTGGCCTTGGTTGAAAAACTTCAGCTTTCACGTGTGGTGCTCAATGGCTGGTCGCTGGGCGGTGCTGTCGCGGTAGAAGCGGCTACCCAACTCCAGGCGCGCTGTGTAGGTTTGTTCCTGACCTGTGCTGCCAGCCCCTGCTATTTGCAAAAGTCCGATTATACGCATGGCGGCACGGATGATGCCCTTGCTGAAACGCTGGCTGCTCTGTCAGCTGATCGCGTTAATTTTCTCGCGGCGCTTTCACAGGGCGTGTGTGCCGCTGAAGTCAGTCCCGATGTCGTGCGTTGGATGTACGATATGTTTCTGGAGTCCTCTCCGCGGGCGGCGAAATCCCTGGCTGAACTCGGTCCTCTTGACCAGCGTGAGATGCTTGCGGCTCTGGATATTCCCATTGTCAGTACAGTGGGTGCCGCGGATCAAGTGGTTGACCCCGAAGTCTGTCGCTCAGTGGCGAATTACAATGCTAGCGCTCGCGTGGTTGAGTTCGCTGAGTCCGGACATGCGCCCTTTATCGAAGAGTCAGAAAAGTATCACGCTGAGCTACTCGGCTTTTTGAAAAACTGTTTTTAAACCGCATAAGAGCATAAAACGATGACAAACAAAGTGAACTACGGTCTTTGGTATGACTTCCGCAATCCCGAGCCCTGGCGCGTACCTTTTGAACAATTCTATGCGGATCGCCTGCAGCAAATCAGCGAGGCTGAGGCGAAGGGCTTTCAGTCCTGTTGGCTGACCGAGCACCATTTTTGCGACGACGGATACACACCCTCACCCTTGATGGTCGCCGGTGCCATAGGCGCGCGTACACACAGCATGCACTTAGGTACCAACCTCATGCTGTTGCCCCTGCACAACCCTATTCGGGTGGCTGAGGATGCGGCAACACTATCATTGCTTACGGGTGGGCGTTTCGACCTGGGTGTAGGTATCGGCTATCGGCAGATGGAGTTTGAGCAGTTTGGCCGCAAACTGTCGCACCGGCCGAGCTTGATCGAAGAGGGTATTGAGATTCTCAGACGCAGTTGGGCAGGGGAGGCAATCAACTTCACGGGTAAACGTTTTGAAGTGGGAGACGTTCGCGTCACGCCCGTGCCCGAGAAGGCACCCGCGGTACTCTTGGGCGGCATGGCCCCACCAGCGATTGAGCGGGCCGCGAGAGTCGCCGATGGTTTTCTCTGCACCGGCGGTTTAGGTTTGGACATGTACTGTGAGTCCCTCGAAAA